>NZ_WBUS01000038.1 GCF_008933605.1 Albidovulum sp.
ACCCCTATACCATCTACGCCCGGCACATCCTGCGTCTCTATCCACTCGACCCCCTGAACGGCCGGGCCGATGCCGGAATGCGGGGCGAGAGCCTTCACGACATCGTCGAGCGCTTCGTCCGGGAACGCCCGGCCGGTGAAACCGCTGCCGAGGCCGGGGCGCGTCTTCTCGCGGTGGCCGACGCGGTTCTCGCCGATCAGGTGCCCTGGCCCAGCGCCCAAAGGCTCTGGCACATGCGAATCGCGCGCATTGCACCCGTCTTCGTGGCAGCGGAATCCCTGAGGGCCGCCAGAGGAGAGCCGGCGATCATCGAAGAGAAGGGCTCCGTCCGGCTTGAGGACCTCGATTTCACCCTGACGGCGCGGCCCGACCGGATCGACCTCCTGCGCGACGGTCGCGTCCACATCTATGACTACAAGTCCGGCACGCCGCCCAGTGCCAAGCAGCAGCGAACTTTTGACAAGCAGCTTCTTCTAGAGGCGGCCATGGCCGAGCGTGGCGCCTTTGCCACCCTCGGGCCACGCCAGGTCGAGGGCGCGACTTACATCCAGCTTGGCGGCGAAGGAAAGGAGGCCGCCGTGGCGGTCGACGGAGACATTCTTTCGGACACCTGGGCGTCGCTCCACCGGCTGATCGCGAACTTTGGGCGCCGCACGACAGGGTACACGTCGCGCCGAGCCGTGTTCGGCGCCCTGTCCGACGGAGACTACGACCATCTGGCCCGCTTCGGCGAATGGGAGATGGCCTCCCCCTCGATCGCGGAGGACGTGGGATGAGGCGTGACGATGCGAGCGAACGGCAGGTGCAGGCGGCCGACCCTTCGAACTCGACATGGCTCTCGGCCAATGCCGGATCGGGCAAGACCAAGGTCCTGACCGATCGGGTGGCGCGGCTTCTCCTTGGCGGGACGGAGCCGCAGCACATCCTTTGCCTCACCTACACCACGGCCGCCGCGAGCGAGATGCAGAACCGCCTGTTCCGAAGGCTGGGCGCCTGGGCAATGTTGTCCGAAGGGGAACTGCGGGCGGAGCTTGCCGCCCTCGGGCTCGACGGGCCCGTCGACCGGGAGGCGCTGGCGCGTGCCCGCAGACTCTTTGCCCGCGCCATCGAGACGCCGGGCGGATTGAAGATCCAGACGATCCATTCCTTCTGCGCGGGCCTCCTTCGGCGGTTTCCGCTCGAGGCCCGGGTGTCCCCCGGCTTTTCCGAACTCGACGACCGCGCGGCCCGCCTCCTGCGTGAGGAGATTGCCGAGGAGATGGCTTCGGGCGGCGATCTGGCCGCATTCGATGCCGGTGCCAAACTTCTCTCGGGCGAGGATCTTGGCGCGTTTCTCTCCGATATCTGCCAGAACAGAGCCTGTTTTGACCCAAGTCTCGGCCGTGACGACATCCTTGCCGGCTTCGGCCTTCGCGCCGGCTTCCAAGAGGACGCTCTCGTCGACGCGGCGCTCGCTGCCGGCGACGTCGAGGCATTGGGCCAACTGGTTCCCATCCTCAACCGCGGCAAGACAAGCGATGTGAAGCTGGCCTCCGGGATCGAGGCTGCACTGCGGGGACCGGGCGGCGCGGCTTTCCTCGCGGCGCTGGAAGGGCTGTTCCTCTACGGAGCGAAGGCCGCGAATCCCTACGGCCCAAAGATCGGCGCATTGCCGACGAAAGAAGTCCGCGACGGCCCCGCAGCCCCTCTCATGCCGCAGATCGACGGGCTGATGACCCGGCTCGCCGACGGGCGCGAACGACGCCTCGCGCTGCTTGCGGCCGAGAGGACATTCGCGCTCCATCGCTTCGCCGCAGCCTTCCTGCCGCGCTACGAGGCGCGCAAGGCGCGTGCCGGCTTGCTGGACTTTGACGATCTCATCACGCGGTCCGCGTCGCTCCTGTCGGACCGTGCAGTTGCGTCCTGGGTGCTCTTCCGCCTTGACGGCGGGATCGACCACATCCTCGTGGACGAGGCACAGGACACAAGCCCCGGCCAGTGGCAGGTGATCGAGCGCCTTGCCGAGGAGTTCACGTCCGGCGAGGGCGCGCGGAGGGTCGAGCGGACGATCTTCGTCGTCGGCGACAAGAAGCAGTCGATCTACTCCTTCCAGGGCGCCGACCTTGCCACCTTCGATGCCATGCGCGACCACTTCGCGGCGAAGTATGCGCAGATCGACCGCGCGGTGGTGACGCTGGACCTGGAACATTCGTTCCGGTCCTCGGACGCGATCCTGCGGGTCGTCGACCTGACATTCGACGACAGGGTGAACCGGGGGCTCGGCGGCAGCCCGAGGCACATCGCGTTCCATGCCGACCGGCCGGGGCGGGTCGACGTCTGGCCGCTGGTGCCGAAGGCAGAGGAGCCGGAGCCGGAGAACTGGTACGACCCGGTCGATCTCCTGCCGGAAGACCACCACAACGTCGTTCTCGCCCGCCGGATCGCCGGGGAAATCTGGCGCATGATCGACGAGGGCGTGGCGATCCCGACGAAGGATGACCCGCGCGCCGTGGACGAAGGCGATTTTCTCATCCTCGTGCAGCGGCGGTCGGACCTGTTTCACGAGATCATCCGTGCCTGCAAGGCGGCGGGGCTCAGGATCGCGGGTGCGGATCGGCTGAGGATCGGCGGCGAACTGGCGGTCAAGGACCTCACCGCCCTCCTGCGGTTCCTTGCCACGCCGGAAGACGACCTTTCGCTCGCTGCCGCGTTGCGCTCGCCCCTCTTCGGCTGGAGCGAGGGGGCGCTCTATGACCTTGCCCAGCCGCGCCCGGAAAAAAGCTACCTCTGGAGCGCGCTTCGGGGCGAAGCCGAGCGCCACCCGGCGACTTCGGAGATGCTGCACGACCTGCGGAATGCCGCCGACTTCCTCCGGCCCTTCGAACTCCTCGAAAGGATCCTCACGCGGCACGGCGGACGCGAGCGGCTTGTCGCCCGGCTCGGACCGGAGGCCGAGGAGGGGATCGACGCGCTCCTCAACGAAGCGCTGGGCTACGAGAGCGCTTCGGTGCCGAGCCTCACCGGCTTCCTTGGATGGCTCGATGCCGAGGAGGTGGAGATCAAGCGGCGTCTCGACACCGCATCCCGGGCGATCCGGGTGATGACGGTCCACGGCGCCAAGGGGCTCGAATCACCCATCGTCATCCTGCCCGACACCGCCAAGCGCCGAAACGACTTGCGTGATTCCATCCTCGACGCGCATGGACGCGCGCTGTGGAAGACGCCTTCCGACGAGAGTCCGGCGCTGATCGCCGCTGAACGGGCGGCGCGGCTGGAACGTCAGCGGGACGAGAGGATGCGGCTTCTCTACGTCGCCATGACGCGGGCGGAAAGCTGGCTCATCGTCTGTGGTGCCGGAGATGCGGGCACCGAGACGGAAAGCTGGCACAGGCTCGTGGCAGACGGGATCGAGAAGGCCGGTGCGGTGGACCTGGTCCTCGATGCCGGTGTCGGCCGACGGCACGAGAGCGGCCTATGGCCGGCAAACCATCCGGTTCGTGCGGGTGAGGGGCCGTTCGGCGAGGCGACGCCCCCGTGGGTCCGTGAACAGCCCCCCGCACCGGTACGATCCCCGGCAGCCCTTTCGCCCTCGACGCTGGGCGGCGCCAAGGCCCTTCCGGGCGAGGGAGCCCGGGACGAAGACGAAGCCATGCGGCGCGGGACCTGGCTTCACCGGCTTCTCGAACATCTGCCGTCGTGGCCCGAAGAACACTGGCCCGAACTTTCGGCGACCTTGCTTTCGGAGGGGCCGGAGGCGGCGAATCCGGCTGAAACAGAGACGATTCTGGCCGAGGCGCGCCGCGTCCTCTCGGCGCCCGACATGACCGCGATTCTCGGCCCCGGGGCCCTGACGGAGGTCGAGATCACCGCGCCCGTACCGGCGCTGGGCGGCCGGGTCCTGCATGGCACGATCGACCGACTAGTGGTCTCCGACGGACGCGCGCTCGCGGTGGACTACAAGTCCAATGCCGTCGTCCCCGAGCGGCCCGAGGACGTGCCTGACGGGCTCCTGCGCCAGATGGGCGCCTATGCCGCGATGCTCGAGCAGGTCTATCCAGGCCGCCGGATCGAAATCGCGATCCTCTGGACGCAGACCGGCAGGCTCATGCCGCTTCCTCCCGAGATCGTGAGGGAGGCACTCGCGACAACCACCATCCCTTGACGCATCCGGGGACCGTCCATACCTTCTGGGCAACCATTCCCGCTCTGGAGAGATTCCATGTCTACCGTCGCCGTCACCGACGCCAACTTCGATGCCGAAGTGCGCAATTCCACGATTCCCGTCGTCGTCGATTTCTGGGCGGAGTGGTGCGGCCCCTGCAAGCAGATCGGCCCGGCGCTCGAGGAGCTGTCCGAGCATTACGCTGGCAAGGTAAAGATCGCCAAGGTCAACGTGGACGAGAACCCCGACCTGCCGATGCAGTTCGGCGTGCGCGGCATTCCGGCGCTGTTCATGTTCAAGGGCGGGCAGGTCGTCTCCAACAAGGTCGGCGCCGCGCCGAAGGCCGCACTGCAGAACTGGATCGAGTCGGCGATCTGAGCCGATCCCCGGACCGAAACGACAGGGGGCGCCTTCGGGCGCCCTTTTGCTTGCGTGGTTGCGGGCGGGGCGGGCGACGGCCATATAGGGCCGTGAAACACGGGGGAACCGATGGCGAATGACACGTTTCCGGGCTGGCACGGCACGACGATCCTCGGTGTGCGCCGCGGGGGCGAGGTCGTGGTTGCGGGCGACGGGCAGGTGAGCCTCGGCCAGACTGTGATCAAGGGAACCGCGCGCAAGGTCCGCCGGCTTTCGCCCGGCGGCCGCGACGTAGTCGTCGGCTTTGCAGGCTCCACGGCGGACGCCTTCACCCTCCTGGAGCGGCTCGAGAAGAAGCTGGAGGCCGCGCCGGGGCAGCTCATGCGCGCCTGCGTGGAACTGGCGAAGGATTGGCGAACCGACAAGTATCTCCAGAAGCTCGAGGCGATGCTGATCGTCACTGACGGCACGACACTTCTGGTCGTGACCGGTGCGGGCGACGTGCTGGAGCCGGAGCATGACGTGGCCGCGATCGGATCGGGCGGCAACTTCGCACTTGCCGCCGCGCGCGGGCTGATGGAGACGGGCCTTTCGGCCGAGGAGATCGCCCGGAAGGCGATGGCCATCGCCGCCGACATCTGCGTCTACACCAACGGCAACCTGACGGTGGAGACGATCCGTGGCTGAGGAGCCGCCGATCTTCGGCCCGGCGGACCTGCGCGCAGCCGTTGCCGCCGGTGTGGTGACGGAGGCGCAGGCTGCGGCGCTGACGGCTCTCGCCCACGACCGGGCGGGAAAACGTGGCGCGCTGCCGGTCGAGGACGAACCCTTCGAGTTCTTCCGGGGCTTCGCCGAGATCTTCATCGCGACCGGCCTCGCCATCCTTCTCGGTGGTCTCGCGCTCCTCTTGACCGTGCTCGGCGGCGTGACGATCCTGATCCTCGTCCCCGCGATCATTGCCGCAGTGGCCTGGGCGATGGCCGGATACTTCACGCTGAAGCGGCGGATGAACCTGCCGTCGATGGTCCTCGTCAGCGCCTATTCCGCCGGAATCTACGTCTCGCTCCTGACGTTTCTCGGCCAGATCGACCTCGGGCTCAGGGGTGTGGCCTTCACCTCGGCGGCGCTGACGGCGGCGGCGGTTCTTGCCTGGTTCCGCCGTTTCCGCCTGCCTTTCTCGATGTTCGTCTTCGGTCTCTTTGCGCTGCTTGCGACCTACGCGCTCTTCACCCGCTACAACCCCGGCGGCACGGTCCACGACCTGGAGGGATGGGTACGCAGCTTCGTCCCCCGCGCCAATCTCACGCTCGCCTCGCTGGTCTTCGGGATCGGTGCCTTCGCCGGTGCGATGTGGTTCGACCTCAAGGACCCGCACAGGATCGGGCGACATTCGGCGACGGCTTTCTGGCTGCACCTTCTGGCGGGCGCGGCCCTGGTCAACTCCATCGCCGGCAACATCTGGGGCGCGGGGGGATCGGCCGCGATCCTCCCGACCACGTTCGCGCTTCTGATCTTCGCGCTCGTCGCGCTGATCATCGACCGCCGGTCCATCCTGACCGCGGGCATCGCCTATGTCGGCGCGGTGATCTACTGGGCCGTCACCGGCGACGGGGCGGCCGACGCGATGGACTGGGCCAGGATCCTCATCATCCTCGGCGCGTTCTTCACCATCCTCGGCACCTGGTGGGTGCCGCTGCGCGCTGCCATCATGCGGTTGCTGCCCGCTTTCCCCGGCAAGGACCGGCTGCCACCCTATTCGGAGTTGAAATGACCAACCTTACCCCGCGCGAGATCGTGTCCGAGCTCGACCGTTTCATCATCGGCCAGAAGGATGCCAAGCGCGCGGTCGCGGTCGCGCTCAGGAACCGCTGGCGCCGGAAGCAGCTTGTCGATGACCTGCGGGAAGAGGTCTATCCCAAGAACATCCTGATGATCGGCCCCACGGGCGTCGGCAAGACCGAGATCTCGCGCCGTCTGGCCAAACTCGCCAAGGCGCCGTTCCTGAAGGTCGAGGCGACGAAGTTCACCGAGGTGGGCTATGTCGGCCGCGATGTGGAGCAGATCGTCCGCGACCTGACGGACGCCGCGATGATCGAGACCCGCGAACGGATGCGCGAAGAGGTGAAAGCGCGCGCCCACAAGGCCGCCGAAGACCGGGTGATCGAGGCCATCGCCGGCGCGGACGCCCGCGAGCAGACGCGCGAGATGTTCCGCAACCGGCTGAAGAAGGGCGAACTGGACGGGACGATGATCGAACTGGAGGTGGCCGAGGCCGCGCCGCAGATGCCGTTCGAGCTTCCCGGCCAGCCAGGCATGGGGGTGATGAACCTCGGCGACCTCTTCGGCAAAGCCTTCGGCGGGCGGCGGGTGCGCAAGCGGATGGCCGTGGCGGAGAGCTATGAAGTGCTGATCCAGGAAGAGGCCGACAAGCTGCTGGACGACGAGGCGGTGAAGGCCGCCGCGCTGGAGGCGGTGCAGGAAAACGGGATCGTCTTCATCGACGAGATAGACAAGGTCTGCGCCCGCGCCGAAACGCGCGGAGCCGATGTCAGCCGCGAGGGCGTCCAGCGCGACCTCTTGCCCCTGATCGAGGGGACCACGGTTTCGACGAAATACGGGCCGGTCAAGACCGACCACATCCTCTTCATCGCCTCCGGCGCCTTCCACATCGCCAAACCCTCGGACCTTCTGCCTGAACTGCAGGGCCGCCTGCCGATCCGGGTCGAGCTTCGCGCCCTGACGGAAGCGGATTTCGTGCGCATCCTGACCGAGACGGACAATGCTCTGACCCGGCAATACGCCGCGCTGATGGCAACCGAGGAAGTGTCGGTCAGCTTCACCGATGACGGCATCGCCGCACTCGCGCGCATCGCCGCGGAGGTGAACCGCAGCATCGAGAACATCGGCGCGCGCAGGCTCTACACCGTCATGGAGCGGGTCTTCGAGGAGCTTTCCTTCACCGCCCCGGACCGCGCGGGCGAGGCGGTGACGGTCGATGCAGGTTTCGTCGAGACGAACCTCGGCGATCTTGCCCGGTCGGCCGACCTCAGCCGCTACGTCCTGTGATCCGCTGGCACGACCGTCAGGGTTGCGCTAAGCAGGGCGCAACGGGACAGTGCGATTGTGATGCGGCGGACCATCGGCATAGCGGCGATCTTCCTCGGCCTCGCGGCCTGCGAGCCGCGGGGCGAGATCCGGATCGACCCGGCGGCGGCCGCGGTCGGCACCGTCGAGACGGTGTTCATCGGCACGACGCGCGGCGAGGTGCCCGGGACGGCAGTGGAATACGGCCGGGCGCGGAGCGAGGTCACGCGGTTCGCGCGGATCGACGTCTCGGTCCCTCCGGATCGCGAGCCGGGCGAGATTCGCTTCACCCCGCCTAGGCGCAAGCCAGACCCGCTGACCGACTTCGTCGCCACGAAAGAGGTCGACTATCCCGAACCGCGCGCCTTCCGCGACGATCTTGCGGGTGCGCTTGCCCGCGAAAAGCGCGGCCAACGCGAAGCGGTGATCTTCGTCCACGGCTTCAACACGACCTTTGCCGAAGGCGCCTACCGGCTGGCCCAGCTCGGGCACGACCTCGATCTGAGCGGTGTGCTCGTCCATTATTCCTGGCCTTCGCGCGCGCACGCGCTCGGTTACGTGTATGATCGCGACAGCGCGCTCTTTTCCCGCGACGGGCTCGAGGTCCTGCTCAGGCAGGTCGAAGCGGCGGGGGCGGAACGGGTGTTGATCGTCGCCCATTCGATGGGCGCCGCGCTGACCATGGAGACCCTGAGGCAGATCGCCATCGATGAGGACCGGACGATCCTGGACCGGATCGGGGCGGTCGTGCTGATCTCGCCCGATATTGACGTCGACGTGTTCCGGGCGCAAGCGCGGCGGGTCGGGCCGCTTGCCAACCCGATCATCATCTTCACCTCGCGCAGGGACCGCGCATTGGCGCTTTCGGCAGGGCTGACGGGGCAGGCCGACCGGCTCGGCAACGTGACGGACGTCGCCGAGTTGGGCGATCTCAACGTCACGCTGCTGGATACCACGGCCTTCTCGATCGGCGCGGGCCATTTCAATGTCGGCAATTCGCCTGCGCTTCTTGCGCTTCTCGGCCGGATCGGTGACGTGGATTCGGTGCTTGCGGCCGAACAGGCGGCGCGGACCGGCCTGCTGCCCGGCGCGGTGCTGACCGTGCAGGGCGCCACGCAGATCGTGCTGTCCCCCGTGGCGGCAATTTCAGGCATGCAACCCTAGCGCGGCCGGCGCAGGTAGACATAGTAGGCGCCCATGCCGCCATGCTTCAGATGTGCCGGGGTTACCTGCTGAACGACGGTGCCAAGCGGTGGCTGCGTCAACCAGTGCGGCACCTGATGGCGGAGAACGCCCACGCGCTGCGGAATCTGTCCGTGATCATCGACCCGCTTGCCCTTGCCCGTGATGACGAGAACCAGGCGCTTGCCGGCACTATGTGCCTGCAGCACGAAGCGGATCAGTTCCGGATGCGCCTCTGCCAGGGTCATACCGTGCAGGTCGATGCGCCCTTCGGGCGTGAGCTTCCCGCGCGTGAGGTCGCGGTGGGCGCGCCGGTCCATGCGTACCGTCTGTGACGCCAGCCGCTCCTCGATCGTCGGGGCGAGGTCGTGCATGGCGGTCAGCGGCCGGGCCAGGTCCCCGATGTGGAATTCCGCCGGAGTGGGCCTCGCCGTCACCGGTTTCGCCTTCGCCACGGGGTCTGCGGACATGGAGGCGACGCGCCGCGGCCGCATGGGCTTTGCCGTCCCGGCAACCCGGTCCCAGAGCGCGCGCTCCTCGTCGCTGAGCCTCCGGCCGCGGCGGCTCATGGCGCGATCCGTCCCGCCAGCGCATGGGGCAGCAGCGTGACGAGCCGGCCCCCAAGCCGCAGAGCCCCGGCCCGCTGCCCGGCCGCATCCCCGCTGCCGCAGAAGATGTCGCCACGTTGGGGACCGCGGATCGCGCTGCCGGTGTCCTGCGCGATCACCAACGCCCGGATGCCCTCGGCGTCCACCCAGACCGGTGCGCCAAGGGGGATGTGGTCCGGATCGACCGCCAGGCTTCGCAACGCCGTCACCGACCGGCCCATGGCGCCAAGGGGGCCGTGCGCCTCCGGCAGGTCCAGGGAGCGGAAGAAGACGTACGACGCGTTATGGTTCAGTAGGTCCGCAACCGCTTCCGGGTGGTCCGCACACCATGCGCGGATCGCCTGTGCCGAGATCGCCGACTCCGCGACTTCGCCGCTTCGGACGAGTTCCGCGCCCACCGAGCGATAGGGGTGTCCGTTCTTTCCGGCGAAGCCGAAGCGACGCACGGTCCCGTCCGCCAGGCGGACGCGGACCGAGCCCTGGACCTGCGCCAGAAAGGCTTCCACCGCACTCGAGAGCCAGACAAGCTCGAGCCCGGCGAGACGGTCGGCCGCGACGATCTCGGCCCGGCTGAACCACGGGCCGTCACCGATCCCCTCCGGTCGCGCGTGAATCGGATGGCGGAAGTCGTCGGTGCGGCCAAGCGCGCCCGGAACCTCCGGCTCGTAATACCCCGTCAGAAGTGCCGGCGGATCGCCAATGAGGACCGGCGTGAAATTGCCCTCGAAGAACTCGCGCGGGGCCGTCGCGCCCGCACGCGGCCAGTCATCGTCAAGCAGATCGACGGTCGCCGCATAGGCCGCGAAAGCAGCCGCGTGATCATCCGCGGCCCAGCCGGGCAGCGCGTCGAACGCCAGCCGCCGGGGCGCCACGGATCAAGCGCCGGTCGCGACGAGCTGCCAGTTCGGGTCGTTCGACCCCATCCTGCGGGCAAAGGTCCAGACGTCGCGCTGGCGCCGGACTTCCTTCGGGTCGCCCTCGACCACGTCGCCGGAAGCGTTGCGGGCAACCGAAGTCAGTTCGCTGGCGAAGCGCACCGTCAGTTCGGCCTCGCCGCTGGCGCGGTCGAACTCGGCATCCTGGAGCGACACCTCGCGGATACCCAGGAATTCCGCCGTCACGTTCAGGCCCCGCGCGGCGCGCTGGTCAACGACCTCGGCGAAGGCGTCGTGGACGTCTTCCGAAAGAAAGGACTTCACCTTTGCGAGATCGCCCTTCTCGAAGGCCATCAGGATCATCTCGTAGGCACCGCGCGCACCGGCGAGGAAGTCGGAGACCGAGAAACTCGGCTCTGCCTGCTTCATGGCCGCAAGCGCCCGCGCGGCATCGCTGCCGTCGGGGACATGATCGGTGATGTCGCGGTCGGGACCGCCCTCGATAACCTCGAAACGGCCCTTCCGGTCGTCGGGAAGCCGCGCGGGCGCCGGCGGCTTTTCGAAGCCTTCCCGGCTGCCGAGGACATTTCGCAGCCGCAGGATGAGGAAGATCGCGATCGCCGCAAGGACGAGAAGCTGGATGACGGCGCTGTTCATCGGCAATTGCCCTTGCTTCCACGCGGAGTGCGCGGCGGGGTTGGTATCCTGGTCACTTCCCACTTATGTAAGCGACGGGTGGGGTCAAGTCCACATCGGCCCCGGAAAGGATATCTCATGTGGCTGCTCATCGCGTTCATTGCGGTGCCGCTGATCGAGATCGGCCTCTTCATCAAGGTCGGCGGTCTCATCGGCCTCTGGCCGACACTGGCGATCGTGCTCCTGACCGCGATCGCGGGAACCTGGCTCGTGAGACGGCAGGGGTCGCTGGCGCTCGCCGAGCTGCGGGGCTCTCTGAACGAGTTGCGCGATCCGACGGAGCCGATCGCGCACGGGGCGCTGATCCTCTTTGCCGGGGCGCTCTTGCTGACGCCGGGCTTCTTCACCGACACGATGGGCATCCTCCTGTTGATCCCACCGGTCCGGTCAGCCGTCTTGCGTTATCTCGCGTCGCGCGTGCGGGTCGAACGGTTCAGCGTGGGCGGGATGCCGCCCCGGCGCGAACCCTGGCGGCCCGACGTGATCGACGGCGAATACCACGAGGTGGGCACCGACGACCGGCCGCGCGGCGCTTCCGGCTGGACACGCCATTGAGGCGGCGGCACCAAGGTGCTACACCCCCGCCCGACCAGACTTCGTTGGGAGAGTGAGAGATGGCCGACAACGGCAACGGGAACAACGGCGCCGCGCAGCCGGAGGCGCCGCAGGTCAGGATGCAGGTGCTCGGCCAGTACGTGCGCGACCTTTCATTCGAGAACATCGTTGCGCAAAAGGGCATCACCAACGCCGAGGTGCAGCCCGATATCCAGGTGCAGGTCAGCCTCGACGCGCGCAAGCGGGCGGTGGACCACCAGTACGAGGTCGTCAGCAAGTTCAAGGTGACGTCCAAGAACAAGGCCGACCAGGCGCCGCTCTTCCTGCTCGAACTCGACTACGGGGCGATCTTCCACATCGAGGGTGTGCCGGAAGAGCAACTTCACCCGTTCCTCCTGATCGAATGCCCGCGGATGGTGTTCCCCTTCATCCGCCGCATCATCTCGGACGTGACACGTGACGGGGGCTTCCCGCCGCTGAACATCGACACCGTCGATTACCTCGGCCTCTACCGTCAGGAGCTGTCCCGACGCGCCCAGGCTCAGGCCCCTGCGCAGCAGGTGTCGTGACCGCCCCCGCCGATCTCATCCCGACCTGGGTCGACGGGCGGCTCGTGCCCTTCGACAAGCTGGCGGCCCACCGCGAGGGGCGTCGCCACAGGGCGGTTTCGGTCTTCCTGCTGGCGGACGGCCGGGTGCTGATCCAGCGTCGGGCAATGGGCAAGTACCATACGCCCGGGCTCTGGGCGAACACCTGCTGCACGCATCCGCATTGGGGCGAGGCGACGGTCGATTGCGCCGTCCGCCGGCTGCGCGAAGAACTCGGCATCGAGGGCGTGACGCCCGTCTTCGCCGAGGAGGTCGAATACCGCGCCGACGTGGGTGGCGGCATGATCGAACACGAGGTGGTGGATATCTATACCGCGACGGCGCCGGCCGGCCTTCCGGTCGCGCCTGACCCGACCGAGGTCATGGAGGTGCGCTGGATCGCGCTCTCCGATCTGGAGGCCGAGATTGCGGCCGGGCCCGAGCGGTTCACGCCATGGCTCAGGATCTACCTTTCGGATCACCGTCACCGGATCTTCCGCGCCGCATGATGCCGGGAGGCTGGACGGGCAGTCTCCAACAGCCGGGCCAGCGAGACGCCGCGCCGCGGGCCGGATGGCGCCCAACGAAAGCTCAACCTCTGGCATTCGCACGCATAGAATGCGAGGCTTGTTTCGTGGATCACGAGTTCGGGGGCTGATCGTTGCGACGCGCAGGATGGTGGCGAAGTCTCGCGGCCGTTACGGCTGTCGCCGGAGCCGTGGCAGCCGTGCCCTCCCGCCCTGCAGGGGCGCTTGACCGCGTCGAGCTGACGGTTCCGGGCGCGGATCGCGCACTTCTGGACCGGCTGCGCGCCGCGTCTCTCGTCCTGGCTGCTGAACGCGAGAACACGACCGACAGCCAGACGGTCTTCGCGGCCGCGCGCGCGGACTATGCAAGGTTGATCGGCGCGCTCTATGCCGAGGGTTACTACTCGGGCGTGATCCGGATCCGGATCGACGGACGCGAGGCGGCGGAGATCGCCCCGCTCGACACGCCCGGGAGCATCGGCGTGGTCTCGATCGAAGTGACGCCCGGCCCGATCTTTCGCTTCGAAAAGGCGCGGATGAAGCCCTACGCGCGTGGAACGCGGCTTCCGCCCGCCTATGGCGACACCAAGCCCGCCTATTCCACCGCCATCGTCGATGCGGCCGACGCCGGCGTCGAGGGGTGGCGCGCGATCGGTCATGCCAAGGCCCGCGTCATGGGCCAGTCCATCGTGGCCGACCATGGCGCCGCCACCATCGCCTCCGAAATCCTGCTCGCGCCCGGCCCGCAGCTCCGCTTCGGCCAGCTGCGCGTATCGGGCTACGAGAGGATGCGACTCGAGCGCATCCTCAAGATCGCCGGTTTTCCGGCCGGCGAGACCTTCGATCCCGCGAAGCTCGACAAGGTTGCCACGCGCCTGCGCCGGGCTGGGGTATTCCGCACCGTGGCGGTGACGGAGGCCGAGACGATCGGCCACGGCGACACGCTCGACGTGGAACTTGTGCTCGACGAGGAGAAGCTCCGCCGGTTCGGCTTCGGCGCCGAGGTCTCCAACAGCGAGGGCCTCAACCTGTCGGGATACTGGCTCCACCGGAACCTCTTTGGCGGGGCGGAGCGCCTGCGGGTCGATGGCGCGTTCGAACGGATCGGCGGACAGAGCGGCTCCATCGACTATTCGCTCGGCGTGCGGATCGACCGGCCGGCGACGCCGGTGACCGATGCGACCGCCTTTGTCGAGGCGCGCGCCTCGCGCGAAGATGTGCTGGATCAGACCGTCGAACGCGTCGCGCTCGCTTTCGGTCTCTCTCGGGAGTTCGGGGATCACGTTTCGGCACAGGCCGGAATCGGATACCTCGCGGAACGCGTTTCCGACGTCGGGGGATCAACCGACTACCGGGTGCTGACGGTTCCCGTCGCGCTCACGTGGGACAGCCGTGACAACCTCCTCGACGCCCACCGGGGCTTCTATCTCAGGACCGACCTCACGCCCTTCCTGGGCTATGCCTCCGCGGGCAGCGGCGCGCAGGTCAAGGCCGACGCGCGCCTGTATCGCGCCTTTGGCGCCGATGACCGTTTCGTCCTTGCGGGCCGGTTCCAGCTCGGCACAAACATCGGGCCGAGGCTGCCAGAAACGCCGGCGAGCTTCCGGTTCTGGTCCGGCGGCGGCGGGACAGTGCGCGGACAGCCCTACCAGTCGCTTGGCGTGCCGCTGGCACGGTCGGCTTTGCTCTCGGTCCAGACGGGCGGCATGAGTTTCGCCGCGGCCTCGGCCGAGTTGCGCGCGGCGATCACCGACCGGATCGGCGCCGCCGCATTCTACGATGCGGGGTTTGTCGGGATCGACGAGCTTTTCGGCGGCACGGGGCAATGGCATGCCGGAGCCGGCATCGGCCTGCGCTACAACACCGGGATCGGACCGATTCGCGTCGATGTCGCCGTGCCGGTGTCCGGACCGACCGGCGACGGTGTCCAGATCTATGTCGGCATCGGGCAGGCGTTCTGATGCGGCGTCTCCTCCTCTCCCTGGCGATCTGCCTCTTGCCCCTTGCCGCGTCATCGCAGGAGGACGCGGCGGCAACCGAGCGTGACCGCGACTTCCTGACCGCCTACCTCGAGGACAACCTGTCGTCGCTCGGCCGCATCGTGCGGATCGAAGGGTTCCGTGGCGCGCTGTCGTCCCGCGCGACCTTCGATGAACTGACCATCGCCGATGACGAGGGGGTATGGATCACCGTCCGCAACGGCGCGATCGGCTGGAAGCGCTCCGCGCTGCTTGCCGGTCGGGTCGAGATCAGCGAGATGAGTGCGGCAGAGATCGACTTGCCACGTGCCCCCGGGTCCGCCGGCCCCAGCGCGGAGGCGTCCGGCTTCAGCTTGCCGGAGCTTCCGGTGTCGGTGGACATCGGAACACTGCGCGCCGATCGCATGGTGCTGGGAGAAGCGCTGTTCGGCAGGAGAGCCGTGGTGAGGCTCAACGGGACGATGCACCTCGAAGGGGGGGAAGGAACCGCCGAGGTTTCGGTCGAGCGCACTGACGGCCCTCGTGGGACGCTTTCCCTCACGGGGCGCTATGCCAACGAGACGCGGGAAGCGACCCTCGATCTGCTGGTCGCAGAGGGCGCCGATGGGATCGCGGCCAATCTGCTCGGCTTGCCGGGCCGCCCCTCCATCGAGCTCGCGGTGCATGGCGATGGGGTTATCGACAATTTCGCGACCGATGTGTCGCTGTCGACCGACGGCATTCGGCGCCTCACGGGGAAGGTCACGCTGCTGACGAGGGACGCACCGGGACCGACGCCGGAACGGCGGTTCGCGGCCGACATCGCCGGTGACATCGCGCCCCTGCTCCTTCCCGACTATCAGGAGTTCTTCGGACGGAACGTGGCCCTTCAGGCCGAGGGGCGGCGTCTGCCATCGGGCCAGCTCGATCTCACACGGCTGGTTGTCGAGGCCAGGCGGCTTGACCTCTCCGGAAGGCTCAGCGTCGCACCCGACGGCATACCGTTGCAGGCCGCGCTCACCGTGCGGCTCGGGCTTGGGTCCGGAGGCGATACGCTTCTGCCCCTGCCGGGCCCGCGCACCTTCGTGCGATCAGGCGAACTCAGGCTGCGCTACGACCATGCAAAGGCCGAAGGCTGGACACTCGCCGGGACGCTGCGCGGCTTCCGGCGCGATGGCCTGGCGATTGCAGGCGTGACGCTCGGCGGTTCCGGGCGTATCGGACGGGCCGGGGTCACAGGGTCGCGTGCGGGCGGCACCGTCACCTTCGCCGCAACCGGAATCGCGCCCGCCAGTCCTGCGCTTGCCGCAGCCATCGGGCCGGACCTTTCGGGACGGACGGTCTTTTCCTGGCTGGAGGGCGAGCCCCTGCGGCTTCCGTCGTTTGGCGTCACCGGGCAGGGTTACGGGGCGACCGGACAGGCCGAAGTGACCGCTTCCGACGGCGATACCCTCGTTCGGGGCAAGGTCACGGCGCAGGTGGCCGATCTCGACCGCTTCTCGGCCCTCGCAGGATGGCCGCTCGGCGGTTCCGGTGCGCTGTCGTTTCTCGGCTCGGGTGGCGTCCTGTCAGGCCGTTTCGACGTCGAGGGCAACGTCAACGGGTCGGGCCTCGCCGTTGGCGTGCCGGAACTCGACCGCTTGCTCTCCGGCGAGAGTCAGGTCGCCGTCTCGGCCTCCCGTGACGAGACCGGCATCACCCTGCGCCGCCTCGACGTGACGGCCTCGACCTTCTCGGCGCGCGCGTCCGGGCGGTTGGCAACCGGCGCCTCGGACCTTCGGGCCGAGCTCGATTTCTCGGACCTCTCGGCTCTTGGGCCATCCTACCTAGGCACGCTGAAGGGCGAGGCGCGCCTGGCCGAGACGGAAGGCGTACGGCGCATGACGCTAGACGCGTCCGGCGATCGGCTGGGGGTCGGTCAGGCGGAGATCGACCGTTTGCTATCCGGCCCCGCGACGCTGCGGCTCGTCGTCAACGAGCACGCCGGGAGGATGAGGCTAGACGCGCTGAACCTCAAGAATCCACAGGTGACCGTGGCGGCCGAGGGGGTGATCGATGGAGACTCCCGGCGGATCGATCTTTCCTCCCGGCTTGCCGACTTTGCGCTTCTCGTACCCGGATTTCCGGGACCGCTGACGGCAGACGGCACGGTTACAGAAACGGCGGCGGGTTACTCGGTCGATCTGGCGGGTGAGGGTCCGGGCGCCACGAATGCCCGGGTGACGGGGACAATCTCCTCCGATTTCGCTAAGGCCAAACTCGCCCTCGCGGGCGGCGGCCAATCGGCGATCATCAACCCGTTCATCGAACCGCGCAACGTTACCGGGCCGGTCACCTTCGACCTGAGACTTGACGGGCCGCCGCGTCTCTCCTCGCTCTCCGGCCGGGTGGCGCTTGGCGGCGGGCGGCTCGTTGCGCCGACCTTCGGGATCGAACTCGAGAGCCTGTCCCTGTCCGCGGATCTCGCCGCAGGTGCGGCGGCGCTCTCCGGCACCTCCGCGGTGCGGGGCGGTGGCGAGGTGACGCTGTCGGGGTCGGTCGCACTCGGCCGGCCCTATCCCGGCGACCTGGGGATCCGGCTTGCGGCGGCGCGACTCCGCGATCCAGAACTGTTCGACACGACGGTAAGCGGAACCGTGAGGGTCAGCGGCCCGCTCCTCGACGGAGCGACGATCTCGGGTGGCGTCACTCTTGGCCGGACCGAAGTGCGGGTACCGTCCACGGGCCTCGGCGCGGACCCGCTCCTGCGCGATGTCGTGCATGTTCGCGAGCCGGCCGACGTGTACCTGACGCGCGCAAGGGCCGGCCTGACGGAACCGGAGGGGGACGCGGCCCGACGCGCGTCGTCCTATCCGCTCGACCTCACCATCACCGCGCCCGAGCGGATCTTCGTGCGCGGCCGGGGGCTTGACGCGGAGATGGGCGGGTCGCTGAGACTGACGGGGATAACCTCCGATGTGGTGCCGTCGGGCCGGTTCAGCCTGATCCGCGGACGGCTCGACCTCCTGGCGAAGCGCTTTACCATCGACGAGGGAATGATCGAGCTTCAGGGCGCGCTGACGCCCTACATCCGGTTCGCGGCGAAAAGCCAGGCCGACGGGGTCACCGCGACCATCGTGATCGAGGGGGAGGCCACCGCGCCGGAAATCCGTTTCGTTTCCTCTCCGGAGCTTCCCGAGGAGGAAGTCATCGCGCGCCTCCTCTTCGGCCGCGGACTGAACAACCTGTCGCCGTTTCAGGCCGCGCAGCTCGCGTCGGCCGTGGCGGAGCTTGCCGGGCAGGGCGGCGAGGGGATCGTCTCCAAGCTGCGCAGTTCCTTCGGACTCGACGATCTCGACGTCATGACGGACGAGGACGGGTCGGCGGCGGTGCGAGCCGGGAAGTACCTGTCGGAGAAGGTCTATACCGACGTCACCCTTGGCGCCGAGGGCAAGACCGAGATCAACCTAAATCTCGACGTCCGACCCGGCGTGACGGCACGCGGGACGATCGGGTCTGATGGCTCGACCGGTATCGGCATCTACTACGAGCGGGACTACTGAGCGCGCCGGAGCCGCGCGCGCTCCTCGTTCAGCACGGCGCCGAAGAGGATGATATAGGCCGAAATGTAGAGCCACATGAGCAGGGCGATGACCGCCCCGATGGAGCCATAGATGCGATTGTATGCGCCGAAATAGGCGAGATAGACCGAGAAGGCGATGGAAGCCGCGACCCAGAGCAGCGCCGCGACGAATGCCCCGGGCGAGATCCAGGAGTGGCGGTGGCTGCGGCTCTCGGACGTCGGTCCCCAGCGATAGAAAAGACCGAGGACGACGAAGAGGACGGCGAACATCACCACCCAGGGAAGGTAGAAGAGAACGAACGATCCCAGATGGTCGACGTGGAGGAAGTTGAGCGCCACCGGCACGGTCACAACGACGACGAGCGCGGACAGAACAAGCGCGACGACCGCTCCGGTGAGCACGACGGACCAGAGGAGCCGGAAGAGGCCGGGGCGGTGAGCCCGGTCATGCATCGCGTTCAGCCCGCTCACAAGCGCGGCGACGGCGCTGTGGACGGAGTAGATGGCCACCGCAAAGGAGAGCGCCGTGGTCCAGCCGAGCGTCCGGCTGTTTGCTGCCAGAAGCGCGTCGAGCTGGGATTCGAGCACGCCGAAAGCGGCGTCAGGGATCACGCCATGGATCTGGCCGAGGTAGTCCCGCATGACGATCGGGTCGGCGAAGAAGCCCCAGATCGCGATGGTCGCCGCCATGCCGGGGAAGATCGCGAACATCGCATAGAAGGCGACGCCCGCCGAGAGGAGGCCCATGTGCCGCTCGTCCATCGCGTTCCAGACGGCGCCGGCGAGCTTCAGGAAGTCGGTTGCCCAGGCCAAACGGAGGGACTCCCTTGGATTGATGGTGTCATGTTCGCGCGCCGCAATACCGCATGCAACGGGTTGACGGCGGATTGCGCACGCCCGTGGCGGTCGGACGTTCCCACAACGCGTTTCGAGCGCTATCACTGACCTGTGGGAGGATTCGCCTTGCGGTACATTGTACTGCTCACCCTTTGGGCAGCCACTTCGGCGGGAGCGGAAGTTCCGGCCGCGATCACCGACGCAGACTATGGCCCGGTCTCCATGGACGAAGCGCGGCTCGGGCGGCTGCTCTTCTATGACCCTATCCTCTCGGGCAACCGCAACATCTCGTGCGCGACCTGTCACCACCCGCGCTTCGCGACCTCGGACGGGCTCTCGCTTGGCCTCGGTGAGGGCGGTATCGGGCTCGGGCCCGAGCGCAAGCCAGATCCGGCGAACCTGCCGGAGCAGCGCATTCCCCGCAACGCACCGGCGCTTTTCAATCTCGGGGCACACGAGTTCACCGTCATGTTCCACGACGGGCGCATCGAGGTCGACCCGTCCCGCCCGTCGGGGCTTAGGACACCACTCGAGGATGAAATGGTGGCCGGCTTCGCCTCCATCCTCTCGGCCCAGACGATGTTCCCGGTGCTTTCGCCGGACGAGATGGCTGGGCACTACCAGGAGAACGACGTTTCGACGGCCGTGCGCGAGGGCATCATCACGCCGCCCGGCGGCGCATGGGACATCCTTTCGAAACGCGTGGCGGCCATTCCGGCCTATCGGGACATGTTTTCGGCCGCCTATCCGGAAATCGCTGGCGGCCGCCCGGTCGGATTCACCGACATCTCGAATGCGATCGCAGCCTTCGTTGCCTTCGAATGGCGGTCCGACAACTCTCCCTTCGACGTGATGCAACGCGGCGGTGGAACCCTGGCCCCCGAGGCACAGGCGGGGATGGACTTGTTCTTCGGCAAGGCGGCCTGTTCCGGCTGCCATTCGGGCAAGTTTCAGACCGATCACGGCTTCCACGCGATGGGCGAGCCGCAGCTTGGACCCGGCAAGGCCGAGCGGTTCGAGCGGCATTCTCGGGACGTCGGCAGGATGCGGGTCACCAACCGGCCCGAGGATGCCTTCGCCTTCCGCACCCCGTCGCTGCGCAACGTCACCGCCACGGGGCCTTGGGGCCATGCCGGCGCATGGTCCGATCTCGCAGCGTTTCTGCACCACCACGCGGATCCGTCGGTCGGGCTATCGGGCTACGACCGCGCGCTTGCACTACTTCCGGCCATCGACCTTGCCAAATCCGACTGGGCGATCCTCGACGCGCCTGACGAAGTGCATGCGATCGAGGCGGCCGCGCCGCCGGGCAGACCGTTGTCGCAGGTCGAGGTGCGACAGCTGATCGCCTTTCTCGACTCACTGCGTGACCGGGCGGCCATAGACGGCCGGCTTGGCGTGCCCGAGGCCGTGCCGAGCGGGCTCCCGGTGGAGCGCTAAAGTCCGAGCCGCAGCGACAGCCCGTCGGGCCGGACCTCCGTCACCCGGTCCACGGGCACCGGCGTCCAGTTCGATGCCGTGCCGTCGGGCCAGATGACGCGAACCTCAGGCTCCGTCTCGGTTCCAAGGCCGAAGTGGAGCGGACCAGACTGGCCGCCGGCATGCCCCCCGCCCACCGTCACCTCGCGCGCCGTCACCTTGCCACCCGCGCGGACTTCAACCCAGGCGCCGACCGCGCGGCTGTTGCCGTCCATGCGCGGCTCTATCCCGGCCCAATGGCCGGTCTGCGGCGTCAGGTTCTGCCAGAGTTCGAGGGGCGCGCGGCGGTTCACCACCACGAGGTCGAGCCGCCCGTCGCCGTCGAAATCCGCAAGCGCCGCGCCGCGGGATCGTTCGGTCGTGGCAATCCCGGCCACGTCGGCCTTCTCGACTAACTTTCCGTTCGGCTGCTGCATCAGAAGGTTGTTCGGGTCGTGGATCGCGTTCGACGGCATCTGATCGACGTTCCCCTTGGCGATGAAGAGGTCGGGCCGTCCGTCGTTGTCCACGTCCGCGAACTCGGCGTGCCATCCGGTGGAAGGCCGGCCATCGTCGCCGATGAACGGGCGCTGCGCGTAGGTGCCGAGCTCATAAGGCGCATCGGAGAAGCCTGTTCCCGTGTTGAACTGGAGCAGCTGGTCGCCCATCGAGGTCATCATCACTTCGGGCAGCCCGTCACCATTCAGGTCCTGGCTGGCGATCCCCATCCCCCAGAGCGAGACGCGTGGCCAGTCCTGTGTCCGCTCGGCAAGCGGGTTGAGGCGGAACATCTGTTCGTAGCCGCCGCGGACGTAATAGTGACGGTCGTTGGAAACGCGCAGTTCCGGCTGACCCGAGCGGCGCCAATCCGTGATCAGCATGGAGAGCGTGCAGAAGCCGGGCGCGATCGTCTCGGGCGTGCCGTAGACCCATCCCGAGGGCCTATAGAGGTCCGATGTGTCGCAGGCTTCGAACGGGCCTTTGGGGTTGGTTCGGTCCACATAGTGTCCGAAAGCCAGCGTCGGAAAGCCTTGCCCTTTCTCCCAGACGGCGGAAAAGGCGGTCGTCCAGGCATCGCGGGGGTGGAATCCCCATGCAGCCGAAGCGTCGTTGAAGCTGCAGCCGGGGCCGCCACGGAGCAGCATGTCGCGCCCGACCCGCAGTATCGCCAGGTCGATCGCACCGTCGCCGTCGATGTCGAGCGGATAGGCCCCGGTCACACCCGTGATCGGCGGCAGGTCTCCCAGCGCAAACGTGAGCGGAGAAGCCGCGACTTCCGTGGTGTTCACGAACAGGCGCGCGGGGCTCGTACCGCCAGCCACGAAGATCTCCGGCCGGGCGTCGCCGTTGCAGTCGAATACGGCGACACCGCCGCCGACAAAATGCTCCCAACCGCCTTCATAGACATGTGCGACCGGAAGGTTGCCCGCGCGATCGACAAAAAGCGGGTCTGCCCCGGCCGGCGACGCTGCAATCGTGGCGAGGAGAAGGATCGGTCTCATTGGGCGGCGATTTCCCGCGCGGGGCTCAGCAGCTGTTCTGTCACCTGCGACAGCGCCAGCGCCGCCGCGCCGTGGGCCCAGAGCAGATCGCCCCAGGCGTGGATCTCGATTCGCGGTGCCGGCCGCCCGGTGTTGAGTGCCAGCGCCTTGATCTCGCCCAGCGTCTCGTTGGCATAGAGGTAGTCATACCGCATCCGCTCACCCGAGAGGATGATCAGCTCGGGGTCGAAGAGGTTCACCACGTTCGCCAGACCCAGCGCCAGGTAGCGTCCCGCCCTGTGGAAGATTGACCGTGCCGCGGCATTGCCGGCCTTGGCGTGATCATAGAGGCTTTCAAGAAGAATGTTGACCGACTGCGTCTCGCGGCTGGTCAGATTCAGCGCCGTGGTCGCCTCGCGCACCAGCGCGTAGTCCGCGACATAGGCCTCAAGACAGCCGCGCTGGCCACACCGGCAGAGAGCGCCGTCGAGCTGGACCTTCGTGTGACCGAGCTCCATGCCGAGTCCCTGGCCGCCGCGATAGATGCGATGGTTCATCACAAAGCCCATGCCGACCCCGTGCTCGATGGTGAGCACCGCGAAATCCGACAGGCTGCGGCCGGCACCGAACCACAACTCGGCGAGCGTCACGAGGTTCGCGTCGTTGTCCACGTGAACCGGCCGGCCGAGCCTCGCGCTCGCGGCAGCAGCAAGCGGTGCATGGCGGCTCGCGATGACGGGAGACCAGTGGACGATGCCCTTTGCGGAATCGACGAACCCCGGCACGCCAAGACCAATGGCGCTGAGCCGTGACGGAGAGATCGCGGCCTTCTCGCAAAGCCGGGCCACAAGCGTCGCGGTCGCCGCAACAAGGTCGGCGAGTTCCATCGCGCCCGGCTGGCGCGCGATGGCCTCGTCGGCGATGAGGTTACCGGCAAAGTCCACGATCACCGCCGTATGCTCGCGATCGGACAGCTTGACCCCGGCGACCAGCCTCGCGTCGGCCCGGACGCCCAGCGCGACGGCCGGGCGTCCGCGTGTGCCGTCCGCCGCGTCGCGCTGCGTCGACACTTCTTCGAGCAGCCCCATCTCGATCAGTTCCGACGTCAGGGTCGTGACCGAAGCCGGGCTGACCCCGAGTTCCTTTGCCACCTGGACGCGCGGCATGTAGCCGGCGGCCCGAACCCTTTCGAAAATCTGCTGGCGGAGCGGGCGCGCGGACTCGGTAAGCGAGGGGATGAGGGGCCCGCACCCTTGCGTCCGCGCCTCAATCCGCCGCGCCGCCCGCGCCTCCCGGTCCTTCATTTCTTAGTCCACCTAATTAAAGGCGCGCAGGTTCGTCCCTGATGCGTCGGGATTTCTGCGTTGCAGCGCCCGTTTTCGCATCATTCTTGCGCAACGGTAGTCTGCAACCTGACTTTTAATTTGACAAGTGAAATTATTAGAGTCAACTATCTCCGAGTATCGGCGAATCCGTCGATCCGGGCGGCATGCCCACCAACGGGAGGAACTTATGCACAAGTCCATTCTGGCGGCCGTCGCCCTGGCGGCCGGTTTCGCTGCAAACTCGGCCTGGGCGCAGACGGTCGGCGTAAGCTGGTCCAACTTCCAGGAGGAACGCTGGAAAACCGACGAGGCCGCCATCAAGGCCGCGCTCGAGGCCGCCGGCGCCACCTATGTTTCGGCGGACGCCCAAGGCTCCGCCGCCAAGCAGCTGACGGATGTCGAAGCGCTCATTGCCCAGGGGGCCGAGGCGCTGATCATCCTCGCCATGGACAAGGACGCGATCGGCCCGGCGGTCGACAAGGCTGCGGCGGAAGGCATTCCGGTAATCGGCTATGACCGCCTGATCGAGGACAATCGCGCCTTCTACCTGACCTTCGACAACAAGGGTGTCGGGACCATCATCGCCGATACGGTGAAGGCTGCCCAGCCCGAAGGCAACTACGCGATCATCAAGGGCGACCCGGGCGACCCGAATGCCGATTTCCTGCGCGAGGGCATGGAAGAGGTGATCGGCGCCGATGTCGCGGCCGGAAAGATCAAGATCGTCTGCGAGACCTATACGGATGGCTGGAAGCCCGAGAACGCCCAGGCGAACATGGAGCAGTGCCTGACCGCCAACAACAATGCCATTGACGCCGTTCTCGCCGAGAACGACGGCATGGCCGGCGGGGTGATCGCGGCGCTGCAGGCCCAGGGCCTCACCGTTCCGGTCGGCGGCCAAGACGGCGACCTCGCGGCGCTGAACCGCGTGGCCCGCGGCTCTCAGATTGTTTCCGTCTGGAAAGACAGCCGTGCGCTCGGCAAGGCCGCCGGCGAGATCGCCGTCGCGCTCGCCAAGGGCACGGCGATGGATGCGGTCGAGGGCGCACAGAAATGGTCCGGCGGGGAAAAAGGCGTCGAGATGAGCGCGATCTTCCTCACCCCGACGCCGATCACGAAGGAAACGCTGAACCTCGTCATCGACGCGGGCCATATTTCGAAGGGCCAGGCCTGCGAAGGCGCGGCCGCCGACGTGGCCGCCTGCCAGTGACCTGACTCCGTCGACCGGCGCCGGGAACTCTGGCGCCGGTCACCTCCGGCGAGCGCCAGCGGGCGCTCCCTGAATGTGGTCGGCCGGCCCCTGTCGCGCCTGACCACACAAGCACCGACCCCCTTCAACGTGCGGGTGCGCCATGACGCAAACAACTTCCCAAGTCTCCGCCGGCAGTCCCACGG
>NZ_WBUS01000234.1 GCF_008933605.1 Albidovulum sp.
GGGGTCGGCGGGCGCCATGACCTCCGGCGCGGGCCAGCGGTGGCCGCAGGCCGCGCAGCGGGCAGTCAGGTGGGTGCCGTGCATGTGGATGACTTCGGGGCTTCCGGCACGTTCGTGCAGGTCGTCGACGTTCTGGGTGACAAGCGTCACCGCTGCGTCGCCCTCCCGCGCGAGCCGCGCCAGCGCGCGGTGGGCTAAGTTGGGCCGTGCCGCTCGCACCCTCTCGCGCCGCCAGTTGTAGAACTCGAGCACGAAGCCCGGATCGCGCGCGAAGCCTTCGGGCGTGGCGAGATCGCGCCAGTCGTAGCGCGACCAGAGCCCGCCCGGGTCGCGGAAGGTGCCGAGCCCGCTTTCGGCCGAGATGCCGGCGCCGGTCAGGATCACGATGGCGCGGGGCTTTGACACAGGGCTCTCCGTCTGCGATGGGCGGGGCAGGAGGCCCCGGCATGCAGCGTATCCTCTTCGTCTGTCTCGGCAACATCTGCCGCTCGCCCGCGGCCGAGGCGGTCTTTGCCGCCCGGGCGCGTGACGCCGGGCTTCGCGTGGCCACGGACAGCGCCGGCACCAGCGGCTGGCATGTGGGCGAGCCGCCCTACGGCCCGATGATCGCGGCTGCCGCCCGGCGCGGCTACGACCTCTCGGCCTTGCGTGCGCGGCAGGTCTCGGCTGACGATTTCGCCGCCTTCGACCTCGTCCTTGCCATGGACCGGTCCAACCTCGCCGACCTCGCGGCGCTGCGGCCCGCCGCATCCTCCGCCGAACTCGCGCTCTTCCTCGGGCAGGGAGAGGTGCCGGACCCCTGGTACAGCCGCGATTTCGATGCGGCGCTGGACCTCATCGAAGAGGGCGCGGACCGGGTCCTGGCGCGGCTCGGCGCGACCGGAGCCTAGCCGATCCGCTCGGCGGTGTAGCCTTCCGTCTTCAGCGCGCCGATGATCGCCTCGGCGGGAACCGTCGTCTTGACCTCGGCGGTGTGGGCGCCGAGGTTCACCACCACGCTCGCATTGCTGTCGAGGTCGATGATGGTGCGCTCGACCACCGCCTTGCAGTGGCCGCAGGTCATGTCGGGGATGGAGAACTTCATGGGGGCCTCCGCTGGCTCTGGTCCCTAGATCGGACGGCGCGGCCAGCGCGTCAAGACCGGTCGCGTCACGCCCCTGAACTTCCGCGACCCGGCGCGCTCAGGCGCGGATGGCAAAGCCGGCGGGCACCGGGCCGGGGTCCGCGGGCTCTGTCCAGACGTCGGTCACCCGCGCCGCGCCGGGGCCTTCGCCCATCGCCGTCACCATCGCCTCCACCGCCGCCTCGGGCCCCGCGATCAGCGCCTCCACGGAGCCGTCGCCGCGGTTGCGGACCCAGCCCCTGAGGCCGAGCGCCCGGGCCTGCCCCTGCGTCCAGGCCCGGTAGGCGACGCCCTGCACCCGCCCGGTGACGCGCACAGCATAGGCGATCTCCTTCATGGCGGCCTCCCCGACCGCGGCTCTGCCGATCCTGCCACGGAACCCGCGCGCCGGCGCGCCCCGGCCCCCATCAGCCCATTGACCGGCCGCGGTTTCCCGCGCATATCCCGCCCCATCATGACCGAGCTCGCCCAGATCCGCAATTTCTCCATCGTCGCCCATATCGACCACGGCAAGTCGACCCTCGCCGACCGACTCATCCAGATGACCGGCACCGTGGCCGAACGCGACATGAAGGCCCAGCTCCTCGACTCGATGGACATCGAGCGCGAGCGCGGCATCACCATCAAGGCCAACACCGTCCGCATCGAATACCCGGCGAAGGACGGCAGAACCTATGTGCTGAACCTCATCGACACGCCCGGCCACGTCGACTTCGCCTATGAGGTCAGCCGTTCCATGCGCGCGGTCGAGGGCTCGCTCCTCGTCGTGGACGCCACCCAGGGGGTGGAGGCGCAGACGCTCGCCAACGCCTACCAGGCGATCGACGCCGACCACGAGCTTGTCCCCGTGCTCAACAAGATCGACCTGCCCGCCTCGGACCCCGAGCGCGTGAAGGCCGAGATCGAGGACGTCATCGGCATCGACGCCAGCCAGGCCATCCCGATCTCGGCCAAGACCGGCGTCGGCATCCCCGACGTGCTGGAGGCCATCGTCCACCGCCTGCCGGCGCCGAAGGGCGACGCGCAGGCGCCGCTGAAGGCCATGCTCGTCGACAGCTGGTACGACGCCTACCTTGGCGTCGTCGTGATGATCCGCGTCATGGATGGCCGCGTCGCCCGGGGCGACCGCATCAAGATGATGCAGACCGGCGCAATCTACGGCATCGACAAGCTCGCCGTGCTGAAGCCGCAGATGGTCGACATCGCCGAACTGGGGCCGGGGGAGATCGGCGTCTTCACCGCCTCGATCAAGCAGGTCCGCGACACCCGCGTGGGCGACACGATCACCCACGAACGGAAGCCCTGCGCCACCGCGCTCCCCGGCTTCAAGCCGGCGCAGCCCGTGGTCTTCTGCGGCCTCTTCCCGGTCGACGCCAACGACTTCGAATCCCTGCGCGACGCCATCGAGAAGCTGGCGCTGAACGACGCCTCCTTCACCTACGAGATGGAGACCTCGGCGGCGCTCGGCTTCGGCTTCCGCATGGGCTTCCTCGGGCTTCTCCACCTCGAGGTCGTCCGCGACCGGCTGGAACGCGAGTATGACCTCGACCTGATCACCACCGCGCCCTCGGTGGTCTTCAGGCTCCACATGAAGGACGGCGAGGTGCGCGACCTGCACAACCCCGCCGACATGCCGGACCTGACCTATGTCGACCATATCGAGGAGCCGCGGATCAAGGCCACGATCATGGTCCCCGACGACTACCTCGGCGACGTGCTGAAGCTCTGCCAGGACCGGCGCGGCATCCAGATGGACCTGACCTATGCCGGCTCCCGCGCCATGGTCGTCTATGACCTGCCGCTCGCCGAGGTCGTCTTCGACTTCTACGACCGGCTGAAGAGCGTGACCAAGGGCTATGCGAGCTTCGACTACCAGATGATCGGCTACCGCGAGGATTTCCTCGTGAAGATGTCGATCCTGGTGAATGACGAGCCGGTCGATGCCCTGTCGATCATGGTCCACCGCGACCGGGCCGAGGCGCGCGGCCGGGCGATGGTCGAAAAGCTGAAGGACCTGATCCCCCGCCACATGTTCAAGATCCCGATCCAGGCGGCCATCGGCGGCCGCGTCATCGCGCGGGAGACGCTGAGTGCCTTGCGGAAGGACGTGACCGCCAAGTGCTACGGCGGCGACGCCACGCGGAAGCGGAAACTCCTGGAGAAGCAGAAGGCCGGCAAGAAGAAGATGCGCCAGTTCGGGAAGGTGGAGATCCCGCAGGAGGCGTTTATTTCGGCGTTGAAGATGGACAGCTAGCTGTCCATCTTGAGGGTGGGCGGGCGAAAGCGATTGGCTATGCCAATTGCGTGCCCACACGGGTGGGG
>NZ_WBUS01000235.1 GCF_008933605.1 Albidovulum sp.
GGCGGCGGTCGAGGCGGCGGCGCGGGAGGCCTCGCCCCCGCGTGGTTTCGGCGCCGCGCTGCGGCGCGCCTCTGCCAGCGGCTACGGACTCATCGCCGAGATCAAGAAGGCGAGCCCGTCCAAGGGATTGATCCGCCCCGACTTCGATCCGCAGGCGCTGGCGCGCGCCTATGCGGAGGGGGGCGCGACCTGCCTGTCGGTCCTGACCGACGCGCCCTCCTTCCAGGGCGCGCCGGAGTACCTGACGGCAGCACGCGACGCGGTCGCGCTGCCGGCGCTACGGAAGGATTTCCTCTACGATCCCTACCAGGTGGCCGAGGCCCGCGCCTGGGGCGCCGACTGCATCCTGATCATCCTCGCCTCGGTCTCGGACACGCAGGCGGCCGAGCTCGAGGAGGCGGCGGAGGGCTGGGGGATGGACGTGCTCCTGGAGGTGCATGACGAGGCAGAGCTTGACCGCGCGCTTGCCCTCAGGTCCGATCTTGTCGGCATAAACAACCGCAATCTCAAGACCTTCGAAGTCACTCTTGAAACCACGAGACGACTTGCACCCCGCATCCCCGCCGAGCGGCTGCCGATCTGCGAGAGCGGGCTTTTCAGCCGCGACGACCTCGCCGAGATGGCGCGCTGCGGCGCCCGCAGCTTCCTCATCGGCGAAAGCCTGATGCGGCAGCCGGACGTGGCGGCGGCGACGCGGGCGCTGCTCGCCGATCCCTCGGAGGTACAGGCATGCCGCTGACGCACTTCGACGCCGAAGGCCATGCGCACATGGTCGATGTCTCGGCCAAGGAGGTGTCCGATCGGATCGCGGTCGCGGAGGCACGGGTGGTCATGCGCCCCGAGACGCTGGCGCTGGTGACCGAGGGCCGGGCGAAGAAGGGCGATGTCCTCGGTGTCGCGCGGCTTGCCGGGATCATGGCCGCGAAGAAGACCGCCGACCTGATCCCGCTCTGCCACCCCCTGCCCATCACCCGGGTTGCCGTCGAACTCGAGCCCGACGGGACGCTTCCGGGTGTGCGCATCGAGGCGACGGTCAAGACCACCGGTCAGACCGGGGTGGAGATGGAGGCGCTGACGGCGGCCTCGGTGGCGGCGCTGACGGTCTACGACATGCTCAAGGCGGCGGAGAAGTCGATGCGCATCGAGGGCCTCCGCGTCGTCCTGAAGGACGGCGGAAAATCCGGCCGCTATGAGGCGGAGGGCGGGCGATGATCACCGTCGAGGATGCGCTGGAGCGGCTTTTCGCGCTGTGCCCCGTGCTGCCCGAGACGTCGCTGGCGCTGCGCGGCGCGGCGGGGCGGGTGCTTATCCGCGACGTCGTGGCGGGGCGCGACCAGCCGCCCTTCGCGGCCTCCGCCATGGACGGATACGCCATCCGCGAGGCCGACCACCAGCCCGGCGCGGTCCTGAAGGTCATCGGCGAAGCTGCGGCAGGAAAAGGATTTTCCGGAACTGTCGATCCGGGGTCGGCGGCCCGCATCTTCACCGGCGCGCCGGTGCCCGACGGTGCCGGCCGCGTCGTCCTGCAGGAGGACGTGACGCGCGAGGGCGACCGCATCACGCTCGGCGCGCGGCTGGAAGCGGGCCGCAACATCCGGGCAGCGGGCCAGGATTTCCGCGTGGGCGACCGCATCACCGCGCCGCGCCGCCTC
Organism: Albidovulum sp.; assembly: GCF_008933605.1. Lineage (GTDB taxonomy): Bacteria > Pseudomonadota > Alphaproteobacteria > Rhodobacterales > Rhodobacteraceae > Albidovulum. The sequence continues at coordinate 1,653 of NZ_WBUS01000235.1, forward strand.
CGGCCCGCCGACCTTGCGCTCATCGCGGCGATGAACGTGCCCGAGGTCGTGGTGGCGCGCCGGCCCGTCGTGGCCTTCGTCGCCACCGGTGACGAACTGGTGATGCCCGGCGATTGTCCGGGACCGGACCAGATCATCGCCTCGAACGGTTTCGCGCTGGCAGCGATGGCCGAGGCGGAGGGCGCGGAGGCGAGGGTGCTGCCGATCGCGCGCGACGACGCGGCGTCGATCCGCTTCGCGCTGGAGCTTGCCGCCGACGCCGATCTCATCGTGACCATCGGCGGCGCCTCGGTGGGCGATCACGACCTGATCGCGCCGGTGACCGAGGCGATGGGCATGGAACGGGCCTTCTACAAGATCGCGATCCGCCCGGGCAAACCGCTGATGGCCGGCAGGCTCGGCAGTTCCGCGCTGCTCGGCCTTCCTGGAAACCCCGTTTCTGCAATTGTTTGCGGCCATGTCTTCATGTTGCCGATGCTGCGCGCGATGCAGGGCCTGCCGCGCGCCGGCGCCACACGGGCGCGCGCCCGTCTCGCCCGGTCGGTGGAGGCGAACGGCCCCCGCGAACATTACATGCGGGCCCGTCTCGGCCAGGATGGCGGCGGCGTCACCATCGCGCCCTTCGACCGGCAGGACAGCGCGCTGCTGTCGATCCTGTCGGAGGCGGACGCGCTGCTCATCCGGCCGGTGAACGACCCCGCCCGCGACGCCGGCGCCGAGGTGGACTATATCGCGCTCTGACCGCGCCCCGCCGGGGAAACCGTTGACACAAAACGGGAACGCGGGTAGAACCATTCCAGAACGGCCCGGGGTTTGGGCAAAGGAAAACAGGCACATGCTGACCCGCAAGCAGTTGGAACTACTCGATTTCATCCAGAGGCGCGTCGCCCGCGACGGGGTGCCGCCCTCCTTTGACGAGATGAAGGAGGCGCTGGATCTGCGCTCAAAGTCCGGCATCCACCGGCTGATCACGGCGCTGGAGGAACGCGGCTTCATCCGGCGCCTCGCCCACCGGGCTCGCGCGATCGAGATCGTGAAACTGCCCGAGGCGATGGAGAAGCCCGGTTTCACCCCGCGGGTGATCGACGGCGACCGCGCCCTGCCGCCCCGGGGCGCCATGCCGGTGGCGGAGGTCCATGCGCTGGAACTCCCCGTCATGGGCCGGATCGCGGCCGGCGTGCCGATCGAGGCGATTTCCGAAGTGTCCCACCATATCGCGGTGCCCGGCTCCATGCTCGCGGGGCGCGGCCAGCACTACGCGCTGGAGGTGAAGGGCGATTCGATGATCGAGGCCGGGATCAACGACGGTGACATCGTCGTGATCCGCGAACAGACCACCGCCGACAACGGCGACATCGTCGTGGCGCTGGTCGAGGGCCACGAGGCGACGCTGAAGCGCTTTCGCCGCCGGGGCGGAATGATCGCGCTCGAGGCCGCGAACCCGGCCTACGAGACGCGGGTCCTGCCCGAGGACCAGGTGAAGGTGCAGGGCCGGCTCGTCGGCCTCATCCGCAGCTACTGACGCGCCGCAAGCCGCTGGCGGGCCGCGGGCCGGCGATTCCAGAGCCGGTCGCCGGCCGCATCGCGCGCGGTCACGATGCGCGGGCCTGCGTAGACGGCGAGCGCCCCCGTGGCCTTCAGTTGCCGTGGCCCGAAGAAGAGACAGCCCTCGGGCGGCGCGCCGTCCCACTCGGCCGGCGTGACGACCAGCGCGCCCGCCCGGCAGGCGTCCGCGACCCGGTCTGCCGCGCCCTTCCC
>NZ_WBUS01000236.1 GCF_008933605.1 Albidovulum sp.
GCGCCAGCCGCGCCTCCTCCTCGGCCTCGCGCCGTGCCGCCGCCTCCGGCGTCTCGCCGCCGTCGACGCGGCCCGCGGGCGCCTCGAGCAGCCAGGGTTGCGGGTCGCCCCGCCCGTGGGGACCCATGCGGAACTGCTCGATCAGGAGCACGCGGTCGCGGAGCGGATCGTAGGGAAGGACGATGACGGCATCGCCGGCGACGAAGACGCCACGGTTCACCTCCGGGCTCATGCCGCCATCGAAGCGCCGGAAACGGAGGTCGAACTCCTCGACGGCGAAATAGTTGGCGTAAACCTGCCGCCCTTGGCGCAGGCTCACGTCGCCGGGCGCGGCACGCATGCGCAGGGTCATGGGCACGTGCTCCGCCTCCGTCTCGGCCCTGAGCCGCGCGCCTGCCCGCACCAGCATCATCCCGTAACGTGCCCAGAGCTTCTCGGGCGCAACGATCCCGCGTTGCGCCATGAAGTCCCCGGCCGCTGCCGTCACGACCGCGCCCCATCGCGCCACCCAGGCCGCAAGGTCCCAGGGCGCCCCGGGGCGCCAGACGCCCGGCTGCGGGAAATAGACCCGTGCGGTCGCGGGGCCGCCCGCCGTCTCCACCCGCATCTCGCGGGTATCGAAGCCGAACCCCGCCTCGTAGAAGTCGAGCCGGGCGACATCCTCGGGTCCAAGGCCACGGACAAGCACGCCCGGCGCCCCCGCACCGCCCGCGACGATCATCGGGAAGGCCGCGACCTCCGCGAGGTGGACGGCGTGATCCGGCAGCGTCGCGGCCTCCACCGCCACCGCGCGGCCGAGCACCGCGCGGACGAGCGGCGGATGGCAGAGCGTTCCGTAGAAGAAGAAGTCCGTCACCGGGTCACTTCCAGCGCCGCGCCGCCCATTCCGACAGGAGCCCGGCCAGCGCCCCTCCCCCCACGAGGACGGCGATCACGTCCCAGGCGAGCATCGCGCGAAGGTAATCCACCCCGATCTCGAAGATCGCCACGATGGCCTCCATCGGCCCCTTGTACTCGGGCCGGAAGGCGCGGAGGAACATGTCGTAGGTCGAGAAGATGACAAGCGCGAGGCCGATCATGACGGCCGAGGTCTTGATGCCGGAATTGACCGCGGCCCAGGTCCCGCGCCCGGCCTCCGGCCCCATCACCCGCCAGCCGGCAACAAGACCGATCAGCGAGGACACGAAGGAAAAGTACCCGAACTGGGTTCCCTCGGGCATGTGCGGCTTGAAGATCTCCGCAGTGAAGAAGGCCAGGACCGCAAAGGCAAATCCGGCGAAAAGCTTGGCGGCTGTGGGCACTAGACTGCTGGCCTCGATACCGTGATTTGTGTCACGTCGCAGTTTCCGCCGCGGAACGCGCCCGCGCAAGAGGTCAGGTAGAAATTCCACATGCGTTGGAATCTTGCATCAAACCCGAGCCCCGCGATCTCGTCCCAGCGGTCGTTGAAGGTCTCGTGCCAGCGCCTGAGGGTCTGGCTGTAGCTCTGGCCGAACTCGAAGGTGCCGACGAGCGTCAGCCCCGCCCGCGCGACCTCGGCCCTGAGAGCGGAGGGCGACGGCAGCATGCCGCCGGGGAAGATGTATTTCTGGATGAAATCCACGCCCTTGCGGTAGATCTCGAAACGCTTTTCCTGCAGCGTGATGATCTGCAGCGTGGCGTTGCGGCCCGGCTTCAGCCGGTCGCGGAGCGTGCCGAAATAGACCGGCCAGTATCTCTCGCCCACCGCCTCGAACATCTCGATCGAGGCGATGCCGTCATAGCTGCCCCGCTCGTCGCGGTAATCCTGCAGCTTCAGCTCCACCCGGTCGGAAAGCCCCGCCCGATGGATGCGCGCCCGGGCATAGTCGAGCTGGGCCCGCGAGATGGTCAGGCCCGTGACCTGCAGCCCCCGCTCGGCGGCCGCATACTCGGCAAATCCGCCCCAGCCGCAGCCGATCTCCAGCACGTGGTCGCCCGGGCTCACGCCCATGCGGTCCACCATGGAGGCGTACTTGGCGCGCTGCGCAGCCTCCAGGCTTTCCTGCCCGGTCTGGAACAGCGCCGAGGAATAGGTCATCGACCGGTCGAGCCAGAGCGCGTAGAACTCGTTGCCGAGGTCGTAGTGGTAGGCGATGTTGCGCCGGGCCTGCCCCCGCGAGTTCGATCGGAGAAGATGGCGCACCCTCTCATAGGCCCTCACCAGCGCCATGCCGGGAAAGCCGTCATAGACGCCCTCGTTGTCGGCATGGATCAGGTCCATGAAGGCCTGCAGGTCGGGCGTCGTCCAGCCGCCCTCCAGGTAGGCCTCGCAGAAGCCGAGGTCGCCTTCGCGGATCAGCCGGGCGAAGATGTCGTCGTCCACCACATGGATTTCGGCCACCGGCCCTGGTCCGGCCCCCTCCACCCGGAACCGCCGGCCATCGGCCAGGACGAAGTCGAGCCGGCCATATCTCAGGCTCCCGGCAATCCGGAGCACCTGCGCGAAATAGCGCGGCAGGCCCCGCTCACCGTCGGTCGTGCGCAGTATGGTCATTAGGCGCTCCTCTGCGCAAAACGGTAAGCGCAGAGGCCCGTGGCCCGCAACCCGGTCATTCTGCAGCTGCACGGTCCCGCTGCTCGTAGGCCCTGAGCGCCCGCGCGCGTCCCTCGGCAAGACCGACGAGTGGCGCGGGATAGGCCGCGTCCGGGCGGAGGTCCCAGGCCCGGGGAACGGCGGCGAAGTATTCCCGCGCGCTCGCGGGCGGTGCGGCCTGACCCTCGGCGAGGAAGGCACGCCGGTAGCGGCCGTCGGGATCGAACCTCTCTGCCTGCGCGTTCGGGTTGAAGATGCGGAAGAACGGTGCGGCGTCCGGCCCGCACCCCGCCACCCACTGCCAGCCCATGGCATTGGCGGCCGGGTCCCAGTCGGTCAGGCAGTCGGCGAACCAGGCGAGTCCCACCCGCCAGTCCGTCATGAGGTGCTTCGTCAGGTAGGAGGCCGCGACCATCCGCGCCCGGTTGTGCATCCGGCCCGTCACGTACATCTCGCGCATCGCGGCATCGACGAAGGGCTCGCCGGTCATGCCGCGCCGCCAGCGCTCGGCCTCCGCGTTGTCGCCGCGCCAGGGAAAACCCTCCCAGCCCGTGCGCCAGTTGGCACCGGCGAGCTTGGGATGGTGAAACATCAGATGCCAGGCGAATTCCCTCCAGGCGAGTTCCGAAAGGAACTTCTCAGCGCCCGGGTTGCCCTCCTCCCGCGCCCGCAGACCCGCCGCCCAGGCCGTGCGCGGGGAGATCTCGCCCCAGGCGAGGTTCTCGGACAGCCCTGACGTCGCACCACGCGCCGGATAGTCGCGCTCGACGGGATAGCGTGCCAGCCGCTCCGCAACGAACCGGTCGAGCCGCGCCAGCGCCGCCGCCTCGCCCACCGTGGCGTGG
>NZ_WBUS01000039.1 GCF_008933605.1 Albidovulum sp.
GCCCCGAGGCACCGGCCATGGAGAGAGAAGCCATGACCGCGCTTCCGCCGCCGCCCGCGAAGAAACTCGGGCTTGTCATCGACCTCGACACCTGCGTCGGCTGCCAAGCCTGCGTGACCGCCTGCAAGGGCTGGAACGATCAGGGCTACGGAGTTCCCCTCTCCGATCAGAATGCCTACGGATCAGAGCCTTCCGGAACGTTCCTCAACCGGGTTCACAGCTATGAGGTTGTTTCCGCCGGCCGGCCGGCCGAGATCGTGCACTTCCCCCGCTCCTGTCTGCATTGCGACAACGCTCCCTGCGTGACGGTCTGCCCCACCGGCGCCAGCTACAAGCGGGCGGAGGACGGGATCGTCCTGGTCAACGAGGACGCCTGCATCGGCTGCGGACTCTGCGCCTGGGCCTGCCCCTATGGCGCGCGCGAACTCGACGGCGAGGCGGGCGTGATGAAGAAATGCACGCTCTGCGTGGACCGGATCGGCAACGAGACGCTGGCGGAGGAGGACCGCGTGCCCGCCTGCGTGCGGACCTGCCCGACCGGCGCGCGCCACTTCGGCGACCTCGCCGATCCGGACAGTGCGGTAAGCCGGCTGGTGGAGGCGCGCGGCGGGTACGACCTGATGCCGGAACTCGGGACGGCGCCGGTGAACAAGTACCTGCCGCCGCGGCCGAAGGGACCCGCCGCGGCGGGGTCGCTCGCGCCACTGCTCGACGTTCGGGCAACGGGCCTCGCCGGCTGGCTCGACCGGCTGCTGGAGAAGCTCTGAATGCATCCCGCGCCCTCGGTGATCCTTTTCACGACGCTGTCGGGGGCGGGGTTCGGCCTTCTCTTCGTGCTCGCCTCCGGTGCGGTCGCCGTCTTCGGGCTGGAGGCGGTCTTCCTCTGGGGCCTCGGCTATCTGCTGGCGGTGGTCGGGCTGCTCGCTTCCACCTTCCACCTCGGGCGGCCGGAACGGGCGATCCTGGCCTTCAGCCAGTGGCGGACGAGCTGGCTCAGCCGCGAGGCATGGGCCTCGGCGGGGGCGATCCTCATGCTTGCGCCGGTGGCGCTCGCGGCGGTCTTCGGCGGCGGACTGCCGCCCGCCTTCGGGCTCACCGGGGCGCTGGCCTGCCTTCTCGCCCTGCTTTCGACGGGCATGATCTACGCCCAGCTCCGGACCGTGCCGCGCTGGAACCACTGGACGACGCCCGCGCTCTTCTTCGTCTGGGCGCTGGCCGGGGGCACCATCCTGGCCGGGCTGCCCTATGCGGCCGCGCTCCTCTGCGCCGCGCTCGCGGTCCTGCAACTCGCCGCCTGGCGCAGCGGGGACACCCGGTTCGCGGCGCGCGGCCACCGGCTCGCCACGGCGACCGGGCTCGGGTCGCGCGGTGATGTCCGGTCCTTCGCGCCGCCGCACACGGCGGGCAACTACGTGATGCGCGAGATGATCCATGTCGTTGGGCGGCGTCATGCGGTGAAGCTGCGCGCCCTCGCGATTCTCCTCGGCGCGGTTCTTCCGGCGATTCTCGTGGTGGCCCTGCCATCGTCGCTGCCCGCGCATGTGCTCGCCTTTGCCGTTCACTTCGCCGGGGCGCTCGCCGCGCGCTGGCTTTTCTTCGCCGAGGCCGAGCATGTGGTCGGCCTTTTCTACGGTGCAAGGTGAGGGGTTCGCGGGATATGAATTGACTGGACAATCAACAATAATCTCCGGCAGGATGTCCTGCGAGAGGATTGGACGGTCGCAACCGGGAATCGCCTGCGCGGAAATTTGCGGAGCACGCGACGACTGAGGGGCCGCCGAACGGCGCGGTGACGCCGGGGCAGCGAAGGGGAGCAGGATGACGAAGATCTCGAAGATCGAGACCTTCTCCAACGAATTCGTGTGCTTCACCCGCGTCACCGCCGAGGACGGGGCCTTCGGCTGGGGCCAGACCTCCACCTACAATGCCGACATCACCGCTCAGGTCCTGCACCGCCAGGTCGCGCCACACGCCCTGGGGCAGGGGACGGAGGACATTCTCGGCCTCGTGCGGCGGGTCGAGGAGAAGGAGCACAAGTTCCCCGGGTCCTACCGCTGCCGGGCGCTCGCCGGGCTCGACACCGCGCTCTGGGACATGGCCGGGCGGCGCTCGGGCAAGCCGGTCGTGGAACTCCTCGGCGGCAGGCCGGGGCGCCTGCGCGCCTATGCCTCGTCGATGAAGCGTGACATCACGGCCGTGGACGAGGCGGCTCGGCTCTGCCGGCTCCGCGACGACCACGGGTTCGACGCTTTCAAATGGCGCGTGGGCGCCGAATGCGGCCACGACATCGACGAATGGCCGGGTCGGACCGAAGAGGTCATCCCGACGGTCGCCCGCGCGCTCGGGGACGGGATGGCCAAGCTCGTCGACGGCAATTCCGGCTTCTCGCCCGCCCGCGCGATCGAGGTCGGACGCAGGCTCGAAGCCGAGGGCATCGGTCATTTCGAGGAACCCTGCCCGTATTGGGAGCTCGATCAGACGAAGGAAGTCGCCGACGCGCTTTCCATCGACGTGACCGGCGGCGAGCAGGACTGGGACCTGATCGTCTGGCGCCAGATGATCGGGATGCGCGCTGTCGACGTGGTGCAGCCCGACGTGATGTACATGGGCGGGATCGCCCGCACGCTTCTGGTGGCGGGGATGGCCGCGAGGGCCGGTTTGCCCTGCACGCCGCACAGCGCCAACCTCTCGCTCGTGACGATCTGCACCATGCATCTTCTCGGCGCGATCCCGAACGCGGGAAAATATCTGGAATTCTCGATCGAAGGCGACGACTATTACCCGTGGCAGGTGGGCCTGTTCCGGGGCGAGCCCTTCGCCGTCGAGGACGGCAAGGTGCGGATCCCCGAGGAGCCCGGCTGGGGCGTCGAGATCAGCCCGGACTGGCTTGACCGGGCGGCATACAAGGTGAGCGAGATCGCGGCCTGAAGGGCCGCAAAGCGGTGCGGACGGGACCGAAGAGCAAGAAAACCAACACCAGGGAGAAAGACATGAGTGACTATCTGACACGCGGCGGACTGAGCCGCCGGAGCCTGATCAAGGGCGCGACCGCGCTGGGCGCGGCCGGGCTGATCCTGCCGGCCGGCGTGCGGCGCGCTTCGGCCGAGCCGAAGAAGGGAGGGGTGTTCCGGGTGGGGATTGGCCACGGTTCGTCCACCGACGGCTACGATCCCGGCCTCTGGGACCAACTCTACGTGCAGACCTTCGCGGCGGCGCGCCACAACTACCTGATCGAGATCGGCGCTGACGGCAACCTCGTTCCCGAGATCGCGGAAAGCTGGGACTCGTCGGACGGCATGACCTGGGTCTTCAAGATCCGCGAGGGCGTGGCCTTCCATTCCGGCAAGGGGCTGACGCCGGATGACGTCGTCGCGTCGCTGAACCATCATCGCGGCGAAGCCTCCACCTCGGCCGTGAAGCCCTATTTCGACGCGGTGACCGACATCAAGGCCGATGGCCAGAACGTCGTCGTGACACTGAACGCGCCGAACGCGGACTTCCCCTACCTGATGTCGGACTACCACCTGCCGGTGATGGCCTCGGCCGACGGCAAGATCGATGTGACGTCCAGCGACGGCCTCGGCGGGTACATCGTCGAAAGCTTCGAGCCGGGCGTGCAGGCGACGCTGAACCGCAACCCGAACTACTGGAAGTCGGACCGGGCGCATTTCGACCAGATCGTGCTTCTGTCCATTCTCGACGCGGCGGCGCGGCTCAATGCTCTGATGACGGGCGAGGTCGACACGATCGACCAGGTGGACCCGGCCTCGATCGGCCTGCTCGAGAGCAGGGGCGTGGCCAAGATCCTGTCGATTTCGGGCAACGCGCACTATGTCTTCCCGATGGATGCCCGGGCGGCGCCCTTCAGCGACAACAACGTGCGGCTCGCGCTGAAGTACGCCTTCGACCGTCAGGAAATGGTGGACAAGATCCTCGCCGGCCACGGGTCGGTCTCCAACGACAACCCGATCGGCCCGGCGAACCGCTACTTCTTCGCGGAGATGGAGCCGAAGACCTACGACCCCGACAAGGCGAAGTTCCATCTCAAGGAAGCGGGAATGGAGACGCTCGAGGTCACGCTCTCGGCCGCCGACGCCGCCTTCTCGGGCGCGGTCGATGCCGCCGTCCTGATGAGCGAGAAGGCGGCCGCGGCCGGCATCACCATCACGGTGGACCGGGTGCCGAACGATGGCTACTGGGACAACATCTGGATGAAGAAACCGTTCTGCGCCTCCTACTGGGGCGGCCGTCCGGTGGAGGACCAGATGTTCACCACGGCCTATTCCGCGGGTGGCGCTTGGAACGAGAGCTTCTGGGACAATGCGCGCTTCAACGAGCTTCTGGTCGCGGCGCGGTCGGAACTTGACGATGCCAAGCGGCGCGAGATGTACCACGAGATGCAGCACATCGTGTCCTTCGAGGGCTCGACCATCATCCCGATGTACAACAACTACGTCATGGCCGTGTCGAACGCGGTGGCCACGCCCGAGAAGATCTCGAACAACTGGAACCTCGACGGCTTCCGCTGCGTCGAGCGCTGGTGGTTCGCCTGATCGCGGACGGCTGAGACCTGGGCCCCGGCGGGTCTCCGCCGGGGCCTTCATGCCCTGACGACGGCGGCACGAAGACCGCCGGGCGGGCCATGGACCGGGGGGACCAATGAGAGATATCTGGGGCATGATCGGGCGAAGGCTGCTTCTCGGCCTCCTTACGCTCTTCGTCATATCGGTCGTCATCTTCGGTGCGACCGAGCTTCTGCCCGGCGACCTTGCCCGCGAGTTGCTCGGCCAGTCCGCGACCGAGGAGACGCTGGCCGCGCTGCGCGACCAACTCGGGCTCAATGACCCGGCCCCGCTGCGCTACTGGCACTGGCTGACGGGCGCCATCCAGGGCGATTTCGGCGTCTCGATGGCGACCAAGAAGCCGATTGCCGATCTCGTCGGCGCGCGGCTCGGCAACACGCTCTTCCTCGCGCTCTACGCCGCCGCGCTCTCGGTGCCCTTGTCGCTCGCGCTCGGCGTGATGGCCGCGCTCTGGCGCAACTCGGTCTTCGACCGCGCCTCGAACGCGCTGGCGCTGACCTCGATCTCCTTCCCGGAGTTCTTCGTGGCCTATATCCTCGTCCTCTGGCTGGCGCAGTCCGGTCTCTTCCCCTCGATGGTGCGGATCACGCCGGCCACGACCTTCGGCGACCGGCTCTACATGGCCTTCCTGCCTGCGCTGACGCTGACGCTCGTGGTCACCGCGCACATGATGCGGATGACGCGGGCGGCGATCATCAACCTTCTGGCCAGTCCCTATATCGAGATGGCGCGGCTGAAGGGCATGTCGCCCCTGCGCGTCGTCCTGCGCCACGCGGTGCCGAACGCGCTTGCGCCCATCATCAACGTCGTGGCGCTGAACCTCGCCTACCTGATCACCGGGGTCGTGGTGGTCGAGGTCGTCTTCGTCTATCCGGGGCTCGGGCAACTCATGGTCGACGCGGTGACCAACCGCGACATCGCCGTGGTGCAGGCAATCGCGCTCATCTTCGCGGCGGCCTATGTCCTCTTGAACCTTATCGCCGACGTGCTCTCGACCGTCACCAATCCCCGCCTGATGCACCGGAGGTAGGCGATGACGGTCCTGATCGCGCTCCTCGTCGGCCTCGCCCTCTTCTTCGCCACCGGCCTTGCCGCGCGCGTAGCGCTGCAGGCCGGCGCCCCCGCGCCTCTCAAGCCGCTCTTTCGCGACATGCCGCTGACGGCGGCCTTCGGCCTCGCCGTGATCCTCTTCTACATCCTCGTGGCGATCCTCGCGCCCGTGCTCGCGCCATTTTCCGAGCACGAGGTGCTGGGCGGACAGTACCTGCCCTGGGAGGCACCCCATTACCTCGGCACCGACAAGCTTGGCCGCGACATGCTGACCCGGCTCATCTACGGCGCGCGAAACACCGTGGGCATCGCCTTCGCGACCACCGTGCTCGCCTTCGTCGTCGGCTCGATCCTCGGCATCTGGGCGGCGGTGACGGGCGGCTGGATCGACCAGGCGCTGTCGCGCTTCGTCGATGCGCTCATGGCGATCCCGGCGCTGATCCTCTCGCTTCTCCTCCTCACGATCTTCGGCACCTCGGTCCTGACGCTGATTCTTGTCATCGCAGCCGTCGATGCCACCCGCGTCTATCGTCTGGCGCGGTCGGTTGCACAGGGCATCGTGGTGATGGACTACATCGAGGCCGCGCGGCTCAGGGGCGAGGGGATGTGGCGGCTGATTCGGCGCGAGATCCTGCCGAATGCGATGGCGCCTCTTGTCGCGGAGTTCGGCCTCAGGTTCTGCTTCGTCTTCCTCGCGATCTCGGCGCTCTCCTTCCTCGGCCTCGGGATCAAGCCCCCCACCGCCGACTGGGGCTCGATGGTGCGCGAGAACGCGACGCTGATCACCTTCGGCGACATCACGCCGCTCTTGCCGGCGGGCGCCATCGCGCTCCTGACGGTGGCAGTCAACTTCGTCGTGGACTGGCAGCTTCATCGCGCCAGCGGGCTGAAGGAGTGAGGCCATGAGCGAGACATCCGCAAAGCCCGTTCTCCTGACCATGCGCGGCATCCGCATCGACGGGCGCTCCGAAGACACCTGGTCGCCGATCATCAAGGGCGTGGACCTGACGCTCCGCAAGGGCGAAGTCATCGGCCTCATCGGCGAGTCCGGCGCTGGCAAGTCCACCCTCGGCCTCGCCGCCATGGGCTTCACCCGCGACGGCTGCCGGATTTCGGGCGGCACGATCGACTTCGACGGGATCGACCTCATGAAGGCCCCGGAAGCCGAGAGGCGGGCGCTCAGGGGCAAGCGCATCGCCTATGTCGCGCAATCGGCCGCGGCGAGCTTCAATCCCGCGCACCGGCTCATCGACCAGTACTGCGAGGCCCCGGTGCAGCACGGTGTCATGTCGCGCGAAAAGGCCGAGGCGGACGCGGTGGAGCTTTATCGCCGGATGCGGCTGCCGAACCCGGAGGAGATCGGCTTCCGCTATCCGCACCAGGTCTCGGGCGGGCAGTTGCAGCGGGCGATGACGGCGATGGCAATGTCTTGCCGGCCCGACCTCATCATTTTCGACGAGCCGACGACGGCGCTCGATGTCACAACACAGATCGAGGTGCTGGCGGCGATCCGCGACATCGTCGCGCAGTTCGACACGGCGGCCATCTACATCACCCACGACCTCGCCGTCGTGGCGCAGATGGCCGACCGGATCAAGGTGCTCCTGCGCGGCGACGAGGTGGAGGAGGCCGACACCCGGACGATGCTGCGCGCACCGAAGGAGGACTATACCAAGTCGCTCTGGGCCGTGCGGTCCTACGCGCGGCCCGTGCAGCCGCCGGTCACGACGGGCGTGCCGGTCGTCTCGGTGCAGAACGTGACGGCGGGCTACGGGGCGGCGGATGTGCTGAAGAACATCGGTTTCGACATCCACGCCCGCCGCACCGTCGCGGTGGTCGGCGAGAGCGGTTCGGGCAAGTCCACGGCGGCACGGGTGATCACCGGCCTCCTGCCGCCGCGCCAGGGCCGCATCCTCTTCGACGGCCAGCCCCTGCCGGCCGACTACCGCCAGCGCAGCCGCGACCAGCTGCGCCAGGCGCAGATGATCTACCAGATGGCCGACACCGCGCTGAACCCGAAACTGCGACTGCGCGAGCTGATCGGCCGGCCCGCCGAGATGTACCTCGGCCTGAAGGGCAAGGCGCTCACCGAGCGCATCCGCGACCTCCTGCGGCTGATCGAGCTTGAGCCGGACAGGTTCATCGACCGGCTGCCCTCGGAGCTCTCCGGGGGCCAGAAGCAGCGCATCGGCATCGCCCGCGCGCTCGCGGCCGAGCCCAGGTTCATCATCTGCGACGAGGTCACATCGGCCCTCGACCAGCTCGTCGCGGAAGGCATCCTGAAACTCCTCGACCGGATCCAGTCCGAGTTCAACCTCGCCTACATGTTCATCACCCACGACCTCGCCACCGTGAAGGCCATTGCCGACGAGGTGGTGGTGATGCAGAACGGCCGCGTCGTCGAGCAGGGGCCGAAGGAGGAGATGTTCCAGCCGCCGCACGACCCCTATACCGAGCTTCTCCTGTCGTCCGTGCCGGAGATGGACCCCGACTGGCTCACGCGGCTTCTGGCCGAGCGGGCGGCGAAGCGGGAGGGGCAGGGCTGAACCGCGCCGATCCGGGGTAGCCTCGCCGCCGCGAATCCGCGAAAGTCGGGCAAGGCATGGATTTCGGGGAGGGCGCCGGCATGAGGGCACTGATCGTCGAGAAGTCGGAGGACGGCGGCACCCGCGCCGCCGTGCAGGAGATCGCGGAGAGTCGCCTGCCCGAGAGCGAGGTGTCGGTCGCGGTCGAATATTCCACCGTCAACTACAAGGACGGGCTTTGCATAGGCCCGGGCGGCGGGCTCGTCCGGACCTACCCCCACGTTCCCGGTATCGACTTTGCCGGCACCGTCGAACGCTCCTCGGATCCGCGCTACGGGCCCGGCGACAAGGTCGTCCTGACCGGCTGGCGGGTCGGCGAGGCGCATTGGGGCGGCTACGCCGAGAAGGCCTCGGTCCGTGCCGACTGGCTGGTGCCGCTTCCGCCGGGGCTGACCACCCGCGCGGCGATGGCCGTGGGCACGGCGGGGCTTACCGCCATGCTCGCCGTCATGGCGCTGGAGGATCACGGGCTGAAGCCGGGGCACGGGCCGGTACTCGTGACCGGGGCGGCGGGCGGCGTGGGGTCGGTGGCGACGGCGATCCTTGCCGGGCTCGGCCACGAGGTCGCGGCGGTCACCGGGCGGCCGGAGCAGGCGGAGTATCTGAAGGCCCTCGGCGCGACGCAGATCGTGCCGCGCGAGGACTTCGCCGAGGTGACGAGGAAGCCGCTCGAAAGCGAAAGCTGGGCGGGCTGCGTCGATGCCGTCGCCGGGGCGATGCTCGGCCGGGTGCTGAAGCAGATGAAGTACGGCACCTCCGTCGCGGCGGTGGGGCTTGCCGGGGGCGCGGTGGTCGAGGGCGCGATGATCACGCCCTTCATCCTGCGCGGGGTCAAGCTGCTTGGCATCGACAGCGTGATGCAGCCCTACGCGAACCGGGTGCGCGCCTGGCAGCGGATCGTCCACGACCTGCCGATGGCAAAACTCGAGGCGATGGTGGTGCCCGCGGCACTCGGCGACTTGCCGCGACTCGGGGCGGAAATCCTGAAAGGCAAGGTCCGGGGGCGCGTGGTCGTCGACGTGCGGGCCTGAGAGGCGCCGGGGCGAGGCGCGCGCAATGGATCGGCGCGGAAAGCGATGCTAGACTTTGCGTCGGCAAGGCGCTATGAGCGCAGCGCGTTAGCGCTAACATGAAGGAGCAGCGCGCATGGTCTCCAGGGTCATTCCGGTCGATCCCTTCGACCTCGTCGTGTTCGGCGGCACCGGGGACCTTGCCCGGCGCAAGATCCTGCCCGGCCTCTACCGGCGCTACCTCGCCGGCCAGATCCCCGAGACCTCCCGCATCGTCGGTGCGGCGCGCGGCGAGATGGACGACGCAGGCTTCCGCAGCTTCGTCGCCGACGCGCTTGGCGAGTTCCTGCCGGGGTCGACGCGCGATGGCGAGACCGTGGGCAAGTTCCTTGCCCATCTCCATTACGTGCCGGTGGACGCCAAGGGCGAGGGCGGATGGCCCGATCTCGCACGCCTCGTCCGACATGACGTGGTGCAGGCCTTCTACTTCTCCGTCGCGCCCGCGCTTTTCGGCGACCTTGCCGAGCGGCTCCACCGCTTCGGGATCGCCGGGCCCGAGGCGCGGATCGTGGTGGAAAAACCCTTCGGCCGAGACCTCGAAAGCGCGCGCGCGCTGAACGCCACGCTGGCGGAGCATTTCCACGAAAGCCAGATCTACCGGATCGACCACTACCTCGGGAAGGAAACCGTCCAGAACCTGATGGCGGTCCGCTTCGCCAACATCCTCTTCGAGCCCCTCTGGAACGCGCGCCACGTCGATCACGTCCAGATCACCGTGGCCGAGACCGTGGGCGTGGGCGGGCGCGGGGCCTACTACGACAAGTCGGGCGCCATGCGGGACATGGTGCAGAATCACCTGATGCAGCTTCTCTGCCTGATCGCGATGGAGCCGCCCTACCGCTTCGACCCGGACGCGGTGCGCGACGAGAAGCTGAAGGTCATCCATGCGCTGCAGCCGGTGCCGGCCGAGGACATCGTCCGCGGCCAGTACCGCGGCAGCGCCAGGAAGGGTCCGGGGGGCGAGCCTTCCTATGTCGAGGATGCGGAAAACCCGGCCTCCCGCACCGAAAGCTATATCGCGATGAAGGTGCAGATCGCCAACTGGCGCTGGAAGGGCACGCCCTTCTACCTGCGCACCGGCAAGAAGCTGCGCGCCCGCGCCTCGGAAATCGCCATCGTCTTCAAGGAAGTGCCGCATTCGATCTTCGGTGACGAGGAGGGCTGGCGCGAGAACGTGCTCTCGATCCGGCTGCAGCCGAACGAGGGGATGACGCTGAGCGTGATGATCAAGGAGCCGGGGCCGGGCGGCATGCGCCTGACCGAGGTGCCCCTGGACATGTCCTTCGCCGAGGCCCTGGGCGAGGACGGTTCCGACATCCCCGACGCCTACGAACGGCTCATCATGGACGTGATCCGCGGCAACCAGACGCTCTTCATGCGCGGCGACGAAGTGGAGGCCGCCTGGGCCTGGACCGATCCGATCATCGCCGGCTGGGAGGCCCGCGGCGACCGGCCGAAGGGCTACGACCCCGGCTCCTCCGGCCCCGAGGACGCGCTGATGCTGCTGCACCGCGACGGCCGGCGCTGGCGGGAAATCCGGGAATGAGCGCCGGCCCGGCATCCCGCCTCGGCCGGGGGAGGTGACAGATGGAACTCGTCGAGTATCCCGACCGCGAACTTATGATGATCTCGCTCGCCGACCGGCTGGCGAGCGAGCTTGCGACGGCGGTCCGGGGCAAGGACAGCGTGAGCTTCTGCGTGCCGGGCGGCACGACGCCGGGCCCGGTCTTCGACACGCTTTCGGGCATCGGCATCGACTGGGACCGCGTCACGGTCTTCCTGAACGACGAACGATGGGTTCCGGAAAGCCACGCCCGGTCCAACGCGCGACTCGTGCGCCAGCGGCTCCTGGCGGGGCGCGCCGCCGCGGCCCACTTCCTGCCGTTCTACGCCGACACGCCGGAACCGGAGCAGGCGCTCGACGCGCTGACCTCGGCGCTGTCGCCGCACCTGCCGATCGACGTGCTCCTCCTCGGGATGGGCGCCGACATGCACACCGCCTCGCTCTTTCCCGGCGCCGAACGGCTGGCGGAGGCCCTGGCGCCCGACGCGCCGGTCCTCATGGCGCTCAGGGCCGCGGGCGCGGGCGAGCCCCGGGTGACGCTGACGGCGCGGGTCCTCGCCGATGCGATGGCGTGCCACATCCTTATCACCGGGCCGGAAAAACGCGCCGCACTCGACCGCGCGCAGGGCCTTCCGGCCGAGGAAGCGCCGGTGAATGCCGTGCTGGCGAACGCGACCGTCCACTGGGCGGAATGAACGGGACAGGAGACACCTCGCAATGAGCCTCTGGGACGACCTCGGATATCACCATGCCGCCCATGCCGACCGCCCGATCCTCGCGCTCTTCGAGGGAAGCGACCGGGCGCGGCACTTCTCGGTCCGCGCCGACGGGCTTCTCTTCGACTACGCGAAGACCGGAATCGACGCCCATGCCCGCGACCTGCTGATCCGTATTGCCGAGGCCGCCGGCGTGGCGGCGCGGCGCGAGGCGATGTTTTCCGGCGCGAAGATCAACGAGACTGAGGGCCGTGCCGTCCTCCACACGGCGCTGCGCAATCTCGACGGGTCCGTCGCCGTGGACGGGCGCGACGTGATGCCCGAGGTGCGCGCGACCCATGCCCGCTCTGAGGCCTTTGCCCGCGACCTGCGGGAGGGGCGCCTTACCGGGCAGGGCGGGCGCATCACCGACGTCGTCAACATCGGCATCGGCGGGTCCGACCTCGGCCCGGCGATGGCGGCGATCGCGCTCTCGCCCTATGCCGACGGTCCGCGCGCGCATTTCGTCTCGAACGTCGACGGCGCGCATGTCCATGACGTGCTCGCGCCCCTGAACCCCGAGACGACGCTCGTCGTCGTCGCCTCCAAGACCTTCACCACCATCGAGACGATGACCAACGCGGACACCGCGCGAAAATGGATGGCAGCCAGGGTCGCCACCCCGGCGGCACAGTTCGCCGCCGTCTCGACCGCGCTCGACCGGACCGCCGCCTTCGGCATCGACGCCTCGCGCGTCTTCGGTTTCGAGGACTGGGTCGGCGGGCGCTACTCCGTGTGGGGGCCGATCGGGCTTTCCCTGATGATCGCCATCGGGCCGGATCACTTCCGCGCCTTCCTCGCCGGCGGGAGGGCGATGGACACGCATTTCCGCGACGCGCCCTTCGCGCAGAACATGCCGGTGATGCTCGCCCTGGTCGGCATCTGGCACAACCAGGTCTGCGGCCACGCCACCCGCGCGGTGCTGCCCTACGAACAGCGCCTCGCCCGGCTGCCGGCCTATCTCCAGCAGCTCGAGATGGAATCGAACGGCAAGCGCGTGGCGATGGACGGCAGCGACCTTCCGGTGCCGTCCGGCCCGGTGGTCTGGGGCGAACCCGGCACCAACGGCCAACACGCCTTCTACCAGCTCATCCACCAGGGCACGCGGGTGATTCCCTGCGAGTTCCTCGTCGGCCGCGAGGGGCACGAGCCCGGACTGGCCCACCAGCACCGGCTTCTGGTAGCCAATTGCCTCGCCCAGTCCGAGGCGCTCCTGCGCGGCCGCTCGCTCGACGCGGCGCGGGCGATGCTGGCGAAGAAGGGCCTCACGGGCGCCGAACTCGACCGCCAGGCGCGTCACCGCGTCTTCCCCGGCAACCGACCCTCCACCACGCTCGTCTACGAGCGGCTGACGCCCTTCGTTCTCGGCCAGATCATCGCGCTCTACGAACACCGGGTCTTCGTCGAGGGCGTGATCCTGGGGCTCAACTCCTTCGACCAGTGGGGCGTGGAACTCGGCAAGGAACTCGCGCTGGCGCTGGAGCCGATCCTCGCGGGCCGCGAGACGGCCGAGGGTAAGGACGGTTCGACCCGGCAGCTCGTCGATTTCCTGCGGTGACGGCGCTCAGCCCTCGGCCAGGCGCCGGGCGCAGCCGGTGAGCGCGGCGTAGTCGTCCTCGATGATCGAGACGGGAAAGGCCGCGGCGAGGGAAGAGAAGCGGCCCTTGTCGCGGAAGGCAGTGGCGAAGCCGAAGCGCTCGTAGTGGGCGGTGAAGGCGCGCGCCACGCCGCCGATCAGGTAGATGCCGCCGAACGGCAGGTGGATGAGCGCAAGGTCACCGGCCACGGTGCCGAGAAGCCGGACGAAGGCCGCGCCGGTCGCCTCGGCCACCGGGTCGTCACCCCGGCCGATGGCCGCCATGATTGCCGAGGCATCGAGGCCGTCGTCCTGCCCGGCCTCGCGCGCGGCCCAGGCGTGGAGTCGCTCCAGCCCCCGGCCCGACAGCACGTCCTCCACCCCGGCGAAGCCATGCGCCGTCTCGACGAAGCGCATCAGGCTGAGGTCGCCGTCGTTGCGGACCGGAAGGGTGGCGTGCCCGCATTCCGAGGCGGTGACGAGACGACCCGTGGGGCCGTCATGGACGACGGCCGCATTGAAGCCGGTCCCGACGCCGATGACGAGCTGCGGCGAGGCGGCCCGCAGGGGTTCGGCCGCGGTGACAAGCGGGCGGAGGCAGTCGGCCGCGATATGGCCGAGCGCGTGGCCCTGCGCCTGAAGGTCGTTGATCACCGCGATCCGCTCGGCGCCGGTGGCGGCGGCGAGCGCGTCGCGGTCGATGGACCAGTCGAGGTTGGTGAGCCGCGCGACGCCATCGTCCACCGGCCCGGCGACGGCCGCGCAGGCGCCGGCGATCTCGGGGCTGCCTGCCTCGGCGAGATAGGCATTCAGGATCGGGGCGAGCCCGGCGTTGCCGGCATTGGCAAAGCGGCGGATCGACGCGGGATCGACCGCGCCGCCCCGGGCGAGCGCCACGCGGGTATTGGTGCCGCCGACATCCGCGACGAGGGAAAGGGGCTGGGCCATTCGCGTCATCCTGCCTGGCGGGCCCACCGGGCCGTCTCCCGCTGATAGGACGCTTTCGGGGTGGGCTTCAAGCGTGGCGAGCGCGCGGCCGCGATCAGCCGGGCCAGATGAGCGTCATGGCGACCGTGAAGCCGGCAATGACGACGAGAAAGGCCGAGGACAGGCCCATGGCCAGGAGAAGGGCACTCTGCCAGGTAAGGCGCGCGGCGGGCGCATGGACGCCATGGACGGTGGAGGGGTGGCGAGTCGCTTTCATGGTGGCATTAGGCCGGCGTTAGGTTTCCGCAGACTTAATGAGATCATGAAGATCGTTGCGGCCAAAGCGGAAAGCGACATCTGGCGCACGGGGCCCATGCCCCTGCAGCAGAGCCTTGCCTATGGCACGGTGCTCGCGCGCCTCGGCGCGACGGTCGAACGGGTGGAGATCGCGGCGTCCTCGGGCGCGCTCGGGCGGGCGCAGGTAATCGGGCGGCGCGTCGGCCCCCTGCTTCTCCGCCTCATGTCGCGCGGGCCGGTCTGGGCCAAAGCGCCAGCCGCACCAGAGCAAGACGCGGCGCTCCGCGCGCTCGGGCGGCGGTTCCGGCCGCTAGTCGCCACGCCCTGGCACGCCGGTCCCGGTCTGCCGCTCGTCACTTGCCGCGCCCAGGCGCTGCTCGACCTTTCGGCGGAGCCGGGCATGCTCCGGGCGCGGCTCGCGCAGAAATGGCGCAACCGGCTCGTCCGGGCGGAGGCGGCGGGCCTTGACCTGCGCCTCTCCCGGCCCGAACCTTCGACGGTCGCCTGGCTTCTGGCTGCGGATGCGGCCCAGCAGAGGGTGCGGGGCTACCGGGCCATGCCGGCGCGGTTCACCGATGCCTGGCTCGCCCGCGACCCGCGCGCGGCCTTCCTGGCGGAGGCGCGGCTCCGGGGGGAGCGGGTGGCAGCGATGCTCTTCCTGCTCCATTCCCCCTGGGCCACCTACCATATCGGCTGGTCCGGCGTGGCGGGTCGGCAGGCGAACGCGCATCCGCACCTTCTCTGGCGCGCGATGCTGCATCTGCGCGACGCCGGGTTTTCGACCCTCGACCTCGGCGAGGTGAACACCGAGGACGCGCCCGGCCTCGCGCGGTTCAAGATCGGCACTGGCGCCCGGGTGATGCCGCTCGGCCCGACGGTCCTGTTGCCGTGCCTCTAGCTAGAGCTAGACCCCGCGGGCGTCGAAGACGAAGCCCGGCAGCAGTTGCGCCGGGGGAATAGCCGTCGAACCGGTCGGGTCGTAGTCGGGCGCCACCTGGACGAGGTCGATGCCGACGGTCTCGTGCGCCCGCGCCGCGGCCTGGAGAGTTTCTGGCACCTCGTAATAGAGGAAGCCGCCGTGCGCGGGCGTGCCGGTGCCCGGCGCGATGCTGGCACGCCTCCTTTCCATGTCGGTGTGGACGATGTCGGCATCGCCGATATCGACGATCCGCACGTTCGGGCCGAGGTCGGTGCGGTCGTCCTCGTGGTCATCGGCGCCGGTGTGGCCGAAGGAAAAGAGCGTGGAGGCGTCGCGCACGGCGCGCGGGCCGAAGCGGGCACCGGGGCGGAACCGGGTGCCGAAGTCGAACGGGGCCCCGAGGATCGCGGTATCGGCGTCGATCCTCGACCGGTCCTCGGCATAGGGCCGCTTGCCGAAGATGGGAATGCCGACAAAGGGCAGATTGAGCCGCCCACCCTCATCGTCGTGTCCCGCCGTTCCGTCCCTCCCCGGTGGCGGCCAGGGTGGCGCTGTCGTTTTCCGGCCGCAAGGGCCTACTCGGCGGCGATCTTGATCACCGGCTCCATCGCGGCGAACTCCGCGTCGGACAGGTGGCACTTGATCTGGTGCCCGTCCGCGAGCATCCGCACCGGCGGCACCTCGCGTTCGCAGAGCCCGCCCGGCACCTTCGACTTCCAGCGGCAGCGCGTCTGGAAGGGGCAGCCCGGCGGCGGATTGACCGCCGAGGGGATGTCGCCTTCCAGCACGATGCGTTTCTTCTCCACATGCGTGTCGGCGATCGGTACCGCCGAGAGCAGCGCCTCGGTATAGGGATGGTAGGGCGGCGAGAAGACCTGGTCGGTCGTCCCGAGTTCGACCACATGGCCGAGATACATCACCATGACCCGATCGGAGAGATAGCGGACGATGGAGAGGTCGTGGGAGATGAAGAGAAGCGTCGTGCGGTTCTTGCGCTGGATCTCCATGAGAAGGTCGGTGACGGCCGCCTGCACCGAGACGTCGAGCGCCGAGACCGGCTCGTCCGCGACGACGATCTTGGCCCCCCCGGCAAAGGCGCGTGCGATGCCCACCCGCTGCTTCTGCCCGCCCGAGAGCTGGCGCGGCATGCGGTCGGCGAAGGCGCGCGGCAGTTTCACGAGGTCGAGGAGTTCGAGCATCCGCTGGTGGCGCTCGGCGTCCGAATTGCCCTCGCCGAAGACCTCCAGGGCGCGGATGATCTGCCGGCCCACCGTCATCGAGGGGTTGAGGGTGTCGAAGGGGTTCTGGAACACCATCTGCACGCCCGAGACGGTCTCGGTGTTTCGCGCCTCGATCGGGGTGGACTGGATCTCGTTGTCGTAGAGCAGTATCTGGCCCGAGGTCGCGGTTTCCAACCCCATCAGCACCTTCGCGAAGGTCGACTTGCCGCAGCCCGACTCGCCCACGATGGCGAGCGTCTCGCCCTCGTGCGCCTCGAAGCTCAGCGTCTCGTTGGCCTTCACGACGCGGGTCTCGCCGCCGCCGAAAAGCGCGTTGGGCGAGACCTCGTAGTACTTCTTCAGGTCCTCCATCTTCAGGACGACCTTGCCGATCGGCGTCTTTTCCACGGTCTTCGCGGATTTGGGTGGCGCAGCCCAGTCGATTTCCGACACGCGCAGACAGCGCGTCTCGTGCCGGTCGTGGCCCGCGACCGCGACCATCGGGATATCGGCGGCGTCGCAGCGCCCGGCGGCGAAATAGTCGCAGCGCGGGCCGAAGTTGCAGCCGGGCGGGCGTTCGTGGGGCAGCGGGAAGTTCCCCGGGATGGCGATGAGGGGCCGGGTGGTCTTGTCCGCGCCGGGCAGCGGGATCGAACGGAAGAGCGCCTGGGTGTAGGGGTGCTGCATCTTGTCGAAGACATCGGTGATGGAGCCGGTCTCCACCGCCTCGCCCGAGTACATCACGCAGAGCTGGTCGCAGACGTCGAGGACGAGGCCGAGGTTGTGCGAGATGAAGAGCATCGAGGTGCCGTACTTGCGGCCGAGATCCTTGACGAGATCGACCACCGCCGCCTCCACCGTCACGTCGAGCGCGGTCGTCGGCTCGTCGAGGATGAGGAGCGCGGGCTTCGACATCAGCGCCATGGCGATGACGATGCGCTGCTGCTGGCCGCCGGAGAGCTGGTGCGGATAGGAGCGCAGGATGCGCTCCGTGTCGGGCAGGCGGACGTCGGCGACGACTTCGAGCGCGCGCTTCCAGGCCTCGTCCTTGCCGATTCCTTCGTGGATCATCGGCACTTCCATGAGTTGCTGGCCGATCCGCATGGCCGGGTTCAGCGAAGCCATCGGCTCCTGGTAGATCATGGCGATTTCCGATCCGCGGATGGCGCGCAAGTCCTCCTCGGTCATCGTCGTCAGGTCGCGGCCCTTGAAGCGGATCGTGCCGCCGGTGATCCGGCCGTTCTTGCCGAGATCGCGCATGACCGCGAGCGCCACGGTGGACTTGCCGCAGCCCGATTCGCCCACCAGCCCCATCGCCTCGCCGGGCTGCACCGTGCAGGAAAAGTCCATGACCGCCGGGATTTCCCTGAGCCGCGTGAAGAAGCTGATCGAGAGGTTCTCGATCTCGAGGATCGGGCCGTCGTAGTCCCACTTGGTCATCGGGTTCCCCTTTCGCGGCGCGGCCGGGGGCGCTGCCCCCGGACCCCCGGAGTATTTCCGCCAAGATGAATGAAAGCGGCGGTCACGTGGTCAGTCCTTCAGGCTTTCCTCGCGCAAGCCGTCGGCGAGGAGGTTGAGGCCGAGCACGAGGCTCATCAGCGCGATCGCGGGCACGATCGCGGGATGCGGCGCGATGGTGAGGAGCTTGCGCCCCGCGTTGATCGTCGAGCCCCAGTCCGGGCTTTCGGGCGAAAGCCCGAGGCCGAAGAAGCCGAGTGTGCCGAGAAGGATCGTCGTGTAGCCGATCCTCAGGCAGAAATCGACGATAAGGGGGCCGCGGGCGTTGGGCAGGATTTCCCAGAGCATGATGTACCAGGGCCGTTCGCCCCGGGTCTGGGCCGCCGCCACGTAGTCGCGCGTCTTGATGTCGAGCGTGATGCCCCGGACGATGCGGAACACCGTGGGCGCGTTCACGAAGACGACCGAGACGAAGACGATGAGGATGTTGCCCGGCACGTGGATGAAGTCGGCCGCGTCGGGCAGGAGCGCGACCTTCGTCCCTGCCTCGCCGACGAGCGCGAGGTAGATGTAGCCGCCGATGACGAGGATCGCCGCGACGACCTTGGTGCGGAACACGGGCGTCACGTAGTAGCGCGAGTTCACGAGAACGGTGAGGAAGACGAGCGGGAAGAGGAAGAGCACGATGGCGAGGTATTGCGGCAGGCCCGTCTCGGCGATCTCGGGCGTGACGAGGAGGTAGAAGAGCAGGATCACCGGGAAGGCGAGGATGAGGTTGGCGAGGAAGGAGAGCATCGCATCGAGCCGCCCGCCGTAGTAGCCCGCGGGCAGGCCGAGGGTGATCCCGGCCATGAAGGCGAAGAGCGTGGCAAGGGGGGCGATGGCGATGACGATGCGGCTCCCGGCCACCATGCGGCTGAAGACGTCGCGGCCGAGGTGGTCGCCGCCGAGGAGATACCAGGCCGAGCCGTCGGGGACGGCGGTGCCCGGCAGCTTGTTCTTCATCTGGCTGATCTGGCTCAGCACGTCATGGGTGACGATGAGGTCGGCGAAGAGCGCGGTGAAGACCCAGAAAATCACCAGGGCGAAGCCGATCATGCCGATGGTGGAGTCGAAGAGCCGCCCGTAGAGGCCGAGCCGGCGCCGGTAGCGGGCCGACACCACGAAGGTCAGCGCCAGCGCGAGCCAGACCGGCCAGAACCGCAGGAGGAGGGTGAGCAGGATGGTGCCCCAGCCAATTTCGTCCATCTCAGCTGATCCTGATGCGGGGGTTGAGGAAGACGTAACCCACGTCGGAGATGAGCTGAGTCACGAGGACGACGGCCACGGCCACGACCGAACAGCCGAGAAGGAGCTGGATGTCGTTGTTGCCCGCCGCCTGCACGAGCGTCCAGCCGAAGCCCTTGTAGTTGAAGAGCGTCTCGACGATGACGACGCCGTTCAGGAGCCAGGGGAACTGCAGCATGATCACCGTGAAGGGCGCGATGAGCGCGTTCCGGAGCGCGTGCCGCATCACCACGCTGCCGAACGACACGCCCTTCAGCCGCGCCGTGCGGATGTACTGCGCCGTCATCACCTCGGTCATCGAGGCACGGGTCATCCGGGCGATGTAGCCCACGCCGTAGAGCGCGATGGTCAGGACCGGCAGGAAGAAGTTGTCGAAGGTCACGCCGTCCATCGCAGCGGTGGCGGTGCCCTTGAACCACTTCAGCCCGACCGCCGAAGAGGCGAAGATGAAGATGAGGATGACGCCCGAGACGTATTCCGGCGTGGCGGTCGAGGCGATCGAGAAGGTGGAGAGCGACCGGTCGAGCTTCGATCCCTCGCGCATCCCCGCGAGCACGCCGATGAGGAGCGAGGCGGGCACCATCAGCACGATGACCCAGAACATCAGCACACCGGTCAGCCCGAGGTGATAGCCGAGCTTCGAGCCGACCGGCGCCTTGAAGAAGCTGGAGAAGCCCCAGTTGCCCTGCAGCACGCCGCAGAAGCGCGGCGCCTCGGCCGGGTCGACACCGGGGGTGAGGCAACGGCCGTAGGTCCTGCCGTCGTCCTCCCGGGTCCAGCCGGGCACGACGCCCAGCCACTCGCCGTAGCGGACGAGGAGCGGCCGGGCATGGCCGTTCTTCTCCAGCCAGCTCGTGACCTCGGCGTCCGAGATTCGGCTTCCCGCCTCGGACTTCGCGAGCTTCTCGAGGTTCGGCGGAAGGTTTGTGAGGAAGAAGACGACGAGAGTCAGACAGAGTGCGGTCAGCACCATCGTCAGGACGCGCCGCAAGAGAAACTGGGCCATGGTCTACCTCGTCCGTCCGCCCGTATCGGGGGCAGGTGCGCGGGGCCGGGAGAAGCCGGAAGGGGCGCGCCGTCGGCGCGCCCCCGGTGCCGTCGGATCAGGCAGCAAGCCACCACTTGTAGTGGTGATGCTCGAAGGTCGGGTGCATCTCCGCGCCCTTCACGTTCTCCTTGAAGTGGCGGTAGAGCGAGCGCCAGTAGGGCTGGATCAGAACGCCTTCGTCCTGCATGATCTTCTCGATCTTCGCCATCACCTCGCGACGCTTGTCGGCATCGGCGATCGACATCGCCTCGGCCAGCATCGTGTCGAACTCGGCGTTCGCGAAGGCCGTCTCGTTCCAGGCCACGCCGGACTTGTAGGCCAGCGCCAGCACCTGCACGCCGAGCGGGCGCATGTTCCATTCGGTCGCCGAGAAGGGGTATTTCGTCCAGTCGTTCCAGAAGGTCGAGCCGGGCAGCATGGTGCGCTTGATCTTGATGCCGGCGTCGCGGATCTGGGCGGCGACCGCGTCGCAGGTCGCGGCCTGCCAGTCGTCGTCGAGCGAGATGAGCTCGAACTCGGTGTCGGCTTGGCCAGCCGCGTCGATCATCTCCTTGGCCTTCGCCGGATCGACGACCAGCGGGTCGAGCTTGGCGTATTCCGGGTGGATCGGGCAGACGTGATGGTTCTCGGCCACCAAGCCGAGGTTCGCGTAGCCGAGTTCGAGCACCACCGCGTTGTCCACGGCCATCTGGAGCGCCCGGCGGACGTTCACGTCCTTGTAGAGGTCGGCACCCTGGTTGAAGCGCACGGCGAGCGTGGCAGAGGTGATCGCCTCGGATTTCGTCCAGCCGATGCCGTCGAAAATCTCGACGAAGTCGCCCTGGGTGCGGTAGGTCGCGTCGATCTCGTCGGCCTCGGCTGCGGCGACGACGGCGGAGGGGTCGGTGCCGAGGTCGATGTACTCGATCCGGTCGAGGTACGGGCCGCCATAGACCGCGGTGCCCCACCAGGTATGGTCGGAATTGCGGACGAGCACCTGCTTGACCCCCACCTCGTTCGATTCCGGCAGGTAGGCGCCGGTGCCGATCGGGTTCGTGGAGGGATCGCCGTTGTCGTAGGACTGGTGCACCACCGCGGCCGGATAGTCGGCGCAGCCGACGATGATGGTGATGTCGGGCGCGGGCAGCACCAGCTTCACCGTGTGGTCGTCCACCTGGGTAATTGCGCCCTCGCGCGCCTTCTTCGTCGCCTCGTCGACAAGCCCGCCCATCCGCGTCGCCATCGAGTTGCCCTCGACACCCGCGTCGCACCAGCGCATGAAGTTGTGGACCACGTCGGCCGCGGTGAAGTCGTCGCCGTTGTTCCACTTCACGCCCTGACGGACACGCAGCGTGTACTCGGTGGCGTTGTCGTTGATCTCCCAGCTTTCGAGCAGCATGCCGCGGATCGAGCCGTCGATTTCGTATTCGACCAGGTAGTCGAGCCAGCCGCGGCCGAAGTTCGCGTACTCGGACCAGTCCCAGGTGCGCGGGTCCTTCTGGGCGCGCGTTTCCATCTGCATCCGGAGCGTGCCGCCGGCAACCGGCGTATCCTGCGCGCGGGCCGGAGTGTCGAGGCCCAGGAGGCCGTAGGCCGTGGCGCTGGCGACGCCGAGGGCCGAGGCACGGGTCAGGAACTCGCGCCGGCTCATCGTTCCGGCAGCGACTTCGGCGGCATAGCTCAGCGCCGCCGGGTGAATTCGTGCGGACTTGTCATGGTAGGTCATCGCTTCGTCTCCCTGTGAAGTGACGTGTTCTTGTTGTCGCGCCGGCGGGCCGGCGTCTTGTTGCGCATTCGCCTATGTGCCCGGGCATTTGCGCATCGTTTCTGCGTGCCCGTCAATGCCTGAAAACGGCATTCGCGGCACGTTTACGTCATTCTTAACGGGGTGCGGCTCGCGGATCAACCCGACCGGCGGAAGGCCGACGGGGTCTTGCCCGTGCGGTGCTGGAAGGCGCGGGTGAAATAGGCCGCCGAGGTGAAACCGAGCGCCTCCGCAATGTGGGCGATGGGCAGCCTCGTCTCGCTCAGCATCATCCGCGCCTCGAAGATCACCCGGTCGTGCAGGAGATCGGAGGCGGAGCGGCCGCAGGTCTGGTTGCAGACGCGGGTGAGATGCGTCGGCGTCACGCCGAGCGCGCGGGCATAGTCCGAGACGCCCTTGCCCGACCGGAACTCGTCCTCCAAAAGCTCGGTGTAGCGCGCGGCGAGCCGGCGCGCGGCATCGGGTTTCCTGCCATCGGGCGCGGTCTCGCCATTGCGTTCGAGCCAGACGCCGAGAAGCCCGAGGTGGTGGCGTGCCGCGCGATCGGCGCCCGGCCGTCCGCTTTCCAGCTCGCGCTGGATGTTGTCGATCAGGCCGGAGAGTTCCGCCTGCGGGCCGACGTCGCGGACCCTGAGGTGGAGGGGCGCTGCCGGCAGGTCGAGCGTGCAGCCGCGGCCGAAGAAGACCGCGCTGCCATAGGTCTGCGGGCCGGCCTCGTAGCCGTACATCGTGCCGGCGGGGATGAAGACGGCGTTGTGGACGCCGTAGCCGCGGGTCACGCCGCCGACGGTGATCCGGCCCTGGCCGCGGGTGAACCACAGAAGGAGCGGTTCCGAGATCGAGCGCATCGCCTCGATCCGCCAGCGTCCGCCGGCCGCGAGACGGGAGAGCGGCATGATCCGCAGTGGCGTCGTCGCCGGGGCCTCGGGAATCCCCGGAACTGCGCGGACGGCACCCGTGTCCGCCTTGGGCCCCGACTTGGGACCCGCCTTGGGCCCCGCCTCGGGCGCTGCGGCCTCGCCGCCCTTGGGCTTTGCCCTGCCGGACTCTTTCTGCGCCTGCGGTTCAGCCGGCCGGTCGGAGAACTGCGACAGGGGTGTGCCGGAGAAAAGCTTCACGGGCGGTTCCTTGGGTCTCGCCCGGGCGGTGGCGCGGGGCAGGGGGCTTAGCGTGCGGGATATTAGAGAGCGGGGCGACAAACCCCAAGGGAAAAATATGCGGAATCATGAGGATCGGCGGGGCGTGGCGCATCCGTCACGGCAGCTTCTTCCAGGTCCAGGCCCGCATCCGGGCACGAAACCATGTCCGCTGGCGCTTGGCATACTGGCGGCTCGCCGCCTGGGCGCGCCGGGTGGCCTCGGCAAGCGACAGCTCTCCCCTGAGGTGCGCGACAAGTTCCGGGGCGCCGATCGCCCTTGCCCAGGGCGCGGCTGGATCCCAGCGGCCGAGCATGTCCCGCACCTCGTCGAGCGCGCCTTTCACCAGCATCGCCTCGAAGCGGCGGTCGATGCGCGAGGCCAGCCAGTCGCGGTCGGCATCGAGCAGCATCGCCGTGGCCTCCGCAACGGGCAGGAGCGGCGGGCGGGTCTCCGCCTGCCAGTCCGCGAGGCCGCGCCCTGTCGCCCTGAGCACCTCCCAGG
>NZ_WBUS01000040.1 GCF_008933605.1 Albidovulum sp.
GCGGGGCGCGGGGCCGGCGCAAAGGCCACCTGCCCGTCGGCGAAACCCGAGGGCGCGGTCTGCGTCACCGACACGCGCGAGATTGCGTCGTAGCCATAGCAGGCATTCACCCTTTCGCGAATCTTGGGCACCTGCATCTGCAAGAGCGGCGCAGCCGACCCAGTGGTGAGGAGCGTCAGCGTCCCGCCCATTCCTTCCCGGCCGTAGCTGATCTTCACCGGCCGCGCGATGGCCGCGATCTCCTCGCCCACGACCTCCGCCCAGTGCGTCAGGAGCCGCGAAACCGCGAACCCACGAGACTCACCTGCCGCACGAATCCGGTCCTTGAGCAGCTTCGAGGCCGCCTCGAATCCCCGTCCCCTGCGTCTTGGCCCGCTTCCGGTCTGCTGCATGACTGTCCTTTCGCGCCCGCCCCGCTATCTTAGGGAAGCGGCGGGACGTTGCCCACTGGATTGCGAAGGACGGAGGCATAAAGATTGCGTGACGAGGTGATCGCCCCGGCGCTGCTCGCCTGGTACGACCGGTCCGCGCGGGTCATGCCCTGGCGCGTCGGGCCGGAGGAGCGCAGGGCGGGTGTGCGGCCCGATCCCTACCGGGTCTGGCTCTCGGAGGTGATGCTGCAGCAGACCACCGTGGCCGCGGTGCGTGACTACTTCCGCCGCTTCACCGAACGCTGGCCGGACGTGGCCGCACTGGCGGCGGCCGAGGATGGCGAGGTCATGGCGGAATGGGCGGGTCTCGGCTACTACGCCCGCGCGAGGAACCTGCTGAAATGTGCCCGGGCGGTTGCCGGCGATCACGGTGGCCGGTTTCCCGAGAAGCGCGACGCGCTCCTCGCCCTGCCCGGTGTCGGGCCCTACACGGCCGCCGCCATCGCCGCGATCGCCTTCGACGAGCCCGCGACCGTCGTCGATGGCAACGTCGAGCGCGTGGTGGCCCGTCTTTTCGCGGTCGAGACGCCGCTGCCCGCCGCCAAGCCGGAACTGACGGCCCTGACGGCGCGGCTGACGCCCAGGGAACTTCCCGGCGACTTCGCGCAGGCGATGATGGACCTCGGCGCCACGATCTGCACGCCCCGGAACCCGGCCTGCGGCATCTGCCCTCTCCGGTTCGCCTGCGCCGGTCACGCCACGGGGAGAGCGTCCGGTCTGCCAGTCAAGGCAGCGAAGCCGGAAAAGGCCACGAGGCACGGGGTCGCATTCGTCGGCGTCCGAGAGGACGGCGCGGTGCTGGTCGAGCGTCGGCCCGAACGCGGGCTTCTCGGCGGGATGCTCGGCTGGCCCGGCACGGATTGGGCCCTGTCAGAGCCTGTTGCCACACCTCCTGCCCCCGGACGCTGGCGGAATGCCGCGGGCGAAGTCCGCCACACCTTCACGCATTTCCACCTCAGGCTTTCGGTCATGACGGCACTCCTTCCACGCGACGCTGCGCCGGACCGCGGCCATTTCCGCCTGCGGTCCGAGTTCAGTCCCGCCGATCTGCCCACCGTCATGCGCAAGGTCCATGACCTTGCGTCCGCAGACATGGCCGATGATTGAGCGCGCGCCCAGGAGCGTTAGACTGCATCAAGACACCCGGGAGGATCGCCCATGTCCGCAACGAATGACGTCTCCCGGCTGGGGGCCGCGCTGCCCTTCTGGCTGTCGCTGGTGATGATCCCGCTGGCGCTTGCCGGTGCCTCCCTGGGGGGCTGGGCCGTCTTCCTCCTTCCCGTCTACGGCTGGATCGTGACCTCGATCCTCGACGCCATTGCGGGACTCGACCGCTCGAATCCGGACACCGACACGCCGGAGGAAAGCCTTTTCTGGTACCGCTTCATCACCCTCATCTGGTTCCCGGTGCAGGCTGGAACGCTTTACGGGCTCATCTGGTACGTGACCCATACCGATCATCTCGGCGCCTGGGAGAAGGTGGTCCTCTTCTTCGGGGTGGGAGTCATCACCGGCTCGGTCGGAATCACCTATGCGCATGAACTCATGCATCAGAAGAACCGGCTGGAACGCTGGCTCGGCGACCTCCTCCTGGCCACTGTCCTCTACAGCCACTTCCGGACGGAACACCTGCTCGTGCATCACCGCTACGTCGGCACCCCGCGCGACGCCGTGACCGCGCGCTACAACGAGGGCTTTCCGAGGATGTTCCTGCGGGTCCTGACGAAGGGGCCGGCCTCGGCCTGGCGGGCCGAGGGGCAGATGCTCGCACGGGCGGGCCGGGGTCCTCTGCACCCGTCGAACCCCTTCTGGCGCTACGGCGGGCTTCAGCTTCTGGCCCTTGCCCTCGCCTTTGCCATCGGCGGCTGGACCGGCGTCGCCCTCTTCCTGTGGCAGGCCCTGGCTGCAATCTGGCAACTCGAGCTCGTGAACTACGTCGAACACTACGGCCTGACGCGCCGCCACCTCGGCGAGGGGCGGTACGAACACGTCCTGCCCCGCCATTCCTGGAACGCCGACCACCGGGTGACGAACTGGCTGCTCATCAACCTGCAGCGCCATTCGGACCACCACTACAAGCCGGACCGCCGCTTCCCGCTCCTGCAGACCTATGATGCCGACGAGGCGCCGCAATTGCCCTTCGGATATCCGGCGATGACGGCGCTCGCGATGATCCCGCCGCTCTGGCGGCGGCGGATGAACCCGCGTGTCCGGGAGTGGCGCAGACGGCATTATCCCGACATCAGCGACTGGACCGCCTACAACCGCGGCACGCTTCCGATGCCGAGGGGCGCAAGCTGAAGCCATACTCAGCGGCCGAAAAAATCCCCGCCGGGGGTGCAATCCGGCGGGGTTCAGTTCGTGCCGTGGTTCAGGCCACAGGCACCGGCGGTAACCTTGAATTCAGTGGGGACGGCCGTCCTCCATCTCGGCACGGATCTGCTGTCGCAGCACGTCGATCGGCACCAGCTTGCCGTCGCGCCGGAAGTGCCAGTAGGTCCAGCCGTTGCACGAGGGGGCGCCTTCGAGATGCGCGCCGACCTGATGGATTGAGCCCTTCACGTCGGCACCGATCAGCGTGCCGTCGGCGCGGACCTTGGCGATGCCTCCGCGCGGCGAGACCAGCTCTTCCCCGGGCCGCAGCATTCCCCGCTCGACGACCTGGCCGAAGGGCACGCGCGGCTCGGCGCGCTTCGATGTGGTGGTTTCCAGTGCCGCGCGGTCGAACCTGCGCACCCGTGCGATGCGCCGCTCGGCCGCCGCGCGATAGGCCTCCTCGCGCTCGATCCCGATGAACTCCCGCCCCAGCATCTTGGCCACCGCGCCGGTCGTGCCGGTGCCGAAGAAGGGGTCGAGCACCACGTCGCCGGGGTTCGTCGTCCCGACGAGGATGCGGTGCAGGAGCGCCTCGGGCTTCTGGGTCGGATGGGCCTTGTCGCCCGCCTCGTCCTTCAGCCGCTCGCCTCCGGTGCAAAGCGGAATGACCCAGTCCGAGCGCATCTGCACACCCTCGTTCAGCGCCTTGAGCGCCTCGTAGTTGAAGGTGTATTTCCCGCCTTCGGATTTCGAGGCCCAGATCAGCGTCTCATGCGCGTTTGTCAGCCGCTTGCCGCGGAAGTTCGGCATCGGGTTCGACTTGCGCCAGACCACGTCGTTCAGGATCCAGAACCCCTGGTTCTGCAACTCCGTCCCCATGCGGAAGACGTTGTGGTAGGAGCCGATCACCCAGATCGCGCCGTTCGGCTTCAGAAGCCGCCGCGCCGCCGCCAGCCAGTCACGGGTGAAGCGGTCGTAGGTCGCGAAGCTGGCGAACTGGTCCCAATGGTCGTCGACCGCATTGACACGGCTGTTGTCGGGCCGGTGCAGGTCGCCGCGAAGCTGGAGGTTGTAGGGCGGGTCGGCAAAGATCAGATCGACGGAATCTGCCGGAAGCGACCGCATCACCCCGATGCAGTCGCCGGCCAGAATCTGGTTGAGCGGGAGGGCGATCGCCCCCTTCGTCACGGATTTCGTCATCACTGCCTCATCCCCGGCTTATGGCGCCGTTTGGTTGGACCCAAGATGAGTCAGCCGCGATTCGCCGTCAATTTCTTTTTTGAATCAACGGCTTATAGAAATCCCTTGGCACAAGATGTTGTGCACCGGCCGGAACGAACGCCTATGGTGTGGGGTCACACCGAGATTTTGCAGCGCGAGGAGATGATCTTTCGTCGGGTATCCGGCATTTCTGTCCCAGCCGTAGCCGGGATGCTGTTGCGCCAAATCCACCATCAGCCGGTCGCGCCAGACCTTGGCCACGATCGACGCGGCGGCAATCGAGGCGGAGCGGGCATCGCCCCTTACGATCGCCTCGGCGCTGATCGGAAGCCCGCGCGGCAGGCGGTTGCCGTCGATCAGGAGATGGTCGGGCGCCTCGCCGAGGCCGGCGATGGCACGGCACATGGCGAGGTGGCTCGCCTCGAGGATATTGAGAGCGTCGATCTCCGCCACGCTGGCCTCGGCGATGGACACGTCCGCCACGGCCCGGATCTCCTCGAAGAGCGCTGTGCGCCGGGGCGCGGTGAGCTTCTTGGAATCGTTGAGCCCCGCTGGAACCTTCGCCGGATCGAGCCGCACCGCGGCGGCGACGACGGGCCCCGAGAGCGGGCCGCGGCCAACCTCGTCCACCCCCGCGACCCGCCGGAACCCGCGGGCGCGGGCGGCGTTCTCGAAGGCTAGATCGGGCGCTTGCGACATGGGTTCACCTTGCGCGAAACCTCGCGGCCCGCAAGGTGCACATGAAAAAAGGGGCGGACGCAGGCGCGTCCGCCCCCCAGTTGCGGCGGGGGATGTTGGGGAACCCCTCCGCCGTCTGCTCGAAGGGATCAACGGGCCTCGGCGATCCGGTAGCCGTTCTGGCGCAGGCACCGGGTCCCATAGACCTTGCGGCTGCCCCAGCCGGCGTCGACCTCGAAGGCGCATTCGGCGGGAAGTTCACGGCGCAGGCCGAACTCTGTCAGGCAGCGGGCCGAGACGACGTCGCGCGGACCGCGCGAGCCGCGGAGTGAAAAGACGCATTCGGCGGGGATGGTGCGACGCTGCCAGCGATGCCTGTCGCGGCGCCAGTCGCGGTCGTCGCCGTAGAAGAAGTCGTCATCGTCGTAGCGATGCGCGACCTGCGGTGCGGGCTTCTTCTTGTTCTTGTTGGCCTCGTTGATGATGACACCGACCGCCGCGGCGCCCAGCAGCAGTGTCAGAAGGCGGCGGTCCTTGTCGTCCATCGCCGCAGCCGGGGCAGGAAGGACGGTGCCCAGGGCCAGCGCGGCAGCGACGAGAGTGGCGGTCAGTCGAGAGGTCAGTTGGCGGAACATCACGGCTCTCCATGATTGCGGCGGTGCGGACCCGCGGCCCGCATATTTCACGGACAAAGCCTGCGACCGTCCCGGCGGGGCAGGCAATAACGCCGGGCCGATAGGCGATAACGATGCGATCGGGTCAGAATTGTTATTGCCTAGCCCGGTGCGTCCGTCGCAGGCTGCGGGCATGAAAAAACCGCGTCTCCTTCCCGTTCTCGCGCTCGCCGCTTGCCTGGCCGCAGGGACGGCCGACGCCGCCTGTCAGGTTCAGTACAAGGCAAAGCGCGACAACCCGCTGAAGCTGGATTTCGGCACGGCGAGCCTGCCGGACGAGGCATGCGGGTCGAAAGATGCCGCCGCCGCCGCACTCGCGCCGCAGCTTGCCGCAAAGGGCTGGACGCTCCTTGCGATCGTCTCCATTGTTCCGGGCGGCTGACACCGCCGGAGAGACGCCCTTGAGCGAACAGACAACCAGCGCCGCCGCCGAGGCGCTTCGCGCAGGCAACCGCGTCGTCCTCTGGGGCATCGCCGCGATTGTCGTCATCCTCGCGCTAGCGGCGGTGCTGCTGTTCCTGTCGCTGCCCGATGCCAATGCCTTCAACGCGCGGGTGGAGCGCATCTTCGTCGAGAACGACGCGCTGACGACGGGCGACCAGATCAAGCTTCTGGAGATTCTCGCGCAATCGGGCACGACCTTTTCCGAGGTGCTGACCAGCTACCGGACTGTGATCTTCGTCCTGCTTGTCTTCTCGACCGCGCTTCTTGTCGCGGCGCTCGTCTTCCTCGTGATGATCGTCGGGCTGAACCGGCGGATGAACGAGATCCGGCGGCAGGGCATCCAGGTCTCGTCCCTTCTGATCAGCCGGGCGGAGAACGCGGTCGTGCTGAACGACATGGCCTTCAGCCTTACGCCCGCGGCCATCGAAACGCTCTCGGTCCTGGCCGAGGCGCGGATGGACGACGACATCCTGTCCGGGGCCGAGATCGAGGCGGTGATCTCGGGCAAGAACGCAGCCGATTGTGACGAGGCCTCCGGCGCGATGCGGATCAAGCGGCTGAGGGATGCGCTCGGCAACCAGATGGTGGCGGAGCTTCTGGTGAAGAACATCGCCCGGCGGGGCTACATGCTGTCGGTCGACAAGGACGCGATCCGCATGATCTGACCGGCCCTTGCGTGCCGGGGCGGGGGGGCCTATATCGGCGCCTCACTTTGGCCGGTGGGGGGATGCCCGTGATCCAGACACCCTTCTATCTGATCGACAAGGCGAAGCTGCTTCGCAACATGGAGATCATCGACCGGCTGCGCGCCGGGTCCGGCGCCAAGGCGCTTCTCGCGCTCAAGTGCTTCGCCACCTGGTCCGCCTTCGACCTGATGCGTGAACACATGGACGGCACGACCTCTTCCTCGCTCTACGAGCTTCGCCTCGGGCGCGAGAAGTTCGGCAAGGAGACGCACGCTTATTCCGTCGCCTGGGCCGATCACGAGATCGCCGAGGCGGTGGGCCATGCCGACAAGATCATCTTCAATTCGATCGGCCAGCTCGAACGCTTCGACAACCAATCGGCGTCGATCCAGCGCGGCCTGCGTCTGAACCCGCGCTTCTCGACCTCGGGCTTCGACCTTGCCGACCCCGCGCGGCCTTTCTCGCGGCTGGGCGAATGGGATGCGGAAAAGATCGCGCAGGTGGTCGACCGTATTGCCGGCTTCATGATCCACTACAATTGCGAGAATCGGGATTTCGACCTCTTCGACCGGCAGCTCGGCCGGATCGAGACCGAATTCGCCAGCCTTCTGGAAAAGGTGCAATGGGTCAGCCTCGGCGGCGGCATCCATTTCACCGGCGAGGGCTATCCGGTCGACGGCCTCGCCGCGCGGCTGAGGGCATTTTCGGACCGGTTCGGCGTGCAGGTCTATCTGGAGCCGGGCGAGGCGGCGATCACGAACTCGACGACGCTCGAGGTGACGGTGCTGGACCTCCTCAACAACGGCAAGGACCTAGCCATCGTGGATTCCTCGATCGAGGCGCACATGCTCGATCTCCTGATCTACCGCGAAAAGGCGAAACTGCCGCAGGCGGGCGATCACGAATATCAGGTCTGCGGCAAGTCCTGCCTCGCGGGTGACATCTTCGGCGATGCGCGGTTCGAACGCCCGCTGAACGTGGGCGACCGGATCTCGGTCGCCGATGCCGCCGGCTATACGATGGTGAAGAAGAACTGGTTCAACGGCGTGAACATGCCGTCGATCGCCGTCAGGGAACTCGACGGGTCGGTTCGGCTTGTCCGCGAATTCGGCTACGAGGACTACGCCTCAAGCCTGTCGTGAGAGTGTCACACTCTCCCCTTCCTCTGGCCCCTGGAACAAGGAGACAGCCGAAGTGAAACGAAACGTGCTCATCATCGGCGCGGGCGGCGTCGCGCAGGTCGTGGCGCACAAGTGCGCGCAACACAACGACCTGCTGGGCGACCTGCACATCGCCTCGCGTACGCTGGCCAAATGCGAGGCGATCATCGCCTCGGTCCGCGACAAGGGCGCGATGAAGGTGCCGGGCACGTTTCAGGCGCACGGGGTCGATGCGATGGACACCGCCGCCGTCGCCGCACTCATTCGCGCGACCGGTTCCCAGATCGTGATCAACGTGGGTTCCGCTTTCGTCAACATGTATGTGCTCGACGCCTGCATCCAGACGGGGGCGGCCTACATGGACACCGCCATTCACGAGGACCCTGCAAAGATCTGCGAGACGCCGCCCTGGTACGGCAATTACGAATGGAAGCGGCGCGCGGCCTGCGAAAAGGCCGGCGTGACCGCCATCCTTGGCGTGGGCTTCGACCCCGGCGTGGTCAACGCCTACGCGCGGCTGGCCGAGGAGGAATACCTCGACAGGATCGAGAGCATCGACATCGTGGACATCAACGCCGGCTCGCACGGCCGCTGGTTCGCGACCAACTTCGACCCGGAGATCAACTTCCGCGAGTTCACCGGCACCGTCTGGTCATGGCAGGACGGCGCCTGGCAGGCGAACCGCATGTTCGAGGTGGGCCGCGAGTGGGACCTTCCGGTGGTCGGAAAGCAGAAGGCCTATCTCACCGGCCATGACGAGGTGCATTCGCTTTCCGCCCGCTACCCGGAGGCAGACGTACGTTTCTGGATGGGCTTCGGCGATCACTACATCAATGTCTTCACCGTCCTGAAGAATCTCGGCCTGCTCTCCGAAAAGCCGGTCAGGACGGCCGAGGGACAGGAGGTGGTGCCGCTCAAGGTCGTGAAAGCGGTGCTGCCCGATCCGGCCAGCCTCGCCCCCGACTACACCGGCAAGACCTGCATCGGCGACTTCGTCAAGGGGGCCAAGGACGGAAGGCCGGCCGAGATCTTCATCTACAACGTCGCCGACCACAGGGAAGCCTATGAGGAAGTGGGGTCGCAGGGCATTTCCTATACCGCAGGCGTCCCGCCGGTTGCCGCCGCGATCCTGATCGCGCAGGGCGTCTGGGACGTGAAAAAGATGGCCAATGTCGAGGACCTCGACCCCCGGCCCTTCATCAGCCTTCTGAACCGGATCGGTCTGCCGACGCGGGTGAAGGATGCCGCGGGCGACCGGCCGGTGGACTTCGGCTGACGGATCACCCCGGGCCCGCAATCCGCGTGAAGGCCCAGACAAGTGCGATGAGCACCGGCTGATGCACTAGGTAGACCGCAAGGCTGTGGCGCCCGGCCCAACCGAGCGCCCGGGCGATTGCGCCCGGGGGCGGGTGCCTGCCCAGCGCCGCGAGAACCCCCGTTCCAGCAGCGATCTTCGCGGCGGCGATCCCCGCGAGAAGGGGCGCGACCCAAGGAAGGAACGGCTCGAAATCGACGGACCTTATGCCGTAGGTCGTGAGCCCGAGCCATGCGAGCCAAGGGGCGTCGAGCGCCCCGGTCCGAAGAAACTGCGGCGCGGCGAGAGCCAGGGCCGAGGCAGCGAGCGTGGCTGCGGCCGGCAGGCGCAGGAACAGGAGCCCCGCCACGCTCGCCGCCGCAATGGAATGCAGGATGCCAAAAAAGACGAACGTGGCAGGGTCCGCCGCAAAGGTCGCGGCCGATACCAGCGCCGCGCCGCCGAGGATCCTCGCGAGGCGCCGCCCGAATGCCGGCAAGCGGATACCCTGCCCGTGGCCGAGCCACAGGCTGACGCCGGCGAGGAAGAAGAAGCTTGCCGCGATCGCCCGCGCGTATATCCAGAAGAACCCGGTCGTCGTCGTGCCGGCCGGAACGAGCCCGAAGAACTCCAGGTCGAACGTGAGGTGAAAGCTCGCCATGGCCACAAGCGCCAGGCCCCGGGCGAGGTCCAGAACCGCGATCCGCCCCTGCGCCTGCACTTGTCCTTGCCCCGCCTGCCCTGTCCTTGACGACGAAGATTAGGGGGGTCGCGGGACGATGGCCAGCGGCGATCCCATCCGGGTCCTCCAGACAGGCGCGCCACGGCATGTTCTCTGGCCATGGCATTCGGACCATGCGGTTTAAGCAGCAGGGCGGTTGCCATTGGGGACCACAGCGCGCCAAGGCCGCGCCGGCTGATCCGCGCCATTGCCACGGAGACTTCCCACACCGGAACACACCCTTTCGCCACCTCCACCTGCGCGGGCCTGGCGCCCAGGAACTTCTTGCGGGCGCGGTGAGCCCGACGGGCTCAGTCTCTCAGTCGAACGTCTCGCCGTAGGGGTCCTTAGGCCCGCGATCAGCGGAGAGCGAGCCCTGCCGGCGCGCTATGAGTCGTTCGATGGCGTCGGCGACATGGATGTCGGCGATGGCGTATTCGGATCGCTCCACCCGGACCAAGTGCGCCTCGTGCAGCACATCCGCGTGGGAAAAGCCGAAGGGCGGCTCGAACTTGTAGCTCGCCAGTTCGATCAGCAGACCCATCGGGTCGCGGAAATAGATCGAGTCCATGAAGCCCCGGTCCTTCACCCCGGAATGGCCGATGCCGCGTTCGTCGAGCCGTTCTACCGCATGGAGGAAAACCGCGCGCGACACGGCGAATGCCAGGTGATGGACCTCGCCCGGGGCGGGGCGCTTGGGGCGACTGGATCCCACCCTGTCCTCGTTGGTGAAGATGGTGATGAGCCGACCGTCGCCGGGGTCGAAGTAGAGGTGCCCCTCGCCGGGATTGTCGAGGTTCGGCTGATCGAAGACGAAAGGCATGCCAAGCAGCCCCTCCCAGAAGTCGATAGAGGTCTGCCGGTCGGCGCCGAGCAGCGTAATGTGGTGGACCCCCTGAACCTGGAGCTTGCGCATCATTCCCTCCCGCCATGACGGGGCGAGCATAGCAGGCCGCGCGGCAATTGCCCTCCCCCGTCCCGCACAGAGGACGTGCGGCGCCACGGATCTTGGGGCATTGGCTGGCGGCCCCGACAGGATTCGAACCTGTGACCTACCGCTTAGGAGGCGGTCGCTCTATCCCCTGAGCTACGGGGCCGCGCAGGGTCTGGATAGAGGCGCACCCCCCGTTTGGCAAGCGCGGAGGTCATGCGGATGCACCGGGCGGCGCGGCCGCCATCAGGCGCACGACCTCCTCGTCGGTCGTCTGGGCGAAATGCGCGTAGAACGCACCGACCGCATCGAAGAAGGCAGGCTGCGTCGGGCAGATCACCTCGTCGACTTCGGGCCGCAGGAGGGCCAGCGAGTCCGGCGCGGCGACCGGCACGGCCAGGACGATGCGTGCGGGGTTCTTGCCGGCGATTGCCCGAAGGGCGGCCC
The DNA here is from genome assembly GCF_008933605.1 of Albidovulum sp. GTDB lineage: Bacteria > Pseudomonadota > Alphaproteobacteria > Rhodobacterales > Rhodobacteraceae > Albidovulum. The sequence goes on from NZ_WBUS01000040.1 coordinate 11,004, forward strand.
GCATCGTCGCCCCGGTCGCGATGCCGTCATCCACCACGATGGCGGTCCGCCCCTCCAGGGCCACATGCTTGCGGCCCTGGAGGTAGGTTGTCCGTCGTTTGGCGATCGTTTCAAGCTCGGGGTCGGCAAGGCGCTCGATGTCCCGGCGATCGAATCCGGCGTGGCGGGCGATCTCGTCGTTCACGACGATCTCCGGGCGATCGCCATCCACCACGGCCCCCATCGCGAGTTCCCGGTGTCCGGGAACGCCGATCTTGCGGACCATGATCAGGTCCAGGGGCGCGCCGATTCGCTTCGCGATCTCGGCGGCGACGGGCACGCCGCCGCGCGGGAGGGCGATCACGACGGGGCGTTCAAAACTCCGGCGCGCGACGAGATCGGCCAGCACCTGCCCCGCCTCGATACGGTCGCGGTATCTGTCCATGCGCGCCTCCGCCCGGTCTTATGCAGACTAGCGGAGGTTGGGCCGGGGTCCTTGATCTTCATCAACGGCGCCGCAAACCGCCTGCACGGGGGCGCATGGCAATCCCCGCTGACGACGATTCGCGCAAATCAGGTTCGGCTTGATCGGCGTCAGTCGTGTGCCGGTCGCGTCTCCTATGATCGTGGATGCGGCAACGAGTGCGTGGAGCGGGCTGATGTTTTCCAAGCCGGTCCGGATTTTGGAGATCTTCGGTTTCCAGATCAGGGTGGATCCGAGTTGGCTGCTGATCGCCGCCCTGGTGGTCTGGACCCTATCGGGGAGCTATTTCCCGGCCAAGGTGCCCGGTCTTCGCCCGGGCGACTACCTCGGCCTCGGTCTCGTCGCGGCGGCTGCATTCTTCGGCGGGCTCATCCTGCACGAACTGGCGCATTCGCTCGTCGCGCGGCGTTTCGGCCTGAAGGTCGGGGGCATCACCCTCTTCATATTCGGCGGCGTCGCCGAGCTTGACGAAGAACCGGCGAGCGCGCGGTCGGAGTTCTGGATCGCCATTGCCGGCCCGGTGATGAGCCTTGCGCTGGCGGCCATCTGCTGGCTCGCGCACCTGACGCTCGAGGCAACCGATGTTTCGCCGCCGGTATTGGCGGTGCTCGATTACCTGGCGCTCATCAACCTTGTCCTGGCGGTCTTCAACCTCCTGCCGGCCTTCCCGCTCGACGGTGGCCGCGTGCTGCGGGCGGCCCTCTGGCAGAGGTCCGGCGACATCCTTGTGGCGACCCGTCAGGCGACCATGATCTCGGAGTTCCTTGCCTACGGGCTGATGACGATCGGCCTTGTCGCGCTTTTCTTCGGCAATACCGCCGGCGGGCTGTGGCAGGTGCTCATCGCATTCTTCCTGCTGTCCGCGGGGCGTGCCACCTACCAGCAGCTCGTCATGAAACTGGCGCTCGGCAAGCGGACCGTCGCCAGCATGATGACCCGCGACCCCATGGTGACGATCCCCGACGACACCCTGGCGCAGGTGGTTGACGGCATCATGCTCCCCAACGCGGTGAGCTTCCTTCCGGTGACGGAGGGGGACCTCCTCCTCGGCTATGTCGACACGGCTCTGATCCGGCGGATCGACCGGGAGAACTGGGACAGCACCCATGTCGCCGACATCTACATCACTGCGGACGCCGGCAACACGGTGCCGCCCACCTTGGCGGCGGAATCCTTGCTGCAACGGATCGCCGAAACCGGGCGGCGCAAGTTTCTCGTCGCCGAACAGCAACGTCTGGTCGGGGTGATCACGCTCACCGACCTTCTGTCCTACCTTGCCGTCCTGCAAGAAATCGGGATGGCGGGCCGCCCGCCGCTTCCCACGAGCGCCGGGGCGAGCGGCAATCGTTGACGCGGCAAGGCCGCGCGGCAACACTGCGCCGCACGACACCCGGGCGCAGATGATGCATGACGGCGACCTCAGCGGCGGAATTCTTGACGCGGTGCTCGATGCTGCCGTCGACGCGATCATCGTATGCGACGCGGCGGGGCATATTGTCCGCGCGAACATAGCCGCTGCGCGCCTTTTCGGATACGAGATCGACGCCATGCCGGGTCGGTCTGTCGAAGACCTGATGCCCGAGAGCGAACGCAGCCGCCATACGGCGGCAATGGAGCGCTACATCCGGACGGGCGAACCGCGCGTGATCGGTATCGGACGCGATGTAGAGGGGTTGCGCGCGGATGGAGCACTCTTTCCGCTGCACCTTTCGGTCGGCCACGCGCGCATCGACGACCGCGACTACTTCGTCGCCATCCTGCACGACCTTTCACGTCGCATCGCGGTCGAACGGTCCCTGCAGCAGGCGCAGCGGCTCGAGGCGCTCGGCGCGCTGACGGGCGGGGTGGCACACGACTTCAACAACATCCTCACCGTCATTTCGGGAAACCTCGAACTCCTCGACGGCTCGCTCTCCGACAAGTCCGCCCGCACGCTCGTCCACGACGCTATGGCGGCGGCAACGCTCGGCGCGGACCTCACGTCGAAGCTCCTCGCGCTTGGCCGGCGCAGCGTGCTGTCCCCCCGCCTCCTCGATCCGGCAGAGGTGACGGCCTCCACGCTGTCGCTCCTGAGACGGACAGCCGCACCGGGCGTCGATCTTCGCCTGGTGGCCGAACCCGGCGTCTGGTCGATTCGCGTGGATCAGACGCAGTTGCAGACCTCGATCATCAATCTCGCTCTCAACGCGCAGGACGCGATGCCAAACGGTGGCACCATCACGGTGGCGATCGGCAATGTGTCGGTCGATGACCGGTTTCTGGCGGACGAGGTGCATGTCGCGCGGGGCAATTACGTGCGCATATCGGTCAGCGATACCGGCGTCGGCATGGATGAAACGGCGCGGCGCAGGGCCTTCGAGCCGTTCTTCACCACCAAGCCGTCCGGTCGTGGCACCGGTCTCGGCCTGTCGATGGTCTACGGTTTTGCCGCGCAGTCGGGCGGTCACGCCACGCTCTACAGCGAACCGGGTCTGGGAACGACCGTGAGCCTCTATTTCCCGGCCGTGGCGAACGCCGCGGGCGCGGAGCTCCTGCCGCCCGGCATCGGGGTGGACTCGGAAGCCGGGCGTACGCCGGACCGCCGGGTCCTCGTGGTCGAGGACAACGACGCCGTGCGGCGCCTGTCGGTCGCGCGGCTGGAGGCGCTCGGCTACCGGACGATGGCGGCCGCGAACGCCGAGGAGGCCTTGGAATTGCTCGGAACCGACCCCGATGTCGATGTCGTCTTCGCCGACATCGTCATGCCGGGTTCGCTGAACGGCCACGACCTTGCGCGCAGGGTCGCGTCCGAACATCCCGATGTGTCGGTGCTTCTGACCTCGGGCTTCGCCGGCGGGATCGCTGCAACGGCGGCCGAGGAATTCCCCCTGCTCCAGAAGCCCTACAGGGAGTCGGACCTCGCCACGCGGCTCCGCATCCTACTGTCGCGACGCGGCGGGTGACACCGCGCGCGTCACGTGCGGCGTGAAGGTGTATCCGACCCCCCGTACCGTCTTGATGAACTTGGGGTCGCCCGCGACGGCCTCGATCTTCTTGCGGAGCCGGGCCACCTGGTTGTCGATCGTGCGGTCGAGCGGCGACCAAGCGGTACCGCTGACCAGATCCATGATCTGCTCGCGTGAAAGCACCCGGCGTGGACGTTCGAGAAACACCTGCAGAAGCCTGAAGTCGCCCGAGGTCAGCTCGATCGGTGTGCCCGATGGATCGAGGAGTTCCATCGTCGCGGGCCGCGCGACGAAGCCCTCGAAGGCGAGCGTCTCCTGGCCCTCCGGATCGGTAACGGTGCCCGGGGCGGCGGGCGCCTGCCCGGGCGAGTCGCCCGGCAGGCGCCGACCGGCCCGGCGCAGGACGGAACGGACGCGCGCCAGAACTTCCCGCAGGTGGAACGGCTTGGCGATGTAGTCGTCGGCGCCGAGTTCGAGCCCGACCACCCGGTCGATCACGTCGCCGCGCCCCGTGACCATGATGATCGGCACGTCGGACACCTGCCGCACCAGGCGTGCGATCTCGATGCCGCTTTCGCCACCGAGATTGAGATCGAGCGTAATGAGGTCCACACCGCCATCGTGCACCCGTGTCAGCACGTCCGCGACAGTCTCGCTCTCGATCACCCCATAGCCGTCGCCTTCGAGGCAGCGGCGGAGAAGCGCGCGTACTCCGGGCTCGTCGTCAACCACGAGAATCTTCGTAGCGGCCATGTCGACCCCGCGTGTCCATCCAGTGCTCAGTTCCGAAATAGATGGCGGCCCATCCGTGTCAACGTGCCGACCTAACCCGACGGCGGCGGAATACAATTTGATACACTGGTCGAGATACTGCGATTACCTTGCCATAGCAGCCTTCCCTCAAGCAACAGGGGGGGTCGCCATGCAGTCAGCCATGCTCAGACGGGTCCGGCCATTCGAGGATGCGGACGGCGTGCGCAGGCTGCCACGCACCTTGCCTTCGGACCCGATGCCACGCCGGCTCCGCCTCGGCCAACCGCTCTTCCATGAAGGCGACGGTGCGCACCATGTCTACCAGATCGGCACGGGTGTGATGCGACTTTCGCGCATGCAGACGGACGGGCGGCGCCAGGTCATTTCCTTTGCCTTTCCCGGCGATGTCGTCGGGCTGCCGGACTGCGGCCGGCACACAACCGAATGCGAGGCGATAACGGAGTGCGAGCTTCTCGCGCATCGCTTCCCCGATCATGCCGGGCCTGATCGGACTTCGGACAGACAACAGTTCCTGTTGGACGCGGCACTTCAGGAGATCCGTCGGTTGCAGGACCACTTCCTGCTGATCGGGCGCAGACTCGCGCTCGAAAGGACGGCTGCGTTCGTCACGCTGCTGCTCGACCGGATTGCCGAGCCCCTCGGCCGCTACCAGGTGGTGCGGCTGGCGATGAACCGGACAGACATCGCCGACTACCTCGGGCTGACGCCGGAGACAGTGAGCCGGTCCTTCACCGAGCTTCGGGGCCGGCGCATCCTGGCGCTCGACGACGCCAATACCGTCGTCGTCCTCGATCCCGCAAGACTCCGCAATCTTGCTGCCGGTCACACGGAAGCTTGAGACGGCCCGCCGGGCCCGGGGTTGTTAACGCTAAACATCGTGTGCTTCCGCACTTGGAGCCGCGCGACTTTGGCGCTAATCAGTAAGAATATTTCGCTGCGAGGGATGCTTCGGGAATGAACAATCAGGCCGAACCGCGCAGGACGCTGACATTGCGCGATGTTTCCGAAGCCTCCGGCGTATCGGAGATGACCGTAAGTCGCGTGCTTCGCAATCGTGGCGACGTGTCCGATTCCACCCGCGAACGCGTGCTGGAGGCGGCGCGGCGGCTCGGCTACGTTCCGAACAAGATCGCCGGGGCGCTCGCCTCGCAGCGGGTGAACCTTGTCGCGGTCGTCGTGCCGTCTCTGTCAAACCTCGTCTTTCCGGAAGTGCTGAGCGGCATTTCGGAAGAGCTGGAGGACAGTGGCCTTCAGCCCGTCTTCGGCGTGACGAACTATTCGTCCGAGCGTGAGGAGGCGGTGCTTTACGAGATGCTCTCGTGGCGGCCCTCCGGCGTCATCATCGCCGGGCTCGAACACAGCGACTCGGCCCGAGCCATGCTCCAGAACGCGGGCATCCCGATCGTCGAGATCATGGACGTGGACGGCGAGGCGATCGACTCGGTCGTCGGCATCTCGCACAAGCGCGCGGGGCTGGAGATGGCGCGGGCCATCGTGAAGGCAGGGTATCGCCGGATCGGGTTCCTCGGCACGAAGATGCCGCACGACCACCGGGCGCGGAAGCGGATGGAGGGGTTCGAGGCGGGCCTTGCCGAGGCGGGGCTGGAGCTTGCGGACCGGGAATTCTACTCTGGCGGGTCGGCCTTGCTGAAGGGGCGCGAGATGACGGAGGCAATCCTCAAGCGCAATCCGGATCTCGATTTCCTGTACTATTCCAATGACATGATCGGGGCTGGAGGGCTGCTCTACTGTCTCGAGAACGGGATCGACGTGCCGGGCAAGCTGGGACTCGCCGGGTTTAATGGCGTCGATCTCCTGGAAGGTTTGCCACGCCGCCTGGCCACGATGGACGCCTGCCGGCACGAGATCGGGCGGCGGGCGGCGGCAATAATCGCCGGGCACAGCGAAAGCGGTCTCATCGGCGGCGAGCGGGTGGAACTGACGCCGGTGCTTCAACCGGGCGATACGATCCGCCGAGACTGAGCCCGCGTCGTGGCCTCAGCCGCGGCGGAGAACATAGATATCCATGATCCAGCCGTGGCGCGCGCGCGCCTCCGCGCGCGCCACGACGATGCGCTCGGACAGGTCCGAAAGCGGGCCCGAGAGGAGGAGTTCGTTCTCCATCCCCAGGTAGGCGCCCCACCAGATCGTCACCCCGTCGGGCGCGATCGCCTGGAACGAGCATTCGCCATCGAGCATCACGGCTACGGTATCCACGTCCGAGGGCCAGCCGTGATCGCGCAACTGACGCCCCGTGGTAACGACGAAGGGCGCCCCGACCTCGTTGAGGGGCACCGCATGGGCCGCCGTCAGCATCTGAAGCGAAGTGATGCCCGGGACGACATGCACGGAGAGCGGCAGCACGCGCGCCACCCTTTCGGCAATCCGCAGGGTGCTGTCATAGAGCGACGGATCGCCCCAGACGAGCAACGCGACACGCCCCTTGGGTCCGATTTCGGCGAGGATAGTGTCTTTCCAGATCGCCGCAATGGCGTCGTGCCATTCCGTCACCCCGGCGTGATAGTCGGGGTTGGCCACATCCCGAACCGGCAGGTCGAACTCGGCGATCCGTGTTGTGGGACTGGAAATGGCCGCGGCGCAGATCTCGCGCCGGAGCTCTGCCAGATCTGCCTTGGAAGCACCCTTGCGGGGGATCAGGACGAGGTCACTGGCGTTCAACGCCTTGATCGCCTGACGCGTCAGATGGTCGGGGTTGCCGGTCCCGATGCCGATGAGATGAAGCTCGATCATGGGCGCGCTTCAACAACAAAAGCGCGCGGCCCGCAAGACGGGCCGCGCGCTTGCGGTTCCCCGGGTCACGCGAGCCGATGCAGGCGCCGCTCGAACAGCGCACCGCTGGTCAGATCGCGCAGGGACTTCGCGGCGGCAAGGACGGCGAGGTCGACGAGCGGCTCGATCAGGACCACCACCATGTAGGCCGCCCCGAAGCTCGCGACCGCGCCAATGTTCGCGGCGCCGAAGCCCTGGCCATAGAAGGCCCAGAAGCCCACCCAGGCGACGACACCTGCCTGATACGCGGTCGAGAGCGCGAGGGCCTGGCTGTAGCGCAGGTCGACATACGCGGTGTCGGGCGCGATGATCCGCCGCGCCAGCATGTGCAGGGCGAAGAGCGGCAAGAGAAGCGTCGTCACGTTCATGCCGTACTGAGGCAGGTCGAAGGGCGCGAAGAACAGGCCCTGCACAACGAGCCCGAGCGCAAGGCCGATGGCCGCCGGTGCCGCGCCGAAGAGCAGGAAAAGGGTCGAGCCGAGGATGAAGTGTACCTCGGATACGCCGACCGGGAAGTGCGGAAGAATCTGGAAGAACGTGAGCACCAGCCCGGTGGTGATCGCCGCTCGCCCGAGAACCGGCGCGGCGCCCGTTGCGCGTGCGGCGTTGAAGGTTTCGCGAAGGGCCAGTCCGCCGGCAGCGGCGGCGGTGGCGTAGCTCAGCGCGATCTTCGCGCCGTCGACAATACCCGGTTCGATATGCATGATGGTCTCCTTGAAGGATGGATCGGGACGCCGCGGACGCCGAACCGGCGCCCGCGGCCGTTCATTCACGCGGAGGCGCTCGACCAAAGCCGCCCGGCCAACCAGCCAAGTGCCGCCCAGACCACGAAGCCGACACCGAGCACCCGGCCCGCGAACGTGGCCGCAAGCTCCGGCGGCGCGACGCCGTAGAACTGGTCGAGTTGCGGTGCGCCTACAACATGCGGCGCGGCCAGGAGCGCCCCGCCCAGGGCCGCCGAAAGGGCCGTGCGCCCGTAGCCGAGAAGCGCGAGCCCCCCGCCGGTGGCGACCACCGTGGCAAGCCACCACATCTGCCGGGCGCCGAGATCGGCCGCGACCGATCCCGGAAGCTCGGGCGGAAGGCCCATCGCCGGGGCCAGTTGGAAGGCCGCGAACCCCGCAAGGCCCCAGAGCAGGCCTTCGCCCGGCGAAACCGTCCGGCCGAACTGTTCGGCCACGGCAAAGCCCGCAACGAGAAGGATGCCGTAGGCGGCGTAGATCAGCGCGGTGAAAAGCACCGTCAGCGCATTGCGCTGTAAGGCGCTTTCGGCGCCCGGATCGGCGGCACCATGAACATGGCTGCCGGCGGCTTCGCCGGCCGCATGGTCATGCCCCGTCGCGGCCGGAGCGGCCCCGGAGGTCTCGAAATGCACGAGCGCGCCGGATTCATATTGCTCACCCAGGAGAATCAGGTCCTGGACGAACGCGAAATGCAGCAGGGCCGCAAGCAGCCCCGCCGCAAAGCCGGCGATTAGCCCGCCGGCCAGCATGCGTCGGATCATCGGATCGTCAGTGTCCCGCCAGCCTCAGTGGCAGGGGAAGCCCGTCGCGTGGCGCATGTCGTGCGCGGCGTCATGCAGCGTCGCCGACTGGGCGTGGCCGGCCAGAAAGAGGACGGTGGCGCCGATCAGCGCTACAAAGACGATGGAAAGGGTGGCCGAACCGGATTTGGCGGCGGCTTTGGTTATCGCGGTCATGTTCATCTCCCTGCCGTCACACCCGACGGCGTTCGCGTTGCCGTTTCGCATGGCCGGTCTCCTGACTCGCGGGTCGCTGCGGCCTTTCCGCCTTCCCGGGGAACGCTCCCCAGTGGCTTCAGGAAGGCCGCTCGCCGCTTACAGTCGCGGGGGCGGTTGGGGCTTGGGGTGCCGCCTTTGGTCCACCCTACCCCATTCCCGTTTCAGTCCCGGCGCTTCGCGCCTTCAGGACACCATGCAGGCTCCATGTGTCACTATTCGTAAACGCGGGTCAAGGCGGATTGCGCCGCCGTCGGGGCGGGATGCGACCTTGATCATCCCGGGATGCGCGCCAGCGCCTTGTTCCTGAGTGATCCGAGCGGGCGCGCATCGGCAAGGTTGCCGTCCGGGCTCGCGCCATAGAGGCGCAGGAAGGCGATGAGGTTCGGGATATCCGCTGTGGTCACGTCGCCGAAGAGGTAGGCCGTCTTTCCAACCGCCCGCACCGCGACGGCCGAGGGTCGGGCGCAACCCGACATGCACTCTGTCTCGCCGACCGCATCGGCAAGTCCGGCCGTCTCGATGGCGGCGCGAAGCGCATCCGCCAGGCCCGCGCGCCCGGCCGGGCAGGACCGGCACACCGTCACCACGGCGTCCACGGGGCTCAGCCCTCTGCCAGCGGGCCGAGGAGAATCAGCGCAGGCCCGTCTCCGGCCTCGGCCGCGATCTGCGCCTCCATCGTCCCGAGCGTGCCGCGCACAAGCTTCTGGGCCGGCGTAGAGACGCTTTCGGCCAGCAGAGCAGGTGTCTCCGGCGGCATGCCGGCCACGCGCAGGCGGCGCGCAAGTTCTCCGAAAGTGCGCTTGCCCATGAAGACGACGGTCGTCGCCGTAGGGTCCGCCAGCGCGGCCAGGTTCAGATCCTCCGGCAGCGACCCGGTGACGTCGTGTCCCGTGATGAACTGCACGCGCCGCGCCGTCAGCCGCCGCGTCAGCGGGATACCCGCCGCCGCCGCGGCCGCCATCGCGGAAGGCACACCCGGCACGATCTCGTAGCCGACACCCGCCTCGCGGCAGGCGATGATCTCTTCCTCGAGCCGCCCGAAAAGGCCGCTGTCGCCGGACTTGAGTCGCACGACCTGTGCCCCGGTCAGCGCATAGTCGATGAGAAGCCGGCTCACGTGGTCCTGTTTCGCCGAGGGCCTGCCGGCACGCTTGCCGACACCGACGAGGTCGGCACCCGGCCGCGCATGCGCGAGGATCGGCCCCGCGGAGAGGTCGTCGAACAGCACGACATCCGCGGTCCGCAACCGCTCTGCCGCGCGCAGCGTCATGAGATCGGGGTCGCCGGGGCCGGAGGAGACGAAACTTACGAAGCCTCTCATGTCGCCTCCGCGATCAGGTGAAAGAACGTGCCGGTGGCGTGCCCTCGGCGCGAGCCCGTTTCGGGCACCGGCTCGCCATTGGCATCGGTAACGCGCGCCAGCGGCATATCGGGTTGGGCGAGAATCGTCGAGTAGTGAAACTCGTGCCCCCTGAGCCGCGCGCCGGGTCTGTGCCCGGGCATCTGCGCGGCGAGGTCGGCCAGCCGGTAGCCGAGGTGCATCCGGCGCTTCTCGAACGAGGTGACCAGGCCGAGAAGCCCGGCCATTGCATGCCGGCGCCCTTCGCGGTCGACGATTGCTTCGCCCATCGCCATGTATCCCCCGCACTCCCCATGCACGGGCCGGGTCTCGGCGAAACGCCGCAAGCCGCGCCGGAATCGAGCCGCCGCGGCCAGTTCCGGGCCGTGAAGCTCCGGATAGCCGCCCGGCAGCCAGCAGCAGTCCGCGGCGGCATCCGGCACCTCGTCAGCAAGCGGAGAGAAGGGCACGACTTCCGCCCCGGCGCGCCGCCAGCCGTCGAGAAGATGCGGGTAGACGAAGGAGAAGGCGGCATCGCGAGCAAGCGCGATGCGCTGGCCGGGGGGCGTGACAGGCACGGGCGCGGCGGCGTCCAGCTGCGTCCGGCCGGCGGCTGCCCGCAAGGCGTCGAGATCGAGGTTCGCCGCGATGAATGTGCCGGCCTCCGCCACGATCCGGTCGAGTTCCGGCGTCTCCTCGGCCTGGACAAGGCCGAGATGCCGTTCCGGCACCGAAACATCCGGGTTGCGCGGCAAGGCACCGAGGACGGCAATTCCCGCCGCCTCCATCCCTGCCCGGACCAGCATCTCGTGGCGGGGCGAGGCGACGCGGTTCAGGATCACGCCGGCGATGGCCACGTCGGGGCGCAGGACGGTGAATCCCAGGGCAACGGCCGCTGCCGACTGCGCCTGGCCCGAGACGTCGAGGACGAGCACGACGGGCCAGCCCGTCAGCGCCGCGAGATCGGCCGAGGCGCCGGTCCCGGCCTCGCCCGCCCGCGCCACGCCATCGAAAAGCCCCATGGAGCCCTCGGCAAGGATCAGGTCGGCGCCGTCAGCCGCCGCGACCACCCCGGCGATCCGGTCCCTGCCCATGGCCCAGGTGTCGAGGTTCACCGAAGCCCGACCGGAGGCCGCGCGATGGAAGGCCGGGTCGATGTAGTCCGGTCCGCTCTTGAACGGCTGGACGGTCAGGCCCGCCGCCCGGAACGCGGACAGAAGGCCGAGCGTCACCGTCGTCTTGCCGGTGCCCGAAGCGGGGGCGGAGATGATGAGGCCGGGGGGGATCATTCGCGGTCCGGGAACCTCGGATGGGTGCCGACGGGGCGGTACCGGCGGTCGTAATCGCCGGCATAGAGCCTGCTTTCGTCGAAATTCTCCGCCCCGATGGAGCGGCCGACGAAGATCAGCGCCGTACGCTCCATCTCCTCCCCGATCGCCGTCCGGAGCGTGGCGAGCGTTGCCCGGACGATGCGCTCATCGGGCCAGGAGGCACGCCAGATGACCGCGACAGGGCAGTCGCCGCCGTAATGCGGCGTCAGTTCCTTCACGACCTTGTCGAGCACATGGACCGAGAGGTGGATGGCGAGCACGGAGCCGGTACGGGCAAAGTTCTCCAGCGTTTCGCCGGGCGGCATGGCGGTCGCGCGGCCCGAGGTGCGGGTCAGGACGACAGACTGGACAACCCCCGGCAGCGTCAGTTCCGCACCCAGCGCGGCGGCACCGGCGGCGAAGGACGGCACGCCCGGTGTGACGTCATAGTCGATGCCGAGCGCGCGGAGGCGGCGAAGCTGTTCACCCATCGCCGACCAGACCGAGAGATCGCCCGAATGCAGCCGGGCGACATCCTGGCCGGCGGCATCTGCGGCCGCCATCTCGTCGATGATCGCGTCAAGCGACATCGGTGCGGTGTTGACGATCTTCGCCCCAGGCGGGCAGTGCGCCAGCACCGCCTCCGGCACGAGCGAGCCCGCGTAGAGACAGACGGGCGAGGCCGCGATCAGGTCCCGCCCCCGCAGCGTCAAAAGGTCCGCCGCGCCGGGCCCCGCGCCAATGAAATGCACCGTCATCCATCCGTCCTTTCTGCAATCGCCGCCGTCGCCAGCCCGTCCGCCGAGACCGCGCGCGGGGCCCGGCGCGGCGGACCTTTTG
>NZ_WBUS01000041.1 GCF_008933605.1 Albidovulum sp.
GCAGGCGGCAGGCGGCCCGCTGCACAGGGTCGCGGCGCCACGGGTCGTCGCGGCCGACACGATCGGCGCGGGCGATATCTTCAACGCGGCCTACCTCGCCGCGGAGGCGGACGGCCTGCCGCTCGAAGCCTGCCTCGCCGCCGGGGTGCACACGGCTTCCTGCGCGATCTCGACCTCGCCCCGTCGCTACGGCGCGGAGGCGCCGTCCCCTGTCGGCGGGGTCTCCGCATGAGCACGCTCGAACTCCTCGGCATAAGCAAGTCCTATGGCAGCACCGAGATCCTGAAGGACATCGACCTCGCGCTTGCCGATGGCGAATTCCTCGTGCTGCTCGGCGCGTCCGGGTGCGGCAAATCGACGATCCTGAACATCATCGCCGGCCTCCTGACGCCGACCTCGGGCGAGATCCGGATCGACGGGAAACGCATGAACGAGGTGCACCCCAAGGACCGCGACATCGCGATGGTGTTTCAGTCCTACGCGCTCTACCCGAACCTGACCGTCGAGCGGAACATCGGCTTCGGGCTGGAGATGCGCGGTGTGCCGAAGGCCCGCCGGCTCGCGGCGATCGAGAAGGTCGCGCGGATGCTGAGGATCGAGGAACTCTTGCAGCGCAAGCCGGCGCAGCTCTCCGGCGGCCAGCGCCAGCGCGTCGCCATCGGCCGCGCACTCGTGCGCGAGCCCAAGGTCTTCCTCTTCGACGAACCACTCTCCAACCTCGACGCCAAGCTGCGGATGGAGATGCGGGCAGAACTGAAGCGGCTGCACCGGCTGCTTCGGACGACGGTTGTCTACGTGACCCATGACCAGATCGAGGCGATGACGCTCGCCACCCGGATCGCCGTCATGCGCGCGGGGCGGATCGAACAGGTGGGCACGCCGGAGGAAATCTACAACCGGCCCGCGACCGTCTTCGTGGCCGAGTTCGTCGGCGCGCCGCCGATGAACATGCTCGAGGCGACGCTGGGTCCGGAGGGATTGCGGCTGGACGCATCCGGGCAGCGCCTGGCGCTTCCGATCAGGAGCGTTGGGCCGCGCCCGGTCCTCCTCGGCCTTCGCCCGGAGGACCTGCACCTTGCCGATGCGGGGGAGGCAAACGCCATCGACGTGACTGTGGATTTCGCCGATCTGACCGGCCCCGACGTGATCGTCTTCGCCCGGCACAGCGGAAATCCGCTTGTCGCGAGCCTTTCGCCGCATTCGCAGGTGGCCGCCGAGAGCCGCATCAGGCTGGCATTTTCTCATGATAACATGCACTTGTTCGACCGGAGCAGCGGACGACGGATCGAAACGTGACATCGTTTCGCCACAGAAAACCCACTGTTGCGGTCTAGGAACACCTCCCATCGCATGGCAGATTGCCGATACATTCAGCTTCTGAAATGTCTTGGGGAGAGCAGAGAATGCGCAAGATACCGGCAAAATTTCATCTGGCCGCGGCGACCTGCCTGGGCGTGGCGTCGTGCAGCGAGGCTCCCGTCTCGCGGGCCCAGGGGATCGACATGAATGGCGGCATGGTGGTCCAGGCCGCCGCCCGGACCGCCGATGTGTCCCGGCAGTTCCCCATCTACCTTACCGGATATACGTACTGGGACAACACGCCGCCCGGATCGTCGGCCATTGCCCGGCCGGTCCTGCGGCAGCGGGCAGGCGGCACGGGGACCTGGAAGGACCCGATCACGATCGCGGTAGGCCACAGCATCGTCGCTGGCCGGCAGACGCTGGACTACCCGGAGGGCACGCGGTTCTACCTGCCGAGGCTGCGCAAGTACGCCATCGTCGAGGATGTCTGCGGCGACGGGCCCAAACCGCAGGGCGGCCCCTGCCACACCGGGCACAACGGGCACCCGTGGCTCGACATCTGGATCGGCGGCAAGAGCGTGTCGCCGCAGGCCTCGGACGCCTGCGCCCGCAGGATCACCGCAATCCAGTCGGCGATCATCAATCCCCCGCGCGACCTGCCGGTCCAGGAAGGCGAGATAGCCACCGGCGGCTGCCAGGTGTTTTCCTGACGGTCCTGGCGCGGGACCGGCCGCTCATCGCGCCGGCCCCTGGACGCGGGTGAAGCGAATGAGCTTGCCCCAGCCCGCGATCCTGCCCGCCAGCGCGCGGCCGACGGCCCTGTAGACCGTGACGTAGAGGAGCGGCCGATAAAGCAGCCGCTGGAACGGAATGAGCAGGGCGAGCGACAGTTGCTCGCGTCGTTCGTAGCCGAAGGCCGTGAACACCACGATCACGTCGATCAGCGGCAGGACTGCCCATCCGGCGATGATCGAGATCGACAGCTCATCGGCCAGCACGGGCAGGCCCTGCGCGAGGTTCAGGCCCTCCCTGACGAGTGCGCCGAGGAAGACCGCGTCGGCCACCGGCGCGAGGAGGCCGAAGAGGATGCCGGTCACCCAGAGATCGGGGATTGAAAACCAGCCCACCCCGCGCGCCGTCTTCGCCGCGCGGCGGTGTTTCCAGGCGGTCTGCATCATGCCGAAGGACCAGCGCAGGCGCTGCCGCATGAAGGTCGGAAGGGTCTCTGGCGCGTCGGTGACGGAGAAGGCGCGTTCCTCGAACACCACGCGGTAACCCGCGCGCTGGATCGCGACGGTGAGATCGGCGTCCTCGGTGATCGTGTCGGCGGAATAGAGCCCGACCTTGCGCACCGCCTCGGCGCGCCATGCGCCGATGGCCCCTGGCACGACGAGCATCGCGTTCAGGCGTTCGGCGGCGCGGCGGTCGATGTTCTGCGCGGTGATGTATTCCAGCGCCTGGAGCCGCGCGAGAAGCCCCCGGCGGTTGCCGACCCTGACGTTTCCGGCGACGGCGCCGATCCGCGGGTCGGCGAAGTGCCCCATGAGCAGTTTCACCGCGTCGCGGTCGAGGATCGTGTCCGCGTCCACGGCGACCACGACCTCTGTCCTGACCTCGGCATAGGCGGCGTTGAGCGCACTGCACTTGCCGCCGTTCTCCTGCCGGATCAGCCGGACCCTCGGCTCGTCCGCGAAGGCACGCTCCACCGCCGCGGCCGTTCCGTCGGTCGAACCGTCGTCGACGACGATGACGCGAATGCCCGGGTAGTCGGAGGCGAGGGCGGCCGCGATCGCGTCGACGATGACGAGTTCCTCGTTGTAGGCGGGAATGGCGATGGTCACGCTTCCGGGCGGTTCGCCCGGGTGCCCGGGATGCCGCCGCCGCAAGAGTGCCAGGGCGAGGACGAAGAGGGATCTGGCCACCCCGTAGGCGACCCCCGCCCAGAAGATCCAGACGAGAAACCGGCCAAGCGCCGCGATGACGACGAAGGAGGCAAGGTCGAAGGGCGTGAACCGGTCCGTGGCGAGGGGCATGACCTCGTCGCGCGAGAGACCGAGAAAGCCCGAGAGCGGCACGAAGCCGTAGCCTTCGGCCCGGAGACGGTCGATCATCATCGACACGGCCGCGACCGTCGCGGACCTGTCGCCGCCCGCATCGTGCAGCACGACCACCTGTCCCTGGTCCCCCTCCGCCTGCGCCAGGACGTAGTCGGCGATCTCGGTCGGGCTCATCCCTTCCCAGTCGCGCGGCACGATGTCCGCGCCGGCCACAAGATGGCCCTCGTGCTCGACCAGCAGTTGCTGTGCGGCCTCCTCGGCCGTCAGCGGGCCCTCGCTACGTCCGTAGGGCATCCGGAAGAGGTAGGTCGTCCGCCCGGTGACGCTTGCCAGAAGTCTTTGCAGCGCGTTGAGTTCGAGTTGCGCGCGCTCGGGGCCGAGCGCGTCATCCTCCGGATGGAAGAACGTGTGGGAGCCGACCTCGTGCCCCTCGGCCACCATGCGCCGCACGATGCCGGGATATTGCACGACGTTGCTGCCGATGACGAAGAAGGTGGCCGTGACGCCGTTCGCCTCAAGCATGTCGAGGATGGCGCCGGTGAAGTCCGGGTCCGGCCCGTCGTCGAAGGTCAGCGCAATGACCTTTCCGGGGGCATGGCCGTAGCGTTCAACCGTGACGGGACGGGGTACGCGGTCATAGACGAGGCCATTGATGAGACCCGTGCCCGGATCGCGGAAGAACCTCCGCTCCCCCGTGACGGCCGTTTGCGCGACCCTGCGGAACGGCCCGGTTCCCTCGTAGCCGACGTAGTCGGGGAAAGACACCGTCTCCAGCGCCGCGGCGATCTGCGGGCCGGCGCCCCTTGCAACCAGCGTCCAGGCCCCCGGATCCTCGAGCCCGACGGTCCAGAGCACGGTGCCCGCGACCCCACGGTCTGCCAGGGATTTCAACTGGTTGTGCAGGCTTGCCGCGTCGAGGAACCAAAGCTCCGCTGCGCGGCCATCCTCGGCGACGAACCGCGAGCGGGTGTTCAGCGATGCCGCGTCCAGTCCGATCACCGCATCATTCCGCGCAACGAGCCGCATCGCCTCCGCGAAGGCGATCTCGGTGGGCTCGGCCGCGCTCCCGGACCACATGACGGCAAAGGAGCCGAGCGCGACGCGCAGTTTTTCCGGCCCTGTCGCGGCTGCGGCGTCCTCCAGAAGGGTTTCGAACCAGGCCTGCGGGGCGAGCGGTCCCGGGCGGGTGTCGCTTCGCGGCTCGCGGAACGCCCGAAGGACGACCGAATCCACGGCCTGCACGAGGCGGCCGTCGCGCCAGAGCGCGCCCTCGGCATCGGTCACGAGGCAACTCCGCACCCCTGAAGGGAGCGCCGCCGTCATCTCGCGCAGCAGCGCGCGCAGGCCAGGAAGATGTTCGGGGCCGGCTTGCCGGGGATAGAGGCAGAGGCCCGCATAGACGCCCGTCCCGATCTTTGACGACAGGGCGGAAACAATCCGCGCCCGAGACGCGGGACTGTCGAGCACCGAGGCATCCCCGGGTTCGGCAGGCGGCAAGGGCAGGAGCGCCACGAGTTCGAGTCCCAAAGTGGGCGAGGCGCGTTTGAGGTCCTGCAAGGCGGCGTCCGACCCGGCCTCGCTGAGCCAGGTGGCGGTCTGCGACCCGGGATCGATCTCGATCCATTCGGCGAGAATCGTGTCGAGGCCACTGCAATGCCCCGTCAGCGTCTCAAGCGACCAGTCCGGCCAGACCCGCAGGTAGGCCGAGCGTGTCATGCTGCCGTCCTGCGGAAGGGCCGCGGCGGAATCGATCGGCTCGCCGCTGCACGCTTCGGGCGCAGGTGCCGGGGCCCGCGCGGCGACGCCGTCGGTGTCGGAGGCGCCGGTTCGGATCAGGGCGACCTTCTCGTTTTCCGGAAGGATATCAATATAATAGATGCCAATGGCGACCGTGGACAGCCAGACGAGGAGCAGCAGGCCCGAGAGGCTGGCCGCGATCCTGATCAACCGTGCGCGACGATGCAGCGGGTCAAGGAAGACGGGATTGCGCTTGTGTGACCGTCTCCGGGCGGCCTTCTGCTCGTGACGGTCTGCCATCTTCGTACCCGACGCCTTTGCCAGCGGCCGCATTCGCCCCTGTGCGCCCCTGTTCTCGCTGCTATAGACTTCGTTTCCAATGGAAACCACGGATTTGAGCCGTTTCTGTGGCGTTTGGTCCGAGCGGGCCGAGGCCGGATCCCGGGCCCGAGGAGAGCGGATGAAGCTAGACCGAAGAACAGTCCTGAGGCTCCTCGCGCCGTCGATCCTGTTTCCGGCCCTGCCGCTCCCGAGCCGCGCCGCCGCGCCAAGCGACGCGCTGTTCGTCGTCATTGAGGGAATTGACCCGACGACGCGCGCGGACCGCTTGCGGGCCTTCCTTGTGCCCTTCCTGGACGCGGGGATCCCGTTCGGTCTGGCTCCGCATCTGTCCGCCTGGTCCGACCCCGCTTCGGCCGACGTCCTGCGGCGCACGCTTGCCGAAGCGCCCGAACGGGTGGAGCCGATCCTGTCCCTTCCCGGGGTCCACATGCTTCCGGCCTACTTCCAGCGCCGGGAAGCCAGCGATGCGATCGCGCGGATGGGCGACGTGCCGGCGGGCGGTCCCGCAACGGCCATGTCGGCGCCGGTCACGATTGCCACCGACGCGCCGGGCTTCGCGAATTTCGACGCCCTGCGCTGCCTCGGCATCCGCAACGTCCTGGAGCTTGCAGCCGGGCAGTCCGTTGCATCGCAGGGATGCGCCGGCCTGACCGTCTGCCTTCGCGGCGCCACGAGGTTGGTCCTCGCCGACCGCGGCGATCCAGCCCCTTGGTTGGAGTCGGTCTTCGCCGGGCCGGGGTGGGTCCAGCTTGCCCTCTCCCTGTCCGGCGTCGAACGTCTGCCGCTGCCCGACGTGCGGTTGCGCGCGCAGCGGATCGTCGATGCCATCGGCCGGGAACTCGCCGAAGGCCGGCGGTTCGTCGCGCTTCCGCGCGAGCATGCGCGCTGGTTCGGCGCGGATCAGTTGCGGCTCGTCGCCCTCCGGATCGAGCGCGGCACGCAAGCCTCCCCGGGTGCCCTCGCCGCGCTGGAGGCGGAGCTTCGCACCCTGGGCATCGACGTCACCGAAACCGTGCCGGCGGGTGCGGGCGGCGCCGGAGGCGATGACGATGCCGGATGTCGGACGCTTGTCAATGCCGGGCAGGGCGCGCCGGGCCCTGCCGACATGGGTCCGGGGGGAGATTTTCACTGCATGATCGTGCCGGCCGGGTCCGATCGCGCGACAACCGACCTGGCGGCGGACGCGGACCTCCTTCTTGTGCCGGGGGCGGCGCCCGCCTTTGACGGGCGGGGGCCTGTCATCCGCGGCGAGACACCGGTTTCGGAGGCCGCCGGCCTGCTCGCCGAAGGGGCGTCGATGCGGGACGCCGTCCTTGCCATCGCCCCCGCCGACTATGCGACAGCGCCGGCGCGCCGGGCCACGCTCGATGCGCTGCAGGGTTTCCGGCTCGATCCCGGGACAAGACTTGTCGATGTCCCCACCTTCTTCCGGACGACGACCTCGCCCGACCCGGTCTTCGGCCTGCTGCGTGACGCGCGCCGCCACCGGCCCGGCGAGGGCGATCCGGAAGCGCTTTCGGCCGAGGAACTGCTGGCCGACGCGCGCCAGGCCTGGAGCTACTTCGAGCGCTTCTCGGTGGCGGCCACGGGGCTCTGTGTCGACACGGCGGACGTGCAGGAAGACGGCGTCTGGCTGCACCGCGAGATGACGATGTGGGACCTCGGGAGCCTGATTGCCGCGGTCATGGCGGCGCACGAACTCGGGCTGATCCCGGAGAGGGACTTCGTGACCCGGTCCGAGCTTCTCGTCCGTGCCCTTCCGGTCACCCGCGTCGGAGAGTTGCGCCTGCCGTGCGAAGTCATCTCCTCGGACACCGGCGCGCCCCTCTCGGAGGACTTCAACGCCTGCGACACCGGCCGCCTCCTGAGCGTGCTGCGCATGCTTGACGCATATCCGCCGACGCGCGGGATCGCCGGGCGGAAGATCGCCGGCTGGGATCTCTCCGCAGTGGTCAAGGACGGGCATGTCCATTCCGTCGTGAAGGGGCGGCTGGCCGATCGCTTCCGCTCGCACTGCGCGCACTACACCGCCCGCGCGTTCCGCGCCCGCGGCATCGACGCCGCTTCGCCCTACGAGGTGCCGGACATGGCGCCGGGCCCCGACCGCGACATGCGCCTGCTGCTGGCGCTCGCCGGTCTCGGTCCGCTCGGCGCCGAACCGCTGCTTCTCGAGGCGCTCGAGATGGGCCTGTCGGAACCGGCAAACCTGCTCGCCGATGTGCTCTTCGCGGCGCAATCGCGCGAACACGAAAGCTCCGGCAGGCTCGTCTGTCTGTCGGAGGCGCCGATCAATCGCGAACCCTGGTTCACCTATCAGGGCCTGAACGTGACCTCGGTCGAGAACCGCTGGGCGGTGAACGCCGCTTCCGCCGATGCGCGGTTCAACACGCCCGCCTTCCGGCACGAGACCATGCTCGTCAACTCGAAGGCGGCCTACCTCTGGGTCGCGGCCCGGCCATCGGCCTATGCCACCCTGCTTGCCAGGCACGTGCGGGCCCGCGCACGGATCGACGGCATGGGCTTTTCCCCCGGCGTCTTCGCGGCCAGCGGCGAGGGCATGAAGGGCTATTCGGACGTCAATACGAACGGGATCATCCTCGAGGCGATCGCGTACATCCTGCGCGGCCGCAGGCCGCCGGCGCTTCGCTGACCGCTCCCAATGACCATGCGATGCCAGTCATCGCTCGCGGGCACCTCGGGCGATCCGTCTGAGGTTCGCTTCACACCGAGCATCGGCCCGCGTTGCATTCCGCATCCCGTCCTTGGGGCCTGGACACAGCGACGCCACAAGGCGCTCAGACCGGCAGCTTCGGTCCGGCCGCGCACACGCCACGAACCAGGTTCCGAAACCAGCGATGCGCCTGGTCACCATCCATCCGCGGATGCCAGAGCATCGAGATGGTGAAGGGTGCGACGTGGAACGGCAGGTCGAAGCTGCACAATCCCTGCCGCAGCGCCGCGGTATGGCGTTCCGGAACGATGGCCGCGAGGTCGGTATCGCGCGCCAGCGCCAGAGCCGTCGAGAAGCCGCTCACGACGGCGCAGATCCGGCGTTCGATCCCCGCACCGTGCGCCGCCTCGTCAATCTCGCCGCTGTGCAGGCCGCGCCTCAGAACCTGGATGTGACCGCATGCGGCAAGGCGTTCCGCTGACACGGGGCCGTCGGCAAGGGCATGGTCGCCGCGGACTACGCCGATCCAGCGGTCACGGAAGAGCGGGCCGGCGCGGAGTTCCGGTGCCGTCGCGGCGTCGATCACGCCGGTCTCCAGGTCGACCTCGCCTTCGCGCAAGGGCGCGCTCTCCTTGTCGGGCTTTGTCAGGAACCGGAGGGTCACGCCGGGCGCCTGCGCCGCGGCCCGCGACAGAAGCTGTGGTCCGAAGGTCTCGGCAAAGCCCTCGCTGCTGCGCAGGATGAAACGGCGCGACAGCCGTGCCAGGTCCAGTGCCTCGGCCGGCCGGAGTACGGCCTTCGCGCCCTCCACGATCGGACCCAACTGACCGCGAATCTCGATGGCGCGCGGCGTTGGCACGAGGCTGCGGCCTGCCCGCACCAGAAGCGGATCACCCGTCACCTCGCGCAATCGCGCAAGGGCCCTGCTCATCGCCGAGGGGCTGAGCCGAAGTCGTCGCGCCGCGCCCGCGACGCTGCCCTCGGACAGCAGGACATCGAGCGTCACCAGCAGGTTCAGGTCGGGCATCCCGGGCCTCGCGACACATGGCGTTTGACGCAACGATTAGATGCTAACGCTGCGCGTTTCGCAATGACCCAAGTACGGCTAGGTGTCCGGGAGCAACAACCAAGGAGACCAAGATGTCACCCCGCTTCGCCCCGGTCCTGTTCGGGTTTGTCCTTTCGGCCCTTATGTCCCTCATCGTGTCGGGCATCGCGACCCTGCGCAACGCAGGGCTTGCCGACGGGTTCGTCACTCTCTGGCTCGGCGCCTGGCTTCCGTCATGGCTCGTCGCCTTCCCGACCGTTCTTTTCGTCGCACCTCTCGCCCGGCGCCTCGTGGGAGCGCTGGTGAAGTCGCCCGCGCAGGTGCGATGATGTTGGAGATCGCGCTTGCACCAGAGAGAGCATATGGACCGCGGCTCGCCGCATTGTCGCTTGCGATGCTTCTTCCCTCCCTCGGAACCAGCATCACGAACGTCGCCCTCCCGACGCTCGCGAGGGCGTTCGACGCAACCATGGCGGACGTGCAGTGGGTGGTGATCAGCTATCTTCTCGCCGCCACCAGCCTGATCGTCGGAGTGGGGCGTCTGGGAGACCTCGTCGGGCGCCGCCGCCTGCTCCTGACCGGAATGGCGCTGTTCTCCGCAGCCTCGGCCGTCGGCGGCCTTGCGCCCGGCCTTTCGATCCTGATCGCGGCCCGGGCCGTTCAGGGCATTGGCGGCGCGGTCATGATGACCCTGACGGTCGCAATGGTCGGCGATCTCGTGCCGAAGGATCGCACCGGCAGCGCCATGGGTCTGCTCGGCACGATATCGGCGGTCGGGACGGCGCTCGGCCCCACGGCGGGCGGCGCGCTGATCGCTGCCTGGGGCTGGCCGTCGGTGTTTGCGGTCATGGCCGCCATGGGCGCGGTCGCGGTCCTGGCGGGCGGCGCGCTCTTTCCGGCTGACGTCAGGTCCGCGCGACAGTCGACCGGGTTCGACCTCCCGGGCTTGGCGCTGCTGGCACTCTCCCTCGGCGCCTTCTCGGGGATCTTCACCCTGGGCAGCAGGATGTCCGGCCCCGCATTGCTGGCGCTGTCCGTCATGTCGGCCCTCGGTTTCGCGGCCTTCGTCCTGACCGAGAACCGGGCGCCGGCGCCGCTGGTTCGGCTGGGCCTCCTGCGTGAACGTGTCCTCGGCACGGGTCTGGCATCGCTGATGCTGGTTTCGGCCATCGTGATGGCGACGCTTGTCGTCGGTCCGTTCTACCTAGGCGGAATCCTCGGCCTCGACCCGGTCGGGACCGGGATGGTGATGTCGGTCGGCCCGGCGGTCGCGGCCGTGACGGGCGTGCCGGCAGGTCGTCTTGTCGATCGCCTCGGCGCTTTCCCCGTGATCGTCGCCGGGCTTCTTTCGGTGGTGACCGGATGCCTCATGCTGACGGCGTTGCCGGGCCCGTTCGGGGTCGGCGGCTACACGGCAGGGCTGGTTGTCATCACCTTCGGCTATGCGATGTTCCAGGCGGCCAACACGACCGCGATCATGCAGAGGGCAGCGCAGGACCAGAGGGGCGTCACATCCGCCCTCCTGGGCCTGTCGCGGAACATTGGGCTCATCTGCGGCGCGTCTGCGATGGCAGCGCTCTATGCGGCAGGACCGCGCCTGGCCGTAGCCTTTGGTTTCGGCGAAGCCGAAGGAAGCGGGCTCGGCATCACCTTTGCGGTTGCGGCCTGCGTCGCAGGCGTGGCGCTGGGAGCCGCCCTATGGGGACATGCGGGACGCTCGCCTGCCGAGAGGTAGTCGGATCGCACCGTCGGATCCCGCTGGCGGTCGAAGGATGGCGGAGAGGGTGGGATTCGAACCCACGGTGGGCTTGCACCCACAACGGTTTTCGAGACCGCCGCATTCGACCACTCTGCCACCTCTCCGTGCCTGCGGTCGTCGTGGAGGCGGGATTTATCTGCAGGCGCCGGGCAGTGCAACACGTTTTTTTCTGGGCAGTTGGCCCCGATCACGCGGGCAAATCGAATGGCGGGCGGCGGCGGCGATCCGCGCGACGGCGGAGAATCTTCGCCCGCCGCTTGGCAGTCTCCGGCCGGACCATTACCTCTTGGGCATCGATCAGGAGGATCCGCCATGTTCGCCCGCATCTGTGCCCCGGCCGCGTTGGCGCTTTCGCTGGCCTCGGGCGCCGCGAGTGCGGCGGAGGGGGATGTCGCAAGGCTCGAGACGGCGCTTCGCATCGGCGAGGTCTTCGCCGTGATGAGCGAGGAAGGGCGGGCCTACGGCGCCGAGATCGAGGCCGACATGTTCCCGGGGGCGGGGGGAGCAGCCTGGCAGCGGGCCGTGGCCGGCATCTACGCGGTGGAGCGGATCGTGCCGATCTTCGGCGACGGATTCGAGGCGGAGCTTGAAAAGTCGCAGGCCGACGTGGCCGCGATGGCAGCCTTCTTCGAGAGTCCGCTCGGCCGCAAGGTCACGACGCTGGAAATCTCCGGCCGCCGCGCCCTTCTCGACCAGGCCGTCGAGGACGCCAGCCGCTTGAAGTACCAGGAGCTTGCCGCCGCCGGCGAGGCGAAGACCGGCCTCATCGACGAGTTCGTGGACGCGAACGACCTGGTGGAGGCCAACGTCGTGGGCGCGATGAACGCGAACTACGCCTTCTACCAGGGTCTCGGCGATGCCGGCCTGCTCAAGGACGGGCTGACCGACGACCAGATCATCGCCGAAATCTGGGGCCAGGAGGACTCGATACGCGAGGAAACCGACCTCTGGATCCGGTCCTATCTCGTCATGGCCTACGCGCCCTTGAGCGAGGCCGAGATCCGCGACTACCTTGCCTTTTCCCGAACCGACGAGGGCCAGGCCTTGAACCGGGCGCTCTTCGCGGGCTTCGATGCCGCCTTCACCGACGTCTCGCGCCAACTCGGCCGCGCCGCGGGCGGCGTGATGGCGGGGCAGGACCTCTGATCTATCCCGGCGCACCCCGCCGCCCGCCCTTGTTTCGCCCTTTCCATCCGCTAGCATCCACGCGAAGCAGCGGGGACGCGGGCCGGCATGGCGCGAAGGGCAGACAGGGTCGGACGGCGGCGGGTGTTCTACATCCCCGGATACGACCCGTTTCCGCCCCGCCGATACCGTGAGCTCTACCGCAAGGAGGGTACCGAACAGGCGCGGATCAGCGGCTATGCGCTGGACCTGCGGGCGGGCGGGCCCACCGGATGGCAGGTCACCTACCTGGACGGCTGCGCGCGCGTCGAGACGGAGATCGAGGTGCTGACCTGGGCCGACATCGTGGCGGCCTCGATGGGGAGGAGCATCGCCGCCACCTATGGCCAGCTCGCCCGCACGGCCTGGATCTATTTTGCCTCCGGGGCGCTCTTCCGCCTGGCCCGTCTGAGGAAGGGGCCGACGATTGCCGCGCTCTATCCCGTCGCCTTCCTGATGTTGCAGGCGGCACTGGCGCTCGCGGCGGGCGGAGCCCTCTTCGCGCTCGTGGCCCGGGCGGGGTCCGCGATCTGGCCGGACATGCCGTGGGCGGTGTCAACACTTGCCGGGATTTCGCTCGGATCGCTGGCCGCGGTCATGCTCCTGCGGCGGTTCCGCCGGCACGACAACCGCATCTTCGCCTGGTACCTGATGCACGACTACGCCTTCAGCGCGAGCGCGCGCGGTGCCGTGCCGCCGCCGCTGCGGCCGCGGCTCGCCGCCTTCGCCGACCGGATCGCGGCGGCGGTCTCGGAGGATTGGGACGAGGTGCTGGTCGTCGGCCATTCCTCGGGCGCGCACCTCGCCGTCACGGTGCTCGCTGACCTGATCCGGTCGGGCAGGGTGCCCGCGGAGGGGCCGGCGCTCGGCTTTCTCTCGCTCGGGCAGGTGGTGCCGATGGTGTCATTTCTGCCCGGCGCCGACGATCTCAGACGCGACCTCGCGTTTCTCTCGTCGCGCGAGGAACTTGCCTGGGTCGACGTGACCGCGCCGGGAGACGGCTGTGCCTATGCGCTCTGCGATCCGGTCGCGGTCTCGGGCGTGGCGCCGCCGGACAAGCGCTGGCCGCTCGTCGTCTCGGCGGCCTTCACGCGGACCCTGAGCCCCGAGCGCTGGCGGACGCTCCGCTGGCGCTTCTTCCGCCTGCACTTCCAGTATCTCTGCGCCTTCGACCGGCCGGGGGACTACGACTACTTCCGCATCACCGCCGGCCCCCTAACGCTCGCCGCACGCTACCGGGGCAGGGCGCCCTCGCAGAGCCGGATCGAGACGCCGCTCAATCCCTACGGGCAGGCCGCATGATCCCGCCGAAACCCGCGCCGCGGCCCGACAGGGTGACGCTCTGGCGCTACCTCAGGCTCTTCCGTGCCGACATCCTCTCGGCCCAGCCGGCGCGGCTCTACCGTGCCTGGATGGCCGAGTTCCGCACGCCCTTCTTCCGCTCCTACCTCTGCAACGATCCCGCGCTCGTCGATCTCGTGCTCAAGGGCCGGCCGATGGACTTCCCGAAGTCCGACCGCATCCGCGAGGGGCTGAAGCCGCTTCTGGGCGACAGCGTCTTCATCACGAACGGCGAGACCTGGGCGCGCCAGCGGCGCATCATCGACCCGGCGTTCGAAGGCGGGCGCGTGCGCGAGAGCTTTGCCGAGATGTGGGCCGCGGGGCAGGCAGCCGTCACCCGGATCGGCATGAGAACAGGTCAGGAAGCAATTGAGATCGAAGAAGAAATGTCGCACGTCGCGGCGGATGTGATCTTCCGCGCGCTCTTCTCGATTCCGATCGAGGATGCCACCGCCTCGGCCGTCTTCTCCGCCTTCCGCGCGCATCAGCGCGCCGCGCCCGTCGTGAATCTCGGCGCGCTCCTGCCGCTGCCGGCCTGGGTGCCGCGCTTCCACCGCCGCGAGACCCGGGCGACGGCGGCACGGATCCGCGCGCTGATCGCCGGGCTGACGGAACGGCGCGCGGCCGAGATCGCGGCGGGCACCGCGCCCGACGACCTGGCGACGAAGATCATGACGACGCCCGACGCGGAGACCGGCGCCCGTTTCTCCACCGCCGAGATGGTCGACCAGGTAGCGATCTTCTTCCTCGCCGGGCACGAGACCTCGGCGTCGGCGCTCGGCTGGTCGATCTTTCTCCTCTCGCTCTTTCCCGGCTGGCAGGAGCGTGTCGCGGAGGAAGCGGCAGGGGCGCTCGGCGCCGGCCCGGATTTCGCGGCGCTCGGCCGGCTGAAGCTCGCCCGCGCCGTCTTCCGCGAGGCGATGCGGCTCTATCCGCCCGTGCCGATGTTCGTGCGCGAGACAAGGGCGGCGGAGACGTTCCGGGGCCGGGTCCTCGCCCCCGGCGCTCAGGTTGTCATCAGCCCCTGGCACCTGCACCGGCACGAGCGGCTCTGGGACAACCCCGATGGCTTCGACCCCGCGCGGTGGGAGACGGAGAACGGCCGCGCCTGCCAGCGCCAAGCCTATATCCCGTTCTCTGCCGGGCCACGCGTCTGTCCCGGCGCCGGCTTCGCCATGGCGGAGGGTCCGTTGATCCTCGCGCTTCTCGTCCGTGCGTTCCGCTTCCAACCCGCAGATGGCCCGCCGGTGGTGCCGGTCGCGCAGCTGACGGTGCGCTCGCGCGATGGAATCCGGCTCCGGATCACGCCACGTGACGCCACGTCACCTTCCGTGAGCGACATGAAACAAACCTGAAACGCAACCTTGAATTGATCGCTGGGGAAAATACAGTGCATTTTCACATGGTCGGGGGGCGATTCGTTCTCCATAGTAAACAGTGCTCGGCCGTAAACTGCTCATTCGGTCAGATCCGGGAAATCGGCTGAAACCTGCTCATTCAGCTGTGCCTTGTTCGGGGGGATGCCATGTCGATGAAGTCCCTGGCTGTCGCCATGCCGGGTACGCTCATGTCCGTGTTGCCGGTTCCGGCCTCGTTCCGCATTGCGGTGCCGGCCTGGCGCACAGGGGGGGGCAATACGAACGCCGAGCCCGTGGCGGAGGTCCCGACGCTCTCGCGGGAGGAAATACAGTCGCTTTTCCACGGCGAGCTTGCCGACCGGGTCCGGCGCAGGTCCGCCCTGACCGTGCGGGAGGAGCAGGAGCGGTCGCTGGCGCGGCGCATCCGTGCGGCGCTCTACCCCTCGCTTGCGGCGACCTTCGTGCGCCACTGACGCGCGCTATCGCGGCGGCACGCGGGCCTGAAGATCCTTCAGAACGAAAAGGCGGATTGCCGTGGCGAGGCCGGTATAGGCGCCGCGATCCGCGTCGATTTCGGCCGCGAGCGCGTTCACCGGCAGGCCACGCGCCTCCGCGATGCGGCGGAAGGCGCGCCAGAACTCCTCTTCCAGCGAGACGCTGGTGCGGTGGCCGTTCAGCGTGAGCGAGCGCTTCACCGGCCGGCTCACGCCGCCGGCTCCTCGCGCCCGCCGCCGCCGAGGCGAAGACCGTCGAGCAGCGCCCGCGCCTGGTCGGCCCTTGCCTTCTCCAGCGCCCTGAGCGCCTTCGTGCGGCCGAAGCGGGCGGCGTTAGCATCCGCCTCGGCCCGGGCTTTCGCGCGCTCCCGCGCCTTGCGGGCGGCGCGCAGGTTGACGAGTTCTGCCATCGCGCGCCTCAGTCCTCGGGGCCGACCATGAGTTCGGGCCGAACGATCCGGTCGAATGTCTCGCCGTCGACGAAGCCGAGCGCGATGGCCTCCTCGCGCAGCGTCGTGCCGTTCTTGTGCGCGGTCTTGGCGACCTTGGTCGCGTTGTCGTAGCCGATCGTCGGGGCCAGCGCCGTCACCAGCATCAGGCTTTCCTTCATGAGCCGGTCGATCCGCGCGACATTGGCCTCGGTGCCCACGACCATGTTGTCGGTGAAGGATGCGGCCGCATCGCCCAGAAGCTGCATGGACTGCAGCACGTTGTAGGACATCATCGGGTTGTAGACGTTGAGCTCGAAGTGCCCCTGCGATCCGGCGAAACCCACGGCGGCGTCATTGCCCATGACATGGGCGCAGACCATCGTCAGCGCCTCGGCCTGGGTCGGGTTGACCTTGCCGGGCATGATCGACGATCCCGGCTCGTTCTCCGGCAGGATCAGTTCGCCGAGGCCCGAGCGGGGGCCCGAGCCGAGAAGCCTGAGGTCGTTGGCGATCTTGAAGAGCGAGGCGGCCACGGTCTTCAGCGCGCCCGAGAACATCACCATCGCGTCATGGGCGGCGAGCGCCTCGAACTTGTTCGGCGCGGTGACGAAGGGCAGGCCGGTGATCTCGGCGATCTTCGCCGCGATGGCCACGTCCCAGCCCTTCTTCGTGTTGAGCCCGGTGCCGACGGCCGTGCCCCCCTGGGCCAGTTCGTAGATCGCGGGCAGGCACATCGCGACGCGGCCGATGCCGTTCTCGACCTGCTTGGCGTAGCCCGAGAATTCCTGGCCCAAGGTCAGGGGGGTCGCGTCCTGCGTGTGGGTGCGGCCGATCTTGATGATGTCGCGGAACTCCTCAGACTTTGCGGCGAGCGCGGCGTGGAGCTTCCTCAGCCCCGGCAGGAGCACGTCGCGCGCCATCATGCCGATGGCGACATGCATTGCGGTCGGGAAGGTATCGTTCGACGACTGGCCCATGTTCACGTGGTCGTTCGGATGGACGGGCTTCTTGGTGCCCATCGTGCCGCCGAGAATCTCGATCGCGCGGTTGGAGATGACCTCGTTCGCGTTCATGTTCGACTGGGTGCCCGATCCGGTCTGCCAGACGACGAGCGGGAAGTTGTCGTCATGCTGCCCAGCCACGACTTCCGCCGCCGCCCGCACCATGGCCTTGCCGATCACCGGATCGAGCTTGCCGGTCGCCATGTTCACTTCGGCCGCGGCCCGCTTGATCACCCCGAGTGCCCGGACGATCGCGACGGGCTGCCGTTCCCATCCGATGGGGAAGTTCTGGATCGACCGCTGGGTCTGCGCGCCCCAGTACTTGTCGGCGGGAACTTCGAGCGGGCCGAAGCTGTCGGTCTCGGTGCGGGTCTGGGTCATGGCGAGCGTCCGTCGTGAGGGAAGTCGCGCACTTGCTATGCGATTCCGCCGCGCCGGCCAAGAACGATGGCGTTAACGGCCGCGGGAAAGCGCCGGCGGGTTACTTGCGCCACTTGTCGAGGCTGACGACCTCGGCCTCGGGGCGGCCGTCGGCCGCATCCGTGGCCTCGGCTTCCTCTTCGTCGTCCTCGTCCTCCTCGTCGGCCTCGGCCGTCTCGAATCTCAGGCCGAACTCGACCGAAGGATCGACAAAGGTGCGGATCGCGTCGAAGGGAATGTAGAGCCGTTCGGGGGAATCGCCGAAATTGAGGGTGATGCCGAACCCGCCGTCGTCCACCTCCAGGTCCTCGTACCAGTGCTGCATCACCACGGTCATCTCTTCGGGATAACGTTCGCGCAACCAATCGGCGAGTTCCACGCCGGGCTGGCGGGTGTCAAAGGTGATGAAGAAGTGATGCTCGCCCGGAAGTCCTGCGCGTTCGACCTGTTCGAGCACGTCGTGGATCAGACCGCGCATGGCCCGATGCATCAGCGTGCCGTAGTCGATGGACTTGGTCATGGGCATGATCCCGGGCTGCGTGGGGTCAGCATAAGGGATTCGGATCGGAAAGGAAGGGCTCCGAGCCATTGCCGTGCCGCGGTCTCAGCCGAAGGACGCGGCGGCAAGGCCGGCGAGCGCCGAGAGGGCGAGGACAGCGACGAGGTTCCAGTGCCGGGCGAGCAGGAGCCAGCCGGCCACGAGCGAGATTCCGAGCGGCCACGGCTGGAGCGAGGCGGGGTGAGGAAGGGTCACCGACAGCGGGCCGAGTGCGAACGGCTCCGTGGTGGCGAAGAACACATGCATCGCGAACCAGACCGCCAGCGTCCCGATGACGCCGACGACCGCTGCGCTGATGCCCTTGAGCGCCGCCCCGAGTCGCGGACGGGTGGCGATCCACTCGACGATGGGGGCCAGCGCCAGGACCCAGAGGAAGCAGGGCACGAAGGTGACCCAGAGGGCCATTGCGGCCGCCGCAAGCCCGAGGCCCGGTCCGCCGGCGCCGTGACCGGCGAGGTAGGCCACGAACTCCGTCACGAGGATCAGCGGGCCGGGCGTCGTTTCGGCAAGGCCGAGGGCATCCATCATCTGCGGGGTCGTGAGCCAGCCGAAGTCGTGAACGACCGTCTGGGTCATGTAGGCGAGCACCGCATAGGCGCCGCCGAAGGTGACGACGGCGAGCTTGGAGAAATAGAGCCCGACGGCGGTGAGGAACGGGGCCCCCGCCGCAGCAGCGAGCAGGACCGGCGCCCACCAGAGGCCGAGCCCGGTCGCCGTGATCGCCGCGAAGCGGGGATGCGGCGGCACGGGGGCGGGCAGGTTGGGCGGCCGGGACAGCCAGAGGGCCCCGGCAAGGCCGGCGAGGACGACGATGAGGGGGTATGGCAGGTTGAGCGCAAAGATTCCGGCGAAGGCCGCCACGGCCAGGAGCCGTTCCCGGCGGCCGGCGAGCGCCCGGCGCGCGACGCGCACCAGCGCCTCGATCACGATCGCCACCACCGCCGCCTTGACGCCGAGGAAGAGCGCGGCGACGACCGGCAGCGTGCCGAACGCGGCATAGAGCGCGGCGAGCGCTAGCACGACCGCGGCCCCGGGCAGGACGAAGAGCCCGCCCGCGAGGAGCCCGGCGGGGATGCCCCCCCGCCGCCAGCCGGCGTAGGTCGCAAGCTGCATCGCCTCCGGTCCCGGCAGGAGCATGCAGAACGAGAGCGCTCGCAGGAACTCCGGCTCGCTCAGCCAGGAGCGCCGCTCGACGAGCTCGCGGTGCATCAGCGCGATCTGCGCGGCCGGCCCGCCGAAGGAGAGAAGGCCGATGCGGCCGAAGACCCGCAAGGGCGTTTCGTCGGGCCTCATGCGCGCCGTCCCGCGGGCCAGTCGTGACCCTCATCGTATCCGTCCCGCGCCCAGCGGTAGAACGCGTCGTAGACCGCCATCCCCGCTTCGAGCTGGGCGAGGTCGTCGCGATACTGGCGCGACAGGCCGACGGAGACCGCCAGCAGGCCGGCCGCCTGTGGGCTCAGGTCGTGCCGGTCGGTGTCGGCGGCACGGACAACCAGCGCGAGCCGGTCGAGCGCCTCGCTGTGCAGCCCGAAGTCGTCGAGAAGCGAATCGAAGCTGCACCGCTCCGCGCGATGCGAAATCGGCACTCCCTCGACGTCGAAGGGCGTGGCCGCGAACCGCTCGGCCACGGCGATGACCTCCGGCGGCGCGACGAAAAGGAACTCAGCCGCCGGGTCGATGAAGCGGCGGATCAGCCAGGGGCAGGCAATGCGGTCGATCTTGGGCCGTTGGCGGGTGACCCAGAGGTGCGTGGCGGGCAGGGCTGAGGCGGGAATCATCGGCAGCCCGGCCTCGACCCAAGCG
Source organism: Albidovulum sp. (assembly GCF_008933605.1). Classification (GTDB taxonomy): domain Bacteria; phylum Pseudomonadota; class Alphaproteobacteria; order Rhodobacterales; family Rhodobacteraceae; genus Albidovulum. The sequence continues at coordinate 19,488 of NZ_WBUS01000041.1, forward strand.
AGCGTGCCGCCCTCGAGCGATTCGGCCGCGATGCCGCGGGCGCGGAGGAGGGCGGCCGCGCCTTCGGAGAGCTTGCGCCCCCTCTGGCAGGCGACCACGACGGCGCGCCCGGCGAGCACCGGCGCGAGGTCTGCGATCCGGTGATGGGGCTCGCGCAGCGAGGCGGGGATCAGGCGCGGATCGGCGGCGAAATCCTCCTCGGTCCGCACGTCGACGACGGCGGGCGCCTCGGGCGTTCCGATCAGGCGGGCGAGTTGGGCGCAGGTTATGGTTGCGAAGCCAGGCATGGGGCATCCTTTCGGCGGGTTGAAGGATGCGACGCTTGGGCCGTGGCCTCACGGGGCGGGTCGCGAACCCCATGCGGCATGGTCTCACCCGATCGGCACCGCGTCAAGGCTCAGCCGAGCGGTTTGGCGACCTCGCGCAGGATCTTCTCGCGGATCGCGCGGGGGTAGTCGGCGAGGCCGCGCGCGGTGACGACAAACCCGTTCCGGGTGACGACATAGCGGCGGTAGAATTCGGTGATCGGGCTGGCGCGGCCCATGTCCTCGATGGCGATGGCGTTGATCTCGATTTCGCCCGCCGCGGCGGCGCCGCGCGCGGGACCGAGCGCCGCGCCCGCGTTCTGCGGCCCGTCCCCGGAAATGTCGATGACCTTGCGGCGGCAGTCGGAGACGGCGGCGAACTGGTCGACGGAAAAGGCGATGGCTTCGCCCACGGCAGTGTCCGACCCGGTATAGGCGCGCGGCAGGTCGCGGGCACGGCGCGCGAAATCGGCGACCTCGGCAGGCGACAGCATCCGCCGCCACGGGATCGAGACGGTCTGCCTGCCGGTCCCCGACCATTGCACGACGCCGAGCGCCGCCTGGCCGAGAAGGAGCGCCTCGGCGACCTCGGGATCGTCGAGCGCGGCGGCGAGGCCCGCCACCTGGAGCCGGTACTCGCCGCGGTCGATGGAGCCGGAGACGTCTATGGTGAGCAGGAGCGCCACGTCGCAGGCGGCAGCTGGTGCCGCCCGCAGAAGCTGCAGGCCGAGGCCGGCCGCCAGTATCAATGCCCTGCGTGCCATGGACCGATGATGGCGGCCATGCCGGCACTGGGCAAGGGCCGCGCACCGGCCCCGTGGCAGGCCCGCAGGTCAGGCCGGGCCGAGCCGCTCCCCCGACAGGAGGAGCAGGAAGGCATCGCGTGGCAGCAGCCCGGCCTGCTCGAAGAAGGGGATGAAATCGAAGGCGTTGTAGGCCTCGGCGATGCGACCGTCGACGATCCGGCAGGCCACCTGTCCGGTCACGGTGATCGGGTCGAGCCCCCGCGCCGTCGTCGCCCGCACGACGAGGTGGGCCCAGACCCATTCGCCGCATTCGATGCTGCGCGCGATCTCGAAGGAGGGTTCGCGCACGTGGGCGCGCATGGCAGGAACGAAGGCGCGGAAGTCCTCCGCGCTGACCTGGCCGTCGGCCATGATTCCCTCCGCGCCGCCGCTCGGCGCGAAATAGGTGTCGATGGCCGAGAGGTCGCCCTCGATCCAGACCCGGCGATACCATTCCCTGAGGATGTCGAGATTCGTCATCCGTGACCCTCCGTCTGTTCAGGTTGCGCAGGCCATCCTAGGCGCGCGGTCCTCACGAAGCGTGAACGCGGGAGGGGAAGGGAGGAAGGCGGGGAAGTGCAGGCTTCTGTTGCCAGGTGCCTGCGAACCCCGCCTTGCGCGGCTAAGCGCAAGGACTTAGTTTCGGCGACCCGAACTGCTTACGCAGCCAGAGCCATTGCCGGAGCACGGTTGTCGTTGGCAACTGTACTTTGCGGACCGATAACGGTGGCACCCCGCCGGGACAAAGCAAACCCCTTTAGACGTTCGTCGATCCTGTTTCGGCCCCTAAGTCCCGCAACGCCGGGAGGATGGTGGAGCCGCCGGGTACCGCCCCCGGGTCCGAACCGCTTATTACGAGCGCGTTTATGTCCATAGTCCGGGTCGCCCCGGACGGGATGAATATAGGGGCGCTGCCCTGGCCGGGCAAGCCGCACGGTGCGGGGAGTTGCGGATGCGGCGCGGGCGGGGCAGGGTGGCGCCCGTGACCTGCCTTCGGAGACCAGATGCAACTCGACCTCGATTTCGTCCGCGCCCAGTTTCCCGCGTTCTCGGTTCCCGGTCTCGCCGACCGGGCCTTCTTCGAGAACGCCGGCGGCTCCTACGCCTGCGCGCCGGTGATCGACCGGCTCACCCGCTTCTACCGCGAACGGAAGGTGCAGCCCTACGCGCCCTACGCCGCCGCCGAGGCCGGTGGCGCGGAGATGGACGAGGCGCGGTCCCGTCTCGCCGCGATGATGGGGGTCAGGACGCATGAACTGAGCTTCGGTCCCTCCACCACGGCGAATACCTACGTTCTCGCCCAGGCCTTCCGCCGCGAACTGAAGCCCGGCGAGGCGATCGTCGTGACCGATCAGGACCACGAGGCCAACTCCGGCCCATGGCGCCGGCTGGCGGAGGAGGGGCTGGAGGTCCGCGAGTGGAAGATCGACCCCGCGACCGGCCATCTCGACCCCGCGCGGCTTGCGCCCCTGCTGGCCGACGGACGGGTGCGGCTCGTCTGCTTCCCGCATTGCTCGAACGTCGTGGCCGAGATAAACCCGGTGGCCGAGATCGGCGGCTTGAGCCATGCCGCGGGCGCTGTCACCTGCGTCGACGGGGTGAGCTACGCGCCGCACGGGATTCCGGACGTGGGCGCGCTCGGTGCCGACATCTACCTCTTTTCCGCCTACAAGACCTACGGGCCGCACCAGGGGATCATGGCGATCCGCGAGGATCTCGGGATGCGGCTGCCGAACCAGGGCCACTGGTTCAACGGCGACACGCTTTACAAGCGTTTCACGCCGGCCGGACCCGACCATGCGCAGGTCGCGGCCTCGGCCGGGATCGCGGATTACTTCGACGCGCTCCATGACCACCACTTCGCGCCCGAGCCGGAGGCGCGCAGGCGTGCCGCGCGGGTCCACGACCTGATGCGGGCCCAGGAGGTGGCGATCTGCCAGCCGCTTCTGGACTACCTGAAGGATCGCAACGATGTCAGGCTTCTCGGGCCGGCGGACGCGGCGCGGCGGGCACCCACCGTTGCGGTGGATCTCGGGCGCGCGGCCGAGCCGGTGTCGGTGGCGCTTGCCGCGGAGGGCATCAACTGCTGGGCGGGCGACTTCTACGCGGTCAGGCCGCTTTCGGCGATGGGAATTGATCCGGGCCGGGGCGTCCTGCGTATGTCGATAGTGCACTACACGAGTGCGCAGGACGTGGCGCGGCTGATCGCAGCGCTGGATAGGGTGCTTTGACATCGAGCCCCGGGGGCGCCGCCCCCGGAGACCCGGAGTGTTTGGACCACGATGAAAGACGTTGCAGACGACGCTCCGGTGATCCTTTGGTTCCGGCGCGATCTGAGGCTCGGCGATCATGCGGCGCTGACTGCCGCCGTGGCGTCCGGGCGGCCGGTCATCCCGGTCTTCCTGCATGACGAGACGGTCGACAGGCTGGGCGCGGCCGCGACATGGCGGCTGGCGAAGGGGATCGGGGCCCTCGCCGCGGCGCTGGAGGCGCGGGGGGCGCGGCTGATCCTGCGGCGGGGGGCGGCGCGCGAGGCGCTGCTTCGCCTCGTTGCCGAGACCGGGGCGACCGCGGTTCAC
>NZ_WBUS01000237.1 GCF_008933605.1 Albidovulum sp.
GAGCGCCGCCTGCCCCTTCACGCCCGCAGATCTTCGCGGAGGGGCTTCACATCGTGCCGCACCACGACGGGACGGTGGCGGTGGGGTCGACCGCGGAGGCGTCGTTCGACGCCCCGCTCACGACCGACGGGCATCTCGACGTGCTGATCGAACGGGCGCGCGCGCTCTGCCCCGCCCTGCGGGATGCGGCGGTGATCGAACGCTGGGCCGGCGTGCGGCCGCGGGCGAAGAGCCGCGCTCCGGTTCTCGGTCCCTGGCCGGGGCGTGCAGGCCAGTTCGTCGCCAACGGCGGCTTCAAGATCGGCTTCGGCATGGCGCCGAAGGTCGCCGAGGTCATGGCCGATCTGGTGCTGGAGGGGCGCGACGGTGTCCCGGACGGCTTCCGTGTCGAGGACTGTCTCTGACCTCAACGCCGGCGGCAGGCGCTGCCGTCGGTTCCAAGCATCCCAGTGGGCCGCCAGTTGGCGACGGCCGTGAGCGCGGCCAGCCGGATCAGGCAGGCCAGTTCGTCCTCGCGGTCGGGGTTCGGCGTAACGAGCCTGGCCCTGACCCCGAAGGCCGGGGTGCCGTCGGGCGGGATGACGTAGGCTTCCGGCGACAGGCCGACGGTCACCGTGACCGTGTAGAGCCACTCGCGGGTTCCGCCGGCACCGACCCAGCGCCCGACGTCGGAGCCCGTTACGACGTTCGCGATGATGTCCACAGGTGGTTCGCGGGCGGCCCTCAGCCCGGTTTTGGCGAGCGCGTCGGCCAGCGGCGGAACCAGATATTCGCCGTAGCCGCTGCCGTATTGCGAGGAGGAGAGCTCGATCATGTAGCGCTTGCCGTCCAGCGGCCCCGCGCCAGCCGGTGCGGCCGCAAGGAGCGCGGCGGCGATAACGGCGCGCAGGGTCACGGCACTGGCCGCCGGAAGGTGACGGAGGTCGGCCGGTCGTAGCCGGGGTGCGCGGTCTCGCCCGCGCGGACGAAGCCCATCGCCTCGAAGGCGGCGTGGTTGCCGGTCAGTTCCACCCGGCTCTGCATCTCAAGGACCGGCAGGCCGAGCGCCTTCGCGCGGATCGCCGCATGGGCGAGAAGCTGCCGCGCGAGGCCCTTGCGGTGGTGGCCGGCGGCGACGGCGAGCTTGCCGATGTAGAGCCGGCCGGGCTTTGGCGTCAGCACCATGCAGGCGAGCGGCGCGCTGAGTTCGTCGATCACCCACACCTCGCCCGCGCGCGCTGCCTCGGCCAGCGCCGCGCCGGTCAGGGCGTGGACCGACGACGGCGGGTCGACGATCCCGTCCATGTAGGCGAAGGCTTCGCGGATGAGGTTCAGGAAGGGACCCATGTCCTCGTCGCCGGTCAGGCGGCGGGGCGTGTAGCGCACCGGCAGGCCGTCGGCGAGCCGCACCCAGGGCAGGTGTTCGTTCCAGTTGACATGGGCGGTCGGCCGGAAGGCGGCGGGGTCGTCGAGCGTGGCGGCGAAGAAGTGGATCTCGTGCGCCCATCGGTCGCCCTCGTAGGCCATGGGACTGCCGCAGGACGGGCAGAAATGCCGCCGGACGCCCGGCGAGGAGGCGAAGGTCGCAGGCGTGGCCCCGGTCCAGCGCCAGCTTCCGTGGCTGACGCCGAGATAGCTTGTGAAGGGGGACGCGGTGACGCGGCGGCAGCTTTCGCAATGGCAATGCGCCTGCCAGTTGGGCACGCCCTGGAAGGTGTAGCGCACATTGCCGCAGAGGCACCGCCCGGTTCCGCCCTCCATCCTGCCCTCCCTCGTGCGGCACCGATTTGGCGCCCGGAAGGCGCGCCGGTCAAGCGGTCATGAGGGGAGGTGCACGAAACGACGCCACCGATATCTTGTGGAAAACCGCGCAGGCGCCGCGACATGCGGGGCGGGACGGTTGACTTGAGCCCTCGCTCGCCGCGAAGATCGCGGACCGGCGGGAATCACGAAGGCGGCACGTGCGCTTCACCAGGCTCAGACTGAACGGCTTCAAGAGCTTCGTGGACCCCACGGACCTCGTGATCCATGACGGGCTGACGGGCGTGGTGGGCCCGAACGGTTGCGGCAAGTCGAATCTGCTCGAGGCGCTGCGCTGGGTGATGGGCGAGAACCGCCCGACCGCGATGCGCGGCGACGGGATGGAGGACGTGATCTTCGCGGGGGCCGCGACCCGGCCGGCGCGGAACTTCGCCGAGGTCGCGCTGACGATCGACAATTCGGAACGGCTGGCGCCGTCGGGGTTCAACGACCAGGACGTGCTTGAGATCACCCGGCGGATCACGCGGGACGCGGGCTCGGCCTACAAGGCCAACAGCAACGACGTCCGGGCGCGCGACGTGCAGATGCTCTTTGCCGATGCCTCCACCGGCGCGCACTCCCCCGCCCTCGTCCGGCAGGGGCAGATCGCGGAACTCATCAACGCGCGGCCGAAGAACCGCCGCCGCGTGCTCGAGGAGGCCGCCGGCATCTCAGGCCTCTACCAGCGCCGCCACGAGGCGGAACTGAAGCTCTCGGCGACCGAGCAGAACCTGGCCCGTGTCGACGACGTGGTGGAGCAACTGGCCCAGCAGCTTGCCCAGTTGGCTCGGCAGGCGCGGCAGGCGGCGCGCTACCGCGAAATCGGCGAGGAACTGCGGCGGGCGGAGGGAATGCTTCTCTACCGCCGCTGGCGCGAGGCCGACGAGGCGCGAGCGGCGGCGGAGGCCGGGCTGACCGAATGCACGCGCCTCGCGGCGCAGGGCGAGGCCGCGGCGCGGGCGTCTGGCAAGGCGCGCGGCGAGGCGGAGGGGGTGCTTCCGCCGTTGCGCGAGGAGGAGGCCGTGGCGGCGGCGATCCTCCAGCGCCTGCAGGTGAGCCGCGATGCCCTGAAGGCCGAGGAGGCGCGGGCGGTCCAGACGATCGAGACCTTGACAGGCCGGATCGGCCAACTCGCCCGCGACATGGAGCGGGAGGCGGGGCTCAACCGCGATGCGGGCGAGACGATCGGACGGCTGGAGTGGGAACAGGCGCAGCTGGCGAAGGCGGCCGAGGGGCACGAGGACCAGCTTGCCGAAGCCCTGGAGGCGGCGCAGGCGGCGGCGCGGGTGCTCTCGGAGCGGGAGGCCGCGCTGTCGGAGCTGACCGAGGACGTGGCGCGGCTTTCGGCCCGCCACCAGTCGGCGCACCGGCTCTTCGCCGACAGCCGCGCGACGGTCGAGAAATCGGAAGCCGAAGCGGCCCGGGCACGGACGGCGGCGGCGGAGGCGGAGGCGGCGCTGGCGAAGGCCGCTGCCGACCGCGCGGCGGCCGAGCGGACCCAGGCCTGGACCTCGGTCCGGGCC
>NZ_WBUS01000238.1 GCF_008933605.1 Albidovulum sp.
TGCCGAAATCGATCGCCTGTTTAGTGAACTTCAAAGGCACCAGCGCGCCGCCTTCATACGTCGTCTTCTCCGATCCGACCCAACGCTTGAGACGTATACTGACTCGCGAGGCGGAACCGTGACTTCCTCGACCCAACTCCCCCGCGCACTCCACCTCATCCTGCCCTGGCTCGGGATCGCGATTTTTGTGCTCGTCTTCGTCCTGCGCGCGCCCACCCTCTCCGACCCATCAAGCCGCGCAGCAGCAATGCTCTTCGCTGGGGCGTTCCTCGCGCTCGCGCTACTCCCGCGTCTCCTCGCGAGGCCCCTCGCCCGCTTCTTCGTTCACCGACGCACGCGCTGACGTGACCCCCTCCGAGGACGACGGCTTCCAGGCGGCGCTCGACGCCGCGAACCTCGCGATTCAGGTCATCGTCACCATCTTCGTTCTGGGCGTCGCCGTCGCCTACTACCTCAAACCCGACGCCACCGACACCCAACGCTGCTGGCTCGGCAGCCTGGTGGCCGCCTTTGGCGGCTACTGGTTTTCCTTCTGGTTCGCGCGCCGCCGAGCCCGCTAGCTCGGGATCTCCCCGCGCGTCGCGCGCGCCAGCTTCGCCACTCCGCTTCGTCCGTCGCGCCAGGCTGCGCCTGTCACGCCGGCCGCGACCGCTTCGCGCCTTTTCCTTTCGGCGCGCGCTCCGCGCGTCCGCGGCTCCTGGTCGTGGTGTCCGCGTTCTCGCAATCGGGGACGGGGACACCACGACCAGGAGGCCGACGAGAAATGACGATCCCGACGCAGCAACTGGAGTTCGAGCTCACCGACGCGCCGGAGCCCAAGAAGGGCGACCGAATCCAAACCCCCACCACCGTCGCCCGCTACCGCCTCTCCCTCGTGCGCGAGCCCGAATCGGTCTACGCCGCCACGTTGGGCATCGAGCCCCCGCGGCTCTCCGATCCCCGCGCCGCCTCGCGCTGGCTCGCCGAACACCTGGACCAGGAGCCCTACGAAACCTTCGGCGCGCTGTTTCTCGACACGAAGCACGCGCTCATCGGAGAGTCGATCCTCTACCGCGGGACCTTGAATCGCGCGGCCGTCGAGCCCCGCGGGGTGCTCGCCAGCGCCCTTCTTCTCAACGCCGCGGCCGTGATCGTCTTCCACAACCACCCGAGCGGCGACCCGACACCCTCACCGGAGGACATCGCCTTCACGCACCGCCTCTCCGAGGCCTGCGAGCTCGTCGGTCTCCGCCTCGTCGATCACCTGGTGATCGCTTCCGCCAAGGCTTCAGTCTCCATGGCCGAGCGCGGCCTGCTCTCTTGACCGCGAGACGCCAAACCTTGACCGCACCCCACCAACCGCCTACGCTATTTCCGCCTTGCCAAACCAGCGACCCACCACCTCCGGCGGCGCCGCCCGCGCCACACGCGCAACCGAAACGCCAAGCCGCCTGCTCGCGGTCCTCGCCGCGTTCCGCGCAGGCTCCAAGCTCTCGGCGACTCTCGCGAAGCGCGTCCGAACCCTCGACGCCCATCGCCCGTATAATGGGGCCGAGGCCAACCCAGTGACGACGAGCCCCTCCCTTCTCCCGCGCCTCCGTCTCGAGCACCTCCTCCTGGTGCTCTGCACCGCCTTCTTGCTCTTTGTTGCCCTGAGGCCCCACCTCTTCGCCGAGCTCGCCGGCTTCCTCCTCGGCCGCCGCTAGTTCTCCGCGACTTCCGCGCGGTCATCCTCTCCACCCCGCGCGTGTTACATTTGCTCCCTCTGAAAGGCACCCGCAGGAGAGGACCATTTGATGTCGAGCGTTGACGGCACCTTTGGCCGCCGCGACCGCTTTCTGTGGGGCTGTATCGGCGCCTCCTGCACCTGGTTGCTTCCTGCCGTGAAGCAAGCCGCGCAACACCAGCTCTCCCTCCCCCTCGACGATCCCTGGTTCTGTCTCGGGATCTTGTCGTGGATCGCCATGGGCGGCGCCATCGCGACCGCCTTCGAATCCGCGAATCGCATTGTGGCCATATTCACTGGTGCCACCTGGCAATACACCCTCGCGGCGTGGACCAGCGCACCGCTCCCGCTTCCCGGCGCCAACTAGTCGCTCAATAGCCGCGTTCCGCGCCCGCACGCCGCGGGCGCGGACGGCCGGTCTCTCCGACCCAAGGCCTCCACGGCCTCTCCGCGGGCCTTCTCGCCTCGTTCTGGCCCGTCGCGACCTGGTCGCGCAAGTTCGCCGCTCCGCTTCGTCCGGCCGCGCCAGGCGCTTCGCGCCTGTCACGCCGGCCGCGATCGCTTCGCATCGTTCCTGAGCGCGCGCCCACGCCGCGCCTGTTTCCCCTTTCTCCGCCCGCGTCACCGGGAGCCCCGGGTGACCCGGCAGACGCGCCGGAGAAAGGGAGAAAGCAAGATGAACGAGACGACGAAGAAGGCCCCCGAGGTGACGCTTTACGGCAACGTCGGGGCCGACCCCGAGACCCGCAACATCCCCGCCAAGACGGTCGCGAAGCCCGTCTACGATCCGGTGACCGACCAGGTCGTGACGCGCGAATTCGAGAAGCCGTCGCGGACGCTCCGCACGTTCTCGCTGGCGCTGAACGCCAAGGGCGCCGCCGGCGAGCCCATCACCCGCTGGATCCGCTGCGAGGACTGGAGGAATCTCTCCGAGGCCGTCCGCAAGGGCGATCGCCTCCGCCTCCGCGGATACTTCGTGACGCGGACGTACGAGAAGGACGGCGAGCCGAAGGACGTGCGCGCCTTCGTCGTCAAGGCGCTCCACGTCGAGCGCTCGAAGTCGGGCACCGAATCGCCGGCCGAGTGATCGGCCCCGGCGGCGCCGCCCGCGGGCGGCGCCGCCCTTCTGCGTTCTAGCCATCCTGCCACCGCGCCACCGCGCTGCCGAGACACCCCGCATTCCGCCCTTCGCGCGTCCTCGCGGCCCCGCCTTCGCGCCGTTCCGCCGCTTGGGCGTCGCGCTTGCACGCATTCGCGAATGCATGTATACTCCCTCCATGCCACCCTGCGCGCGTGCAGCTGCGACGACCTACCGTCCCGCCGCTGTGCCACCCTGCATTCGCGAATGCACGCCGCCACGACAGCGAGGAGTCGCGCAATGCAGAAAGTCCGCTTGACCGTCTCCGCGATCGCGGGACGACCCTTCAACGGGGAGGCCCAAGCCACCGTCGAGATCGACCGGGCGCCCCAGCGTGCCCACGTCCGGGTCCGGCCGTACCGGTCCCGCCGCGTCGTCGAGATCCCGCTCCAGGACCTGGTCGAAATCGTCCTCGAGCGGGACGCCAAGGCGCGCGTCCGAGAGGCC
>NZ_WBUS01000042.1 GCF_008933605.1 Albidovulum sp.
ACATAGGCCCCCGCCCCCCCGCAGGAGACATAGGTGAGCGAGTCCTTCACCGAGTGCGTCAGCTTTACCGGGTTCTTCGTCACGCCCGCGCGCAACGACCCGCCGGCCCCTGCCATGAACAGCACCGAACAGAGCGAGGGCTCGCAGTTCTCGGCGATCAGCTCGACCGAGGCGCGCAGGTCGTCGGGCAGCGGTTTCGCCACCGGGCGAAGGTTGGCGTCCAGTTCGTAATAGGCTGACTGCTCGCCGGTGGTGGAGACCATCAGAAGCCGCAGGCCCTCCCATGCCACCTCCGGATCCGCCTCTTTCAGGATCGTGAGCGGATCTTCGATATTGGTGCCGCCCCAGCCGGTGCCGGGTTCGGCGACCTGGAAATACCGCCCCGGCGTCGACCGGCGCCCCTTCACGCGGATGCCGCTGGGCGGCACGTTCAGAAGCTTGCCCGACTGGTGTTCGGACAGGACGCCGGTGATGTGGTCGTCGACCACCACGACCTCGTCGGCGTGCTGAGCCCATTGCGTGGCGAACATGCCGATGGTGGCCGAGCCGCAACCGACGCGCATGAGCTTTTCCTCGACCCCGTTGATCACCGGCGCCCGTCCGGCCTGCACGATGACGGTGGCACCCTCGTCCACGGTCATCTCGACCGGTTCGCGGTTGCACAGCTTCATCAGCGCGTCGCAGGTGACGCGGCCCTCCTTCTTGCCGCCGCCGGTCAGATGCTCGACGCCGCCCAGCGACAGCATCTTGGAACCGTATTCCGATGTCATCACGTGGCCGACAGGTTCGCCTTCGACCCGCACCACGGCGCGTTCGTGGCCGATGAAGCGGTCGGTGTCGATCTTCACCTTGACGCCGCAGTAGCTGAAGATGCCTTCGGTCACGACGGTGACCATGTCGACGCCCTCGACGTTCTGGCTGACGATGAAGGGGGCGGGCTTGTAGTCGGGATAGGTGGTGCCCGCGCCGACGGCGGTGATGAACGGCCGCCCGCCCTGCACCAGATCGCCGTCCCAGTCGGTGCCCTGGCTGCCCTTCAGGAAGGGCACGGCCTTGACCCCGTGGCTGGCCGCGCCCTCGATGATGGTGAGGGGATCCAGCCGGACCAGCGTGCCGCCATGGTTGGCGTAGCGGTCGCAGGCCCCGGCCCGGCCCTCGGCGATGTAGCACAGCACCGGGCAGGCGTCGCAGCGGATCTTGCCGGCGGTCCGGTCGGCTTTGTCGTTCATGTCAGTCTCCTGCCAATGCAGCGGCGAGTTTCGCGGGGGTTACCGGAACGCTGGTCATCCGCACGCCGGTGGCGTGGGCGATGGCGTTCAGGATTGCGGGCGCGGTCGGGATCAGGACGTGTTCGCCAAGGCCCTTGGCGCCGTAGGGGCCGTGGGCATCGGCTTCCTCGATGATGATGGGCTCGATGGGGGGAATGTCGCCGATGGTCGGGATCAGGTAGTCGTGCAGGTTCTCGGTGCGGCCGGGGATGTATTCCTCCATCAGGGCCATGCCGATGCCCTGCGCCACACCGCCTTGGATCTGGCCCTCGACCAGCATCGGATTGACGGCGAGGCCCACGTCATGCGCGGCGACGATGCGCAAGAGCCGCACGGTGCCAAGGCCTGTGTCGACCTCGGCCGCCGCAAGCTGCGCGGCATAGCCGAACTGGGCATAGGGCTCACCCTGGCCGTTCGCGTCCAGCGGCTTCGTCGGCGGGTCGTAATGGCCGCTGGCGGCAAGGACATAGCCGTCGGCATCGGCGGCAAGCGGGTCCAGCGCGATGCGGTGGCGGCTGGCGCCGTCGTCCACGGTGATCGCGCACGGCGCGAATGTGAGCACCGCGGTTTCGGAGGCGTTGACCATCCCCAGCACCCGCGCCCTGAGCGCCTCGCCGCAGGCCCGCGCCGCATTTCCCGAGACGAAGGTCTGGCGCGAGGCCGAAGTCTTGCCGGCATCGGGGGTCACATCGGTATCGGCGCCGATCAGGTCAATCGCGGTGACCGGCACGCCAAGCGCGGTGGCAAAGATCTGGGCGATGACCGTATTCGCGCCCTGACCGATGTCCATGGCGCCCTGATGCAGCAGGATGCGGCCATCGGCCCGCACGCCGGCCTTGATCGTCGAGGGGTTCGGCAGCGAGGTGTTGCCGCAGCCATACCAGCCCGAGGCGATGCCGACCCCACGGCGCAGGGGGCCGTCGGTTTCGCGGTTGAACGCCTCGGCCGCCGCGCGTTCGGCCTCCCACGCCGGGCGCAGGGCCTCAAGGCAGGCGCGGATGCCGACGCCCTGGGCGAAGACCTGACCGCAGACGGTGGGCACGCCGTTCGTCAGCGCGTTCTTCAGCCGCAACTCCAGCGGGTCGATCGCCAGCTTCCCGGCCAGTTCGTCCAGCATCGACTCAAGCGCAATCGCCGCCTGCGGAACGCCGAAGCCGCGGAAGGCACCCGCGGGCGGGCAGTTGGTATGGATCGCCCGCGCCTCGGCCCGGTAATCGGCGATGCGGTAGGGGCCCGAGGCGTGGACCGGCACCCGGTTGGCGACCGTCGGCCCCCAGGAAGCATAGGCGCCTGTGTTGAAAGTGCCCTGGAAGTCGCAGCCCGAAATCCGCCCGTCGCGGGTTGCGCCCAGCCGCAGCCTGATCTCGGAAGGGTGCCGCTTGGTTGTCGACTGCATTGATTCCGTGCGGCTGTAGGCCATGCGCACCGGCCGCCCGGTCTTGATCGCCCCCAGCGCCAGATAGGGCTGGAGCGAGATGTCGAGTTTCGATCCGAACCCCCCGCCCACGGCCGTCGGCACGATGCGGATGCGCGAGCGGTCCATGCCGAGCAGGATCTCCATTGCTTCCAGATCCATCACCGGGGCCTGGGTGCAGGCGTGGATTTCCACCCGGCCATCGACGACCCGCGCAAAACCCGCTTCGGGCTCGATGTAGGCGTGTTCGACAAAACCGCTCGCAAAGCGCCCCTCGACCGTCACATCGGCCGCCGCCAGCGCCGCCCCGGCATCGCCGCAGGCGACGAAACCCTTGCACATCAGGTTCCCCGCGCGCCCTTCATGCACCAGGGGCGCGCCTGATGCCTCGGCCGCCGCCGGCACCTCCACTGCGGGCAGTTCGGTCCAGCAGACAGGGAAGCTGGCCGGGTCGAAGGCGCGGATCGCGGCGGGCGTGCCCACAACCGCCGCCACCGCCTCGCCGCGGAAGCGCGTGACGCCCTCGGCAAAGGCCGGCTGGTCGGCAAAGGCCGGGATCACGCCAAAGACGTTGCGTCCCGGCACATCGGCCGCCGTCAGCACGGCCGCGATGCCCGGCTGACCGGCGCGCCAGGCATCAAGGTCGCCAAAGGTGAAGGCCGCGCGCGGGAAGGGCGAGCGGATGACGAGGATCTCCAGCGTGTCCGGGGGCGCCACGTCATCGCCGAACGCCTCGGTCCCGGCCAGTTTCTGGGCCCCGTCCAGCCGCCGGATCGCCGCGCCCGCATGGCCTGGGGCCCCCGTTTCGGCCAACACGGCGGGAATCGTAGCCACCGCGTCGATGATCTTGCGGTAGCCGGTGCAGCGGCAGAGCACGCCCCCCAGGGCGCGGATGATTGCAGCCTCGTCCGGCGCGGGTTCCTGCCGCAGCAATGCGACCGAAGCCGTCATCATTCCAGGCGTGCAGAACCCGCACTGCGCTGCGCCGTGGTCCTGGAACCGCTGGGCCAGCGTCCGCGCCACCCGGTCGTCCGCCACAAGTCCTGCCACCGTCTCGACCCGGTGGCCCTCGGCCTTGCGCGTTGGCGTCAGGCACGAGCAGACGACCTGCCCGTCGATCAAGACCGAACAGGCCCCGCAGTCGCCGGCATTGCAGCCGATCTTGACGTCGCGCGCGCCAAGCCGTTCGCGCAGGCTGTCCGACAGGCGCTCGTCGGGCGGCGCGCTGACCGCGACCAAGGCGCCGTTCAGGATGAACCGGGTCATCTCGACGCGCGCCTCACCGGGCATCTGCGCCTCCTGCTGCCGACACCAACGCCCGCATCAGCGCGCGTTGGCACAATTCCCGTACCGCTTCGATCCGATAGGCCGCCGAGGCGCGCACGTCGTCGATCGGGGCCAGCCCCTCGAGGTGGGATGCATCCGGTCGCAAGCTCGCCACGTCCTCAAGGCTGCGGCCTTCGAGTTCTTCCTCCCATGCGGGCAAGCGCCGGGCGACCGGCGAACAGGCGCCCACCGCCAGCCGCGCCCAGGCGATGCGGCCCTGCGCCACCCGGACGACCGCCGCCACCATCGCGATCGAGATCACCAGCGACGTGCGCGTGCCAAGCTTGACGAAGGCGCCACCCGCATCCGAGGGCGGATGCGGCAGATGCAGCGCCACCGCCAGCTCGTCAGACGCGCGCGCGGTGCGGCGGACCCCGGTGATGAAATCCTCCAGCGGCACGCGCCGCCGCCCGGCGACCGAAGCGAGTTCAACCTCTGCCCCCAGCACCAGAAGCGGCGGCACGCCATCGGCAGCAGGCGAGGCGTTGCAGATGTTGCCGGCAATGGTGCCCGCGTTCTGGATCTGGATCGCACCGACCTCGCGGGCCGCCTGCTGCAGAGCGTCGAAGGCTGGGGGCAGGGGCGCGGCGGCAATCTCGGCCCAGGTCGCCGCCGCGCCGACGCGCCAGCCCTGCGGCCCGCGCACGATCCCTCGCAATTCCGGCACTTGCGCCACGTCGAGGATGTCGCCCGACGGCTGGCCCTGCCGGCGCGCGGGAAGGACGTCGGTGCAGCCCGCCACCACGGTCGGCTGCCGGTCGCGCAGCAGCGCCAGCGCCTCATCGACCGATCCGGGTACGAGATAGCTCATGCCCCCTCCCATGCAGCGGCATTGTCGTTTGTATACTAATGATATGGGGAAAATCCACCGAGTCAATGACCGTAAACGGAAACTGACGATGGGCATTGCTGTCCAACTCCGCCGTTGGAGGATTTTCGACGTGCAAGTCGCGGTGCTGGCAGACTAATTCGAACCAGTCTCAGCTTGGACAGTGACGTTGTCCTTCATGCCGCATAGAGGCCGCGCTCGGTTTTGAAGTGGTTGGCGACGGATGCATGTACTGAGGCGGACTTCCGCAGACTTCGCATCCGCCGTTGACTGCCGCCTCGTCCGCAGATCGGTGTCCACCAGCGACAGTGGACACGATCCGGCACCAGCATCCTGCGGCAGGGCGGCCGGATCGCACGGTTACAGTGGTCAGTTGAATTCTGCAGAAGTGGATAGTTTCGGCAGTCCAAAAACCTGAGAGATGTTCCATGCGCTCGGTCATTTCGGACCTGCATCGAGCAGGTACCGCAGACATGAACCGTCGTTGGTCCGGGTAAGCAAGGCAGGGAGGAGCAGCATGAGCGGTGCGACGATGCTCGTTCACCTCGGCGGGGCGGTGGCACTCCTCCTCTATGCGGCGCGCATGGTGCGCACCGGGGTCGAACGGGCGAGCGGACCACTGCTGCGCCGCATTTTGCGGCAGACCCTGTCCAGTCCCGCTTCGGCGGCGTTCGTCGGACTCCTCCTGGCCATCGCCTTCCAAAGCGCGACTGCGGTCAATCTTCTACTTGCCTCTCTGGCGGGCAACGGCCTGATCGCCGGCGCTGCCGCTCTGACGGGTGCGCTGGGGGCTGATCTAGGATCGGCGCTGGTCGTCCGTCTGCTGACGCTCGATCTGTCCTTGGTCATGCCGCTCGCGCTCATGGCGGGAACAACGATCTTCCTTTCGACCGAGCGAAAGGTCTGGCGCCAGGCCGGGCGCATTCTGATTGGCGTAGGGCTCCTGTTGCTGTCGCTGCAACTGATCGGGCAAGCCTCCGAGCCGCTTCGCGAAAGCAGCTTTCTGCCGCTGGTGATTGGCTTCCTTGCGGATGACTCAGTCACCGCCTTTCTGGTTGCCGCCATCTTCGCCTGGCTGTTCCATTCCTCGGTCGCCTTCATCTTGCTGATCGTGGCGCTTGCTGCACGGGGTGTGGTGCCCGCCGAGCTTGGGCTTGTCCTGATGCTGGGCGGCAACCTTGGAGGTGCGCTGATCGCCGTGATGCTGTCGCGCGGCGCGGAACCCGGAGTGCGTGCGGTTCCGCTGGCAAATCTGGCCTTGCGCGGCGGGGCCGCGGTTCTGGCGCTGGCGGCGCTGGTCGCGTATCCGCTGCCACCCAGTCTGCTTGGCACGGCCGCCGCTGGTCAGGTTCTGAACGGCCATATTGCCTTCAACCTGGCAGTTGTGGTCCTGAGCCTGCCGCTGGTCCGTCCGGCCCATGCATTTGCCCTTCGGACCCTCTTGAAGCCGTCGGATCTGCCTGCGGATCTGGGACGGGGCAGTGCGCTTGACGAAAGCGTGCTGGGATCTCCGTCCCTTGCACTGGCGAATGTTACCCGCGAGGTCGTCGGAATCTGCCGCGATGTCGAGACAATGCTAGGCAATGTGCTTGACCTCTACGACAACCCCGATCAGTCCCTGATGGATGCCGTTTCCCGGCTTGATGACCGGATCGACACATCGCATCGCGAGATCAAGCTGTATCTTGCCCGGATGGCCTCGCTCGATCCGGATGCAGAGGCGACGACGCGGATGCAAGAGCTGCTCGCCGCATGCATTGCGCTTGAACAGGCCGGCGACGTGGCCAGCGGCAACCTCCTGGCGCATGCGAAACGCAGGCATGACCGCGGTCTGTCGTTCAGCCCGGAAGGCTGGCAGGAACTGGTCGACCTGCATGCGCTGCTGGTCGCGGACGCGCGTCTGGCCTTCAACGTGATCGTCTCCCGCGACCGCGACACGGCGCTGGCGCTGGTGCGGGCGAAAGAGCAATTCCGCGAGGCCGAACGCCAGGCCACCGCGCGCCACTTTGGACGGCTGCGAGACCAGAGCGTCCGCAGCATCGAGACGAGTTCGCTTCACCTCGACACGATCCGCGACCTCAAGCAGATCAACTCACTGCTTGCGACACTTGCCTACCCCGTTCTGGAGGAACAGGGACTCCTCTCCAGTTCGCGACTCCGACTGCCCGCGGCGACGACCGCGCAGGGACTGCCCCTATCACTATAACCCGCAAGACAAACCGGAGGTATCTGAAGATGACCAACCTGACCCGCCGCACCCTTCTCGTGACCGGAGCCGCCACGTTGGCGACCCCGCTCATTGCCCGCCGCTCGCTCGCATCGTCGGGTGCGGTGAACGTCTTCGCCTGGGGCGATTACTTCCAGCCGAACATCGTCGAAGCGTTCGAAAAATCGACCGGCGTCAAGATCAACGTCTCGACCTATGGTTCGAACGAAGAGGCCGCCAGCAAGCTGCGCGCGGCGGGCGGCAAAGGGTTCGACCTGATCTTCCCCTCGGTCGACACCCGGCCGAACTACGACGAGGGCGACCTTCTGGCCGAAATCGACGAGGCCAAGCTGGATGTCAGCCGCATCGAGCCGTCGCTGTGGCGCAGCTCGCTCGAACTGGGCGCAGCGCGGCGTGGCAAGCGCTTTCTGGTGCCCTTCACCTGGGGCACCGAGGGCATCACCTATGACAGTGCCGTCCATGCCGTCGCGCCAGGCGAGCTGTCCTACGCGCATCTCTGGGCGGAGGGGCTGGACGGCAAGGTTGCCCTGCGGCAGAAATCGGTGCTGGTGAGCCTGGCGATCCATCTCGACGCGACGGGCGAATTGCCGTCGAACCGGGCGATGGATCTCTACAAGTCCGAGGAAGACACCCGCCGCATCTTCGACGGCTGTGTCGCCTTCGCGGCGAAGCACAAGCAGAACATCGGTTCCTATTGGAACAACGCTACCGAGGCGACGGCCGCCTTCACCGATGCCGGCTGCACCATCGGCCAGACCTGGGATACGACGGGCATCAAGCTGAACGGCGACGTCGATGCGAAATGGCGCTATGCCGCGCCCAAGGAAGGCGCGCTGGCCTGGATGGACACCGCCGCGGTGCCGGCGGGGGCCGAGAACATCGACCAGGCCTATGCGCTCCTGAACTTCCTGCTCAGCCCGGAAATCGGCGGCATGTTCTCGAACAACACCGGCTACAACTCGGCCGCCGTCGGCAGTGCAGCCTACATGTCCGACGCGGGCCGGGCGGCGTTCGAGTTCGCCTACTCGGGCGATGCCATCGCCAATCTCTGGTGGTGGCCGATGTTCACGCCGTGGTTCAGCCAGGTGCGCGAGGAATATGTGGAGAAGCTGACCAACGCCTGAGGCCAGCCGCCTTGGCGGCGCGGGGCCGTATGTGCCCCGCGCCTCTCAACAACACGAGCCACGGATGGAAATACAGATGACTGGTCAGACCACGGGGAAGGCGATCGAGCTTGAGCAGGCCGCGGTGCACTTTGGCTCCTTCCAGGCCGTGCATCCCACCAACCTCAGGATCGAGCCGGGCGAGTTCTTTTCCATCCTCGGCCCGTCGGGCTGCGGCAAGACCACACTTCTGCGGCTCCTATCCGGCTTTCTCGACCCGACCGGGGGCGATGTGCGCATCGGCGGGAAATCAATGGTCGGGATCGACCCCTCGGTCCGCCCCACGGCGCTGATCTTCCAGAACCTCGCGCTGTTCCCGCTGATGACGATCTGGGAGAACGTGGCCTTCGGGCTGGAGATGCGGGGCTGGACGAAGGCGAAGCGGCGTGCGCGGGCGGAGGAGCTTCTGGCCACCGTGGCGCTGAGCGACCATGCCGGCAAGATGCCGGCACAGCTTTCGGGCGGGCAGAAGCAGCGAGTCGCCATCGCCCGGGCGCTGGCGGTCGAACCGTCCGTATTGCTGCTGGATGAGCCGCTGTCGGCGCTCGATCTCAAGCTGCGTCAGCATATGCGCGCCGAACTGAAGCAGATCCAGGCGCGCACCGGCATCACCTTCGTCTACATCACCCACGATCAGGGCGAGGCGCTGACGATGAGCAACCGGGTAGCGGTGATGAACCGCGGCCGCATCATGCAGACCGGCACACCTGACGACGTCTACGATCGGCCTGACAGTGCCTTCGTCGCCACCTTCGTCGGCGAGATGAATGCGGTGGACGGCAAGGTCGTGACCGCTTTGGATCGGGTGGCCCTGGTGGAAACACCGCTGGGTCGCTTCCGCGCCGCCAATCCCAAGGGGCTCGGGCCGGGGGACGAGGCGATCCTTTTCGTCCGGCCGGAGAAGATGAGGCTCCTGAACGCCAAGGAGGATGAGGACAACAGCATTGCCGCCCGCGTCACCCGTCGCGACATGGAGGGCGCCTGGTCCACGGTCGTGGCCCATGCAGAAGGTCGCGAACTGAGGCTGCATCTGCCGCACAGCGGGCGGGATACGCCACCCTCGGGCGAGGTGACCCTGGGCTTTTCCGCCGACGCGGGGGTGATCCTGCCCAAGGGGGAGATGTCCGATGACTAGGCTCTTCCGGGCCTTCGGGGCTCCGCTTGCATCGGTGATCCTGCTCCTGTCGGGTGTCTGGATCCTCGGCCTGATCGCCGCGCCGCAACTGATCATGATCGAACAGTCACTCTGGCGGATGGAACGCCCCGAAGGCTCCGCCGAAATCTCGGTTCAGATCGACGGGCTTTACAATCGGCTCGACGTGATCGGCCTCGACCGCAGCGTCGCCGAGAGCGAAACGGACTCGGCAAAACGCGAAACCGAACTGGCAGCGCTGGCGGCGGAAGAAGCGGCGATCAAGGCCGAGATCGCCGTTCTGGAGGAGAAGGAAAGCACGCCGGTCAAGGTCTATACGCTGGACAATTTCGGCCAGATGGGTTCGGCGCATCTGGCGATTTTCGCCAAGACCATCGTGGCTTCCCTGGCGGTCTC
This sequence comes from Albidovulum sp., assembly GCF_008933605.1. Classification (GTDB taxonomy): domain Bacteria; phylum Pseudomonadota; class Alphaproteobacteria; order Rhodobacterales; family Rhodobacteraceae; genus Albidovulum. Next base: position 9,777 of record NZ_WBUS01000042.1, read on the forward strand.
GGCCATCGCGTTGGTGGTCTGCTACCCGATTGCCTATGCCGTGGCCAAGCTGGAAACCCCGCGCACGGCTGCTGCGATCATGCTGGCGCTGGTCATACCTTATGCCATCAACGAACTGCTGCGCATCTTCGCCTGGCAGATGATCCTGAACAACAATGGCCCGGCCAATGCGCTGCTCGGCCTTCTTGGGTTCGATCCGGTGCCCTTTCTCGACAGCGGCGCGGGCGTCTTCGTCGCCATGGTCTATGCCTATATCCTGTTCATGGTGTTCCCGCTCTACAATGTGCTGGAAACGCTGGACAGCAACCAGGTCGAGGCGGCGCGCGATCTTGGCGCCTCGACCTGGCAGATCCACCGCCGGGTGGTGATCCCCCATGCGAGGCCCGGCATCGCCGTCGGCTGCATCATGACCTTCATGCTGTCGGCGGGATCTTACGCCGTGCCCTACATCATGACGCGCGGAACGGCGGCGCCGTGGTTCACCCAACTCATTTACAACCGCTTCTTCGAGGCGACCAACTGGAACGTCGGCGCCGCCTACGCGCTGAGCCTTCTGGCCGTCTGCACGGTGTTCATCTTTCTGATGATGCGGCTTCTGAAAGTCAGCCTGAAGGATATCGCGAAATGACCCGCGCAGTTTCGGGCAGCACCTTCGTGCTGCGGCTCTACATGGCGCTGTTCTTCGCCTACATGTTCCTGCCCCTGGGCGTGATGGTTGCGGCCGGGGTCAACGATTACTCGCCGCCGTCGATCACGGTCTGGCAGGGGTTCACCCTGCGCTGGTTCGCGGAATTCTGGGGCGACGCGCGGATGTGGTTGGGGCTGGCGAATTCGCTGCTCATCGCGGCGGCGGTCATGGCGCTGGCCCTGCCGATGGGGCTGTCAGGCGCGCTTCTTCTGTCGCAACTGGGGCGGCGTTCGGCGGGCCTTCTCTATACGGTCATGGTCTCGCCGCTGCTGACGCCGGGGATCATCATCGGCATCTCGACCGTGATCTTCTGGCGCAACCTTGATGTCACGGCAGGGCTGTTCACAGCCATCCTCGCGCAATCGGCCTTCATCGCCTCCTACGCGATGCTGATGTTCATGGCCCGCCTCCAGCGGCAGGACTTGACGCTGGAGGAGGCGGCGCTCGACCTTGGTGCCTCGCGGGCGCGGGCCTTCCGCCGCATCACCCTGCCGTTCCTGAAGCCTACGATCATGACGGCGGCTGTCATTGCCTTCCTGCAAAGCTTCGAGAACTACAACACCACCATCTTCTCGATCGGCGGCAACCATACGCTTGTCACGGAGATTGGCGCCCGGATGCGGTTTGGCATCAGCCCGATGATCAACGCCCTCGGTATCCTGTTCATCGTCGTCACCGTGATCTGCGCCGTTGCCTGGGCGGCGCTGCGGCGCCGCGAATACCAACTTGAGAGCGTGAAATGAACCTGACGTCTCCCATCGCCGAAACCGCCGGCGACTGGCAAGCGCGTGTCCGGGGCCTGCCGGCAGAGGTCCGCACCCGGCTGGCGGCGCGGGCCCGCACGGCGCCGCTTTTCGCCCACGCCTATGCGTTCCACCTGAACTTCCGCTTCGGCGGCATGGTGCCGGCCGGTCTTCTCGACTGGGCGGCAGCCCGGGGACTGCCCGGCGTCAAGATCCATGTCGAGGATGGCGAGGGGCACAGCCTGAACGCCATGTCGCCCGACCAGTTGGCCGCCTTCGCCGCGAGGGCGCGCGATCTCGGGCTCGAGGTCCATGTCGAGACGTCCTCGACCGAAGCCCGGGAACTGGCCGCGACAGTTGCGATTTCCCATGCGGTAGGCGCAACATCAATGCGCTGCTATCCGCGCTATGAGGGGCGGGTGTCGGAAATCATCGCCCGCACGATCGCCGATCTGCGAGGACTTGCCGCGCTCGATCCGCACGGGCGGCTGACCTTCACGCTGGAACAGCACGAGGACCTGACCTCGGATGAGCTGGTGCGGATCGTCGAGGCCGTCGGTAACCCGCGGCTCGGCCTCCTGTTCGATTTCGGAAACATGATCAATGCCGGCGAGATGCCGCTGGCCGCGCTCGCCCGTCAGGCGCAGTGGCTGACGGAGGCGCATGTGAAGGATTGCCTCGTCGTGGCCGACCGGGGCGGCTGGGCGCACCGGGCCTGTCTGAGCGACGAAGGTCAACTCCCAATGCGGGCGCTGCTTGTCGAGCTTCTGCTTCTGGGGGCGGATGCACCGCGGATCCGCGCCTTCGGGCTCGAGGAGGAAGAGGATTACTTCGCGCCCGCGTTGCGGTTCCCCGACGAAGTGTCCGATCCCTTCATCCCCGCCCGCAGCGCAAGCTTCACCGACCCGGGCGACGGTGACCTCACCTACCGCCTGCGCCGCGAGCAAGTGGCTGCCGAGCGGCAGCTTGTCGTGGTGCGGGGGATGCTGGACGAGATCGCTCACCTTGCCGAGAACGGAGAGCCAAAGCCATGAGTGGCCGCGCCGAGGTTGCCTGCCCGCCCGAGGCGGCCGAGTTCGCCCATTCCCTCGCCGACCGTGTGCGGCCGATTGTCCGCCGCTACTTCCGCACCCGGCTCGACATCCATTCCAAGCTGGACGAAAGCCCCGTCACCATCGCCGACCGCGAGGCGGAGGGGGCGATGCGCGACATGATCGCGGCAACGTTTCCGGATCACGGCATCCGGGGCGAGGAGTTTGGCGTCCATCGGGCCGATGCCGACTGGGTCTGGGTACTTGACCCGATCGACGGAACGAAATCCTTCGTGTCGGGATCGCTGGCCTTCGGTACCCAGATCGCGCTGGTCCACAAGGGCAGACCGGTGCTGGGGATCATCGACCAGCCGATAACCGGGGAACGCTGGTGTGGACGGATCGGAGCGCCGTCCCTGTTCAACGGCCAGCCGACCCGGACCAGCGCCGTCGGCACCCTCGCCGAGGCCGTGGTCTATACCTCCGCCGTTGACCATTACGCGCTGCCCGAGCGCGAGCGTTACGCCGCCCTTGCGGCCGCGGCCCGGTTCAGCCGCAGTTCGCATGACTGCTACGCTGCGGGCCTTCTGGCGCTGGGCACGGTCGATCTTCTGCTCGAAGGCAACCTGTTCGACTATGACATCCTGCCGCAAATTCCGATCATCGAAGGTGCGGGCGGGGTCGTGACCGACTGGCAGGGCGAACCGCTTGCGGATGTGCGGCGTTTCGATACGGTCCTGATGGCGGCCAATGCCGAACTGCATGCGGCGGCGCTGGAGGTCTTGCGCGGGAACTGATGCCAGGCGCCCCGGTCTGGAGGATGAACAGGAAATCATGGCCAAGCGGAAGTCGGGGGCGCTGCTCACGCAGATACGGCTGGCGCGCGACGGCATGGTCTCGCTGCGACGCCAGCTGGAGGACCAGTTGCGCGAGGCGATCCTGGGAGGGCTCTTGACGGGCGGAACAAGGTTGCCGTCCAGCCGTGCGCTTGCCGAGGAACTGGAAGTCTCGCGCCCGACGGTCGTTCAGGCCCTGGACGGGCTCGTCGCCGAGGGGTTCCTGGAAAGCCGCCACGGCTCGGGCACCTTCGTGGCACGGTCGATTCCGCCGCATCTGCCGCTTGCGGTCCGTAGGGCGGAATGGGGCAAGGACAGCGCAATTCGGCCGCTGAGACTTTCGCGGGTAGGCGCTCACTTCGCACTGCTCGACGCGGACATCACGGCGCACGATACGCGTCCGTTTTTGCCCAACGTCCCCGCCTATGATCGCTTCCCCTTCGCGCTCTGGCAGAAATGCGTGAACCGGCAGACCCGGCAGCTTTACCGCACCAGCATGGGCTACGGCGACCCGGCCGGTTTCGCGCCGCTGCGCCGGGCGATCGCCGAGTACTTGGCGCTTCACCGGGGCGACGACTGCGATGCCGATCAGATCGTGATCACGCCGGGGGGCCATGCCGCATTCATGATCGCGGCGCTGGTGCTGACCGATCCCGGCGATGGCATCCTGTTCGAGGATCCAGGGCCGCTCATCACACGCAAATTGTTCGAGTCCCTCGACCGCAAGCTGGTTCTCACCCCGGTCGATGGCGACGGGATGGACTTCACCGAGGCCGCCGGTGCGGCGCTGCCCCGGATGGCGTTCACAATGCCATCACGTCAACACCCGCTCGGACGCACCCTGTCGCTGAACCGCCGGATCGGACTCCTGGAATGGGCTGAGCGCAGCGACGCCTGGATCGTCGAGGACGACTACGACAGCGAGTTCCGCTACACCGCCCGTCCGCTGCCCTCGATCCGCAGCATCGACAGGTTCGGCCGGGTCATCTATGTCGGAACCTTCAGCAAGGCGCTGTTTCCGGCGCTGCGGGTGGGCTATTTCGTGTTGCCACCCGCGCTCGTGGGCCCGTTCCGCAATGCCGTGGCCCTGATGTTCCGCGGCCCGCCGATGGCGATGCAGATGGCGCTCGCCGAGTTCATCGCGGAGGGCCATTTCGCCACGCATCTGCGGCGGATGCGCGATCTCTACGCTGTGCGCCGGCAGGATTTTCTTGACGAAGCCTATCGCGTTGGCGTCGGGCTCTTCGATGTCGAACGGCCAGACAGCGGCATGAACGCGCTGGTCTGGCTGCCCGATGGCCTCGACGACCGTCTGGTTGCAGAGGCGGCGCTCATGGCTGGGGTTCACAGCTATCCCCTGACCGATTATTGCGTCCGGCCGGTCGCAAGACCGGCTTTGATCCTGGGCTTTGCAGGCGTCCAGCATCACCAGCTCGGTCCTGGCCTCGGCGCGCTGGCCAGTGTCATCGCAGACCGGGCCGGGCGCGCCTCCTAACCCGGAGGACGGGCGCCGCGGTAATCCTCCCCGTTCTAGCGGGGCGCGGCCTTGGCGCGTGATCCCATCACGTTGAAGCATAGCCTGCATTACTGATGTGGTTTGCGCAATCTTCTGGTGAGAACCTTTTGTGCGGTGAGCCGAGGAGCTTCCAGACAGCCTCGACGTTCCGCTCGGACGCGGTTTGCATCAGATGCTTGAGCCTGGCTAAGACCTATTTGATCGGGTTCAGGTCCGGGCTGTACGGCGGCATGAACAACAGGTGCCTTGGACTGGTTGCGGGGGCTCGATTGGGCATTGACCGAACACTCACCCACCTTCGATAGGCCCGCCGACCCTGACAAGTGATCGGTGCACGTCAATCATGCAAACGTCGACGCACAGGGCGGGGAGCGGACCGTCGATCCGGCATTCGACCTGTCCGGCTCGCGAAACCGACGACAAGGTGGAAGTGTACCAAAGCCATGAGAGCCGGGCCGCCGGCACGCAGGCAGGGCCAACAAGTCTTGCGGCGTCATTGTCGGTGAGAGGTTCCAGGGACGGCTTTGCCAGGGTTCATCAATCCTTTCGGATCCATCGCCCGCTTTATGTCGATGGCAAGGTCGCGCTCGGTCTTGGGGGTCAGGCGCTGCCAGTCTGCAAGACGATACTGCCCCAATCCGTGTTCGGCAGAAATGGACCCGCCCGCTTCGGCGACAAGGTCGTGGACCATGCCGGTGATCCTCGATGCAATCGACAGGGGAGTGTCGCCTAGGACGACGTTCACATGCAGGTTCCCGTCCCCGAGATGGCCGAAGATGTTCAGCCGCGCCGCCGGGGCCAGTCCGGCAAGCCTTGCCTGGATGCTTTCCAGGAAGGCCCCCATGCGCCGCAGCGGCAGCGACACGTCGTGCTTGAGACTCTTGCCACAGCGGGACTCTGCTTCAGTGACATGTTTGCGCAGGGCCCAGAGCGACTGCGCCTGCTGCTCGCTTGCCGCCAGCGTGCCGTCCTGCAGAAGACCCGCCTCGTAGGCGGCCTCCAGGGTGGCCTGCACCGCCGCGGGAAGACCGTCCAGCGATGACGCGGCCTCGACCAGCAGAAACCAGTTGCCGCCGGAAACCGGGGCGCCAAGCCCGCATTGCGTTTCGACAAGCCGGATGGCATCGGCGGAGATCAGTTCGAAGGCGGAGAGCGTCTCGCCGATGCGGTCCTGAAACAGCCCGAGGAGGCGGGTCGCCGCCGGCAGATCCTGAACGCTGAGAAGGGCGACGGAGCGGTGCCGGGTCGCGGGGGTCAGGCGCAGGACGGCGGCCGTGACGATGCCGAAGGCGCCTTCCGAACCGATGAAGAGGTGCTTCCAGTCGAAGCCCGCGTTGTCCTTGCGCAGCGGCTTCAGGCCTTTCACCACCGTGCCGTCGGGCAGCACGACCTCCAGCCCCAGCACGAAATCCCGTGCCATGCCATAGCGGAGCACGTTAACTCCCCCGGCATTTGTCGCGATGACGCCGCCGACGGTCGCGCTGCCTTCGGCCGCAAGGCTGATCGGCAACTGGCGGCCGCAGTCGGCGGCCACCTCCTTCACCCGTTGCAGGATGCAGCCCGCCTGCGCCTCGATCACCATGCCGATGGGGTCGGGCGTGCCGATGGCCGTCATCCGCGCCAGCGACAGCACGACCTGCGGCGCCCTGCCCAGTGGCGTCGCCCCGCCCGCAAGGCCGGTGTTGCCCCCCTGCGGCACGATAGCGACGCCGTGTTGGGCGCAAAGACCGACGGCGGCGGACACCTGCTCGGTGCTGCCCGGACGCAGGATGGCCAGTGCCGGGCCGGAGAACATCCGGCGCCAGTCCGTCAGGTAGGGCGCCATGTCGGCGGGATCAGTCAATAGATCGGCCGGGCCGAGAAGCTGGCGCAGGCCGTCCAGGAAGGGCTGCATCAGTAGCCCCGTTCGGCGTCTGCCACAGCCTCGCAGGTGCCGGTAGCCTCGAAGGCGCGGATGTTGGCGGCAATGACCGAGGCCCCGGTTTCCGCGTCGATCATCGAGGCGATGTGGGGGGTCACGCGGATCTTCGGATGCCGCCAGAACGGGTGGTCCTCTGGCAGGGGCTCGGTGCGGAAGACATCAAGCGTTGCGCCGCCAAGCTGCCCGCAATCGAGCGCGGCCAGGAAATCCGCCTCGACCAGGTGCCCGCCCCGCGCCGCGTTGATCAACCCCGCCCCGCGCGGCAGGCGGGCGAAGAGATCGGCATTCAGGATGTCGCGGGTCTGCGGCGTCAGCGGCAGGAGGCAGACCAGGATGTCGCAGCGGGCGAGGAACGCTGGCATGCCTTCGGCGCCGGCAAAGACGGTGACCCCCTCGACGGCGCCGCCGCTGCGCGACCAGCCGGCGGTGTCGAAGCCCAGCATCGCCAGGGTCCGGGCGCAGGCCCGCGCGATGTTGCCCAGACCCATGATGCCGACACGGCGTTTCGGCGCGATGGGCGTCACGATCTGCTGCCAATGGGCGCGGGCCTGATTGGCGTCGGTCACCGCAAGGTCGCGGTGATGCGTCAGGAAATGCAGCGCCACATATTCGCGCAGGCGTTGTACCATGTCCGGGCCGGTCGTCCGCAGGATCGGCAGGTGGCGGGGCAGTTCGGGATCACGCAGGACATGGTCGACCCCGGCGCCGATCGACACCACCGCCTTCAGGTTCGGGAATGCCTTGATCCGCCCGGCCGGAGGGGCCCAGACGACGGCATATTCCACCGCCCCCAGGTCGCCCGGATCGTCGAAGTCGCGGATGTCGAACCCGGGCAGAAGGCCCGACAGCAGCGCGATCCACTCCTGCGTTTCCTGGGCATCCCCCAGATAGACGACAATCGACATGGTTCCCCCTCAGGCCCGCAGCCCGGCTTCGATGCCCGTCCAGAGCGCACCGTATTCATCGACCGTCACTTGCCAGGCGGAGCCGAGCGTCCGCGACAGGTCACGTTCGGCCTGTGACCAGGCCGGCATGATCCAGGGCTTGCCAGCGGCCTTGGCGGCGGCAGCGATGCGGCGGAGGTCGGCAAAGTCGGCCTCGGTCTTGGCATAGGCCCCGCGCCCGCGCGAGAGCGACAGGTCGGAAGGGCCGACGAACAGGCCATCGACCGTGGGCAGGGCTAGGATCGCCTCGACATCGGCCAGCGCCTCGGCACTTTCGATCATCGGCAGGCACAGCGTCTCTGCATCTTCGCGGCTGTAGTAGTCCTGGCCGACGGCATCATACCGGGCGGGCCGGGTAGACGCCCTGCACAAGCTCCCTGTAGTTGTCGAGCGTGAAGCCCGGCAGCACCGCACCGTAAGGGTCGCGCAGGGCAAAGCTGTAGGCGAAGACGACACACAGCGGCAGCAGGATGAACAGGCCCAGCAGAAGCACCGAAGGGGTCAGCATCAGGCCCGTCTGCAGTTGCTCGCGCCGCTCTCTGCGCATCACGACACCTTGGCCTTGTCCCGAAGCCCCTTCTGGGCAATCGCCTTGATGGGGCTGACGGTCAGGTGCGCCGTCATCGCGGCGCGTGCGGCCGCGGAGTCGCGCATGCGGACGGCGTCGATCAGGAGGCGATAGGTGTCGAATTCCTCGCGGACGAAGGTGATCGGCACCTGCGAGACGTAAAGGCTGCGCACCGACAGGCCGTAGAGCGAGTCAAGATACCGCTGTGCGAACTGGTTTCCCGAGGCGCGTGCGATCAGGCTGTGAAACTGCTCGTCGATGGAGAGTTCCCAGGTGACATTGCCTTCGTGCGTCTCCATCTCGGCCTCGATCTTGGCAAGGAAGGCATCCAGGCGCTCCATGTCCTCGGGCGTGCGGCGCTCGGCGGCAAGGCCGGCGATGAAGGTCTCCAGTTCGCGGCGCAGCTCGTAGCCGCGCTGGAGGTCTTCGGGCGTCGCGCCGGCGACGGCATAGCCGCGCCGCCCCATCGACATCACCAGCCCTTCCTGCGCCAGCCGCAGGATCGCCTCGCGCAGGGGCGTGCGGCCACAGTCGAGAGACTGCTGCAGCGTCTTTTCGTCGAGAAGGCTGTTGGGGGGTAGTTCGGCCAGCATGATCCGCCGGCGCAACTCGCCATAGGCCTCGTCGCTCTTGCGCTTGCTCATCCGGGACAGCCCCTTTGCGTGTTTCGATATATTGTGAAATATACTGAACAAGCACGATCGGGCAAGCGATTCGTGAAAGGGCAAGGAAATGGCGACAGCGGCAGATCAATGGACGACGGTGAAAGGGCCGGTTCGCAGCAAGGACGGCATCGTTGCCGCCCAGCACATCAGGGCCGCCGAGGCCGGGGCCGAGTTGCTGGCGCAAGGCGGCAATGCCGTCGATGCCGCCGTCGCCGCGGCACTCGCCCTTGGCGCGGTCGAGCCCTGGATGTGCGGCATTGGCGGCAGCGGCTTCATGGTCGTCTGGCTTGCCACGGAAGAGCGCGCGGTTGCGCTGGATTTTCAGGGTGTCCTTCCCCGGGCCCTGACGCCGGATGACTATCCGATCGACGCCAGCCTGCCCGCGACCTCGATGGGTTTCCCGGCGGTCGTGAACTTCGCCAACACGCAAGGCGCGCGTGCCGTCACCGTACCGGGCGCCGTGGCCGGGTTTGACCATGCCCTGCGCCGCTTCGGTCGCAAGAGCCTGGCCGAGACGCTGCAACCCGCGATCCGCCTGGCCGAAACCGGCATCCCGGCAAGCTGGTTCTGCACGCTGATGATCGCGTCCGAGATGGCAATCCTGGCCAAGGACGCGACCGCCGCCGCGATCTATCTGCCCGGGGGTGCGCCCTTGCAGCCGGGCGCGCCGCTGAAGATACCGGGCCTTTCCCGCACGCTGCGCCGCCTGGCAGAGACCGGCGCCGAAGGGTTCTATCGCGGCGATCTGGGCCGTGATCTGGTGCGCGAATTGCAGGCGCAGGGCAACCGCATGACCATGGAGGACCTAGCCGCCTATCAGGTGCAGGAATACGCCCCGATGGAGGCGCGGCACCGCGGCGCCACCCTCTACACGCCGGGCGAGCAAAGCGGCGGCCTTCGGCAGCGCGACTTCTTGGCCCATGTTGCCGCCAGCCTGCCGGTTCCGCCGAAGGCGCCAGGCGCCGGAAGCTGGTGCGTGTATGCCGATGCGCTGGAAGCAGCCTGGCGCGCGCATCGTGCCCGCAACGGCACCCTGGCGGAGGTCGGCAGTTCGACCTCGTCCCTGTCTGCGGCCGATGCTGAGGGCAACATGGTCGCCCTGACCTACACGCTGCTGGATCATTTCGGCGCCGGGATCACGCTGCCGGAAACCGGCCTCGCGCTGAACAACGGCGTCAGCTATTTCGATCCGCGACCCGGCTTGCGCACCTCGATGGCGGGCGGCAAGCGGATCAACTCATCCAACATGGTGCCCACCGTGGCCGTCCGCGACGGGCAGGCCCTGTTTGCCGTCGGGGCCTCGGGCGGCGATCTGATCATGCCCTGCGTGTCGCAGATCGCGGCGCTGATGCTGGATTTCGGCATGTCGCTGGAAGAGGCATTCCATTCGCCAAGGCTGGATGCCTCGCATCGCGGCAGCCTCCGCGCCGACCCCCGGCTGGGAGCGGCCGTGCTGGACGAGTTGGCGCGCCGCTACAGGCTTGAGGTCTCCGGCAATGTCGTGATGCCAAAGCTATATGCCTGCCCTTCCGGTGTTGCCGGAGATGACGAGGGACTGGTCGGGATCAACGATCCCTCGCTGCCCGACGGCGGCGCGGCTGGCCCGGATGGCAGGTGACCGACGCGGCCGAACCAATATTTTCGTGACGTCGCGCACTTCCAGAGAATGTTGTGCGGTGAAGCGATGCCACCAGAACCGGACCGTCTCGTGGCTGATCGCGACGCCGCGCTCGTGCAGCAGATCCTCGACGTTCCGGAGCGAAAGCGGGAATCGGACGTAGAGCATCACCGCCAAGCGGATGATCTCTGGGCTGGTCTTGATGTACTTGAAGGGTGAGCGCTTCGTCATGCCTGAACGCTCGCCATCGCCCTGTCCCGTCTCAAGCCGGGTTCATCTGACAGGACCGGTGGGGGTGCGTGCCACGGAAATATCGACCGAAATCTCGGGTTTTTCTGTTCAACATCAATAACTTATGTGGATGGCGGAGTGGAAGGGATTCGAACCCTCGAGACGGTTTCCCGCCTGCACCCTTAGCAGGGGTGTGCCTTCGACCACTCGGCCACCACTCCGCCTGCCCGTTTAATGGCAGGCGCCGGGCGGAGCAAGGGGAAACGGGCGTCCCGCCGGCGTCTGGTCTCCGTCGGTTTTGCGTCTGGCATCCGTCCCGACAAGCGTCCCGACGACGCTTCGCAGGGGCGCGGTCGGGTGACCGCTTGCGGTGGCTTGACAGGGAGCGTGCGTCGCGCAACTATACGAGAGTTCAACAAGGGGTGCGCATGACCCGCAACGCACGCTTCGACATCCTGTTCGAGCCGGTGCGGATCGGCCCCAAGACCGCGCCCAACCGTTTCTTCCAGGTGCCGCACGCCTCCGGCATGACCAATGCCAATCCGCATGTCCGTGCCGCCTTCCGTGGCATGAAGGCCGAGGGCGGCTGGGGCGTCGTCTCGACCGGCGCCTGTTCGGTGCATCCCACTTCCGACGACAGCCCGTTTCCCTTCGCCTCGCTCTGGGACGAGGCCGATGTCCGCGCCCATGCGGTGATGACCGAGGCGGTCCACGCCCACGGCGCGCTTGCGGCGGTGGAGCTCTGGCACGGCGGGGCAGCGGCGGTGAACCGGACAACGCGGCATGCGCCCCTTTCGCCCTCGGGCGTGCCGTGGATGGCGACGCATGTCGGCTTCATGACCTCGGCTCGGCCGCGGTTGATGGATCGGGACGACGTCCGCGCGCTGATCCGCTGGCACGCCGAGGCCGCCCTGCGCGCCGAGCGGGCCGGCTTCGACATCCTCTACGTCTATGCCGGGATGGGCTATCTGCCCTACCAGTTCCTCCTTGCCGACTACAACCGCCGCAGCGACGCTTACGGCGGGTCGCCCGCCAACCGGGTGAGGCTCGTCGCGGAACTGATCGACGCCGTGCGCGAGGCGACCCACGGGCGCTGCGCGGTGGCGCTGAGGATCTCGTTGCAGGAATTGCGGTCGCGTCCGTCGGACACTGCGCCATCAGAGGCGCACGAGGTGATCGCGCTCCTGAAGGACGCGCCCGACCTTTTCGACGTGAAGATGGACTATTCCGCCACCGACTGCGCGCCGTCGCGCTTCGCGGCGGAGGGTAGCCACGAGCCAGTGGTGGATTTCGTCAAGACAATTACCGACAAGCCGGTCGTCGGCGTCGGCCGCTTCACCTCGCCCGACACGATGGTGGGCATGATCCGACGCGGGGTCCTGGACCTGATCGGCGGCGCGCGGCCCTCCATCGCCGATCCTTTCCTGCCGCGGAAGATCGACGAGGGGCGCGAGGACGATATCCGCGAATGCATCGGCTGCAACATCTGCATCTCGTCCTGGCACGACGGGGTCTGGGTCCGCTGCACGCAGAACCCCACGGCCGGCGAGGAGTGGCGGCGCGGCTGGCATCCGGAGATCGTTCGACGGGACGGCGCGGGGTCCGTGCTGGTCGTCGGCGGCGGTCCGGCGGGCCTTGAGGCGGCGCTGACGCTCGGGCGGCGCGGGTTCCGGGTGACGCTGGCGGAGGCCCGGCGGGAGTTCGGCGGCCGGCTTCTGTGGGAATCGCGATTGCCGGGCCTGCGGCAGTGGTTCCGGGTCGCGGATTACCGGCTCGGCCAGTTGCGGCGCATGGCGAACGTGTCGCTTCACGCCGAAAGCCCGATGGGGCCCGGGGACGTGCACGACTTCGGCGCGGACCATGTCGTCGTGGCCACGGGCGCGCGCTGGACGGCCAACCTCTGCGGCGCGAACGAGATTCCCACGATGCCAATCGAGGCGCCGCGCGTCCATACCCCCGACGACATTGCCGCGGGCGCGGCCCTCGAGGGGCCGGTCGCCGTCTTCGACTTCGACAATTACTACATGGGCTCGGCCATCGCCGAGCACCTCGCTTCGCAAGGGCTGGCCGTGACCTACGTCACCAGCGCCGGGGCGGCGCAGGCGTGGGGGATCATGACCAACGAGCAGCCGCAGGTCCACCAGGCCTTCCGCCGGGCTGGGATAGCCTCTCGGACGCTCCAGATCGTCGAGTCCTTCGACGGCGAGAGGCTGGTGCTCGCGCACATCTTCAGCGGCGAACGGCAGGAGATCGCAGCGCGGTCGCTGGTCATCGCCGGCCAGAGGGAGGGAGGATCGCCGCTTTTCGAGGCGCTTCGCGCCAGCGTGCCCTCGGTCGTGCTGACCGGCGACGCCAATGCGCCCGGCGCCATCGCCCACGCGGTCTGGCAGGCGCACCGGGCGGCGCGCGAACTTGGCGCGGCGGCGGAGCCGGTTCGCCGCGACGCGCCCTTCGCGCTGCGCGACATCGCGCCCTTCGGCGAGGCCGCGCAGTGACCGCCC
>NZ_WBUS01000043.1 GCF_008933605.1 Albidovulum sp.
GCGCGGCTGGCCGCGACGCGTGCCGCGCCTCGGCCTGCGCCACGTCGGTCCGCGTGACTTCGCCCACGTCGAACTGGTCCTGCGTGGCGCGCAGGAACTCGCCCACGACGCGCACGGAGTTCTGGTTGATCGCCACGTTCTCCTCGGCGCTGCGCACGTCGAAATAGGCCTGCACGGCGCTCAGGAGCACGTTCTGCTCCACCCCCACCAGCGCCTGGCGCGTTGCCAGCACCATCTCGCGGGCGATGTCGATGCCGAAGCGGTTGCGGCCGAAATCGAGAAGCGTCATCTGCGCCTGGAGCCCGATCGAGGCATCGCGCCCCGTCCGCTGCCGGGTATCGAACTGCTGGGCCTCCGCGACCCACTGCAGGACCGGCCTGAGGTTCGAGACCGCGCTCGCGACATCCTCGTCGGCAGCGCGGAGAACCGCGCGGTTCTGCTCAAGCAGGTTCGAATTCCGGTAGGCCGAGATCAGCGCGTCGGCCAGCGTCTCCGCCCGCGCGGGCAGCGCAGCGATCAGGCCTGCGGCGACGAGGACGACGGCGAAAAGGCTGCGGGGCGGATGGCGTCTCATGGTCACAGGTTCCTGTCTCGGTTGAGCGGGCCACAGGGCGCCGGCCCGCCTTTCACGCTCAGAGCGCAAATTCCCGTCGCGCCGCGAAGCCCGGCAGCACCGGCGCCGTGGCGTTGAAGGCGAAGCGCCAGGCGACCGCGCCATCGAGCTTGTGACCGATCCGGCAGATGCCGAGCGCGCCCTCCATGAAGATGCAACCGATCCGGCCGCCGTCCTTCAGCTGGTCGAGAAGCGCCTGAGGCACCGTCTCGGCGCCCCCGCCGATGACGATGGCGTCATAGGGTCCGTGCTTGGCCGCGCCCTGGGCCAGCGGACCCTCGATCACCGCGGCGTTGTCGGCGCCCTCCGCCGAAAGCCGCAGCTGCGCCTCGCGGGCAAGGTCCGCGTCCTCCTCCAGCGCCACGACCGCCTCGGCCATCCGGGCGATCACCGCGGCCGAGTAGCCGAGGCCGCAGCCGACGTCGAGCACGAGGTCGCCCCGCTGGATGTCGAGCGCGTCGAGCATCTTGGCAAGCGTGCGCGGCTCGAGCATGACCCGCCCCGGCGCGATCTCGATGTTACCGCCGACATAGGCCGCCTCGCGGCTCGCCGCGGGGACGAAGACCTCGCGAGGGACCGCGAGCATCGCCTCGATGATCGGGTACTTGGTCACGTCGTTGGGACGCACCTGGGTGTCGACCATCATCGTACGGCGCGCGGCAAAATCGGTCATCGACTGAACTCTTCGGTCTGGTTTCCGGTTGAGGTTCGTCTTGCCACAGAACGCCCGGGGGGGCAACGGGACAACGCGCCGCGCGGGGCGGCGCGCGGGGGCCCCCAAGCGCCGCGCGAATGGGTTGCGCGCCGCCGGGCCATGGTATATCTCCGGCCCACCTCCGGCGGGTTGGCGGAGAGGTTACGCAGCGGATTGCAAATCCGTGAAGACCGGTTCGATTCCGGTACCCGCCTCCATTTCGTTCTAAATCAGTGACTTAGCCTTCAGGCTGCCGAGTGCGACACAAAGTGGAGCACATGGCCCATGAAACTGCCAGCCTACCTAAGCCTTTCACGGCATGGAATTTTCTACTTCCACCGGCCGCTGCCGCGCACAGATAGCCGCTGCCGCCCGGCCACCCGCACCGCAAGACCAGGCGCGACAACCTCCGCTTACGCCAGGCCCGGCGCGTTGGATGTCAGTCAGGCCGCGATTGCCGCGCCAAGGGCGATTGGGGGGAGGGCCATCAGGGCAGCAATGCGGGACATGCGCGGCTACCCTATGCCGGTTTCGGGCCGAATGCGCGGCCGGCGAACCGGACGGACCAGGCGGCGGATTGCACCTGTACCACATAAGCCAGAGCGATCAGCAGCGCGGCCTCTGTCCCTTCGGAGCCGAACAGGTTCATCGCCAGCGCCAGCGCGATGGAGAGGTTCCGCATCACCGTGCCGTACGTCAGCGCGATGGCGTCGCTCCGCGACAGGAAGGCGCGGCCAAGCACCACGGCCAGTGCATAGTTCGCTGCATAGAGCGCCAGCAGCGGCAGAAGCAGCCAGAGGATCGCTGCCGGCTCGGCCGCCAGAACCCGCGCCTGAAGCGCGATGGCTACAAAGGCGATTCCCAGCACGCCGAGGGTGGAAAACGGTGGAAACTTCGGCGCCCAGTCTTTCTGAAACCCGGGCATCCCGTGGCGGCGGACCAGTTCAGACCGCGTCAACTGCCCCGCCACAAGTGGCAGCAGCACGATCACGGCAATCTGCACGAAGACCGCCCCCAGATCGACGGGCACACGAGCCCCCGCCAGCAGCATGAGATAGAAGGGCGCCATGACCGACCCGAGGACTAGCCCGAGCACCGTCATCTTGATGGCCGCAGGCAGATTGCCGCCCGCCATCCCGGTCCAGGAAATCGTCATCCCGCTTGTGGGCAGCAATCCCGCCAAGAGCAACCCTACCGCAGCAAAGGGCCGGTCGGGAAAGAACGCCAGCCCCAATCCGAAGGCAACGAAGGGTATGACCAGGAAGTTCACGGCCTGCGCCAGGACCTGCACCCGCGCATGCCCGCCCTCGCGCAGTTGCGACAGCTTCAGGCCGACCATCATCGGATAGACCATCAGGAAGGTCAGAGGCACGATCAGCGCCTTGAGCCAGCCCGTGGGAAAGACGAGGCCGAAGGCGAGACCAAGGACCATTGCCACCGGTATGGCAATGGTCAGGTTCTGGGTGATGCGCCGAATGAACCGCATGGGGATGCTCAGCCCTCGGCCCGACGCATCCGGTTGATCAACCCGTGCTTCAGCAAGAAATGATGGTAGATCGCCCCCACGACATGGAGCGCCACCAGCGCGAGAAGAGCGACCTCCATCACGTTATGGCCCTGCGCCGCGGCCTGAACGCCGCCGAACCAGGCGACCGAGCCGCTGATCAGCATGAGGATCATGACGGCATAGAGCCCCAAGTGGGTGGCCTTGGCCAATGCCCGCTGCACTGCGCTGTCCCCCAGCGTTTCCGGCGCGCCCCGGCCCGCCCGGATCGACGGGCGCCACAGCGCGAAGACGAGCACGAGGGCACCGCCCGCCAGATGGGCCAGAACCAGCGGATTGAAGGCACTTTCCATTCCCTTGACCGCGGCATCCCGGGCCGCGGAAATCGCATCCTTGAACAGGTACTGGTGCACGATCAGCAAGGCCGCGAGCCGGTGCAGCGCGATCTGAAGGCGGGAATATCCTTTCGGGTCGGTCATGGTTCATCCCTTTCGGCGGCGACTCCGTTTGATTTCTACCGATCCTATGTTAGCATCTACTTACTTACAAGGAATGACCATGCTCCACCGCAAGCCCGCCGGGGACCGCAAGACCGAAATCGTCGAGGCACTTCTCGACCTCGCCGACCGCGTCGGTCCGGACCGGCTGACAACCAACGACATTGCGCGCGAGATCGGTGTGACCCAGGCCGCGATCTTCCGGCATTTCCCGACCAAGGCCGATTTGTGGTTGGAGGCGGGCGACGTCATCGCCGGACGGCTGACGCAGGCCTGGGGGCGGGCGCTGGCGTCGGATCCCACACCGGGTGGCCGGCTGCGCGGGTTGATCGCGGCGCAGTTGCGCCAGATCGAAGCGGCGCCGGCGCTGCCTGCCATCCTGCATTCGCGCGAACTGAACGTCGATAACGCCGGCCTGCGCGACCGCTTCCGCGGTCTTCTGATGCAGTTTCAGGGCCATCTCGTGGCAAATCTCGAAGGGATGATCTCCGACGGGAGCATGGGCGCGCGCGTCCGGGCAGCGGATGCGGCGGTGCTGCTGATCTCGCTCGTCCAGGGTGTCGCCATCCGCTGGAGCCTCGGTTCGCGCGGCTTTTCGCTTCCGGACGAGGGGATGCGCCTTCTCGATGTTCAACTGGCGCTTTTCGGCTGCAGGGAGGGACCGGGATGAAGGTTGCGCAACTGGCCGGCGGCGTGGCGGTCGCCTTCGGGCTGCTGACGCTGGTGTCGGGTGGCACGGTCTTGATGGGCGCCGTGGACATGGGCGCGGTCGTGCCTTTCGTCCTGTGGTTCAACTTCCTCGCAGGCTTCGCCTACGTCATCGGTGGCATCCTGCTGTGGCGCGGCCACCATCTCGCCCTGCCCGTGGCGCTGGCGATCCTAGTCGCGACCGCCGCCGTCTTCGCGGCATTCGGCTGGCGCGTCGCGACGGGCGGCGCCTACGAGATGCGCACGGTCGGCGCCCTGACGCTGCGCACCGCCTTCTGGGCCGCGATGGCCATGATCGCCTGGACCACACCGCGCGTGGGGAGGGCCGCATGAAGCGAATCGTTCTCGCCATCCTCGGGGCGTTCATGGCCCTTGCCGCGCCGGCCGCAGCGCAGACCGCAACCACTGGCGCCCGGAGCGAGAGCACGACAGACCATTCCAGGCTGAAGCCGCTGATGCGCGAATTCGCCTCTGGCCCCGAGATGACGGCGGCCTGTGTGTCGTGTCACACGGAAGCCGCCGATCAGGTCATGCGCACGCTGCATTGCACCTGGGACTTCACCAACCCGGCGACGGTCTAGAAGCTCGGCAAGCGCAACGTGCTGAACTCGTTCTGCGGCAATGTCGCCACGAACGAGACCCGCTGCACGTCCTGCACACAGGCTATGGCTGGGATGACATGCGCGTCGCCGCCCCCGCCGACCCGACGGCGGTCGACTGCCTTGCCTGCCACATCCCCGAATTCGCCCGTGGCGGGGTGGCCACCAAGACGCTGTGGGACTGGTCCACCACCTGCCGGCTGGAGAACGGCAAGCCCATCGCGCTTGACGGGTTCACGAAGTCCGACGGCAAGGAACTGCACACCTACCTGTCTACGAAAGGCACCTTCGAGTGGGCCGAGAATGTCGTGCCCGACTACAATTGGTTCAATGGCCAGATGCAATACACCACCGGTCTGATGAGCATCGACCCGAAACGGACACCAGCTGACCGTGGGCGGATCGTTCCGCGCCCATGTGGCGCCGATGCTGACCGGCTTCGACAGGATCAACCTGACGCCCGAGGAAGAGGCCTATCTGGTTCAGGACGAACCGGGCCGGATCCGCGAGGGATAGCCCGACCGGATCCGCCGGTTGCCGCGGATGCTGCAGCGTTAGCGACCGGTCGCGCCTGACCGGCGGCTAGTGCCGGGCCATAGCATCCGACAAGGCCGGGGCACCACCGGCAGCCTCCGCGTCCAGCGGCAGGCTGACGGTTGCCCGCAGCCCGCCTTCGACACGGTTTGACAGGGCAACGGCTCCGCCATGGGCTTCCAGGATGGCTTTCGCGATCGGCAGGCCCAGGCCGACCCCGCCGGTTTCGCGCGAACGGGATGGCTCCATCCGGGTGAAGGGGTCGAAGACGCGCGCCAGATCCGCCTCGGGGATGCCGGGGCCCGCATCGTCTATGGTGAGGACGACCATGCCCCCGGACCGGCGCAGGCTGACGACCGCCCCTCCGCCGTGGCGTTGCGCATTCTCGATCAGGTTCCGCAGCGCGCGGCGCATCGGCGTGCGTCGCAGCGGCAGGGTGGCGGGCTCTGTCCTCCCCAGCGTGACAGGCGGGCCGGTTTCGCCCAGCTCCCGCGCAAGATCGGAAACGAGGGCCGCCAGGTCGGTGGGCTCGGTGGGCTGATCGGTCGAAACCCCCCGTGCATAGGCCAGCGTCGCCTCGACCATGTCCTGCATCTCGTCCAGGATCGCCGCCATCCGCTCGCGGGTCTCGTCATCCTCGACCATTTCCGCCCGGAGCCGGAGCGCCGTGATGGGAGAGCGCAGGTCATGCCCAAGGGCCGCCAGCATGCGGGTCCGGTCGGACACCATGCCCGAAATCCGCGCCTGCATCCGTCCCATGGCGTCGGAAAGGACCCGCACCTCATCGGGGCCGCCGGTCGGCAGCGTGGGGAGGGGGTCGTCAATCCCCATGTCCTCTGCCGCCTCCGACAGTTGGCGCAAGGGCCCGGTGATCCGCCGCAGTCCAAGCCAGAGGGCACCCATGATCAGCAAGAGCGACAGCAGGATCGTGCCGAGGATGGTCGGTGGCAGCCGGAAGTCCGGGCGGTCGCTGCGCGCCGTCACATTCAGCCATCCGCCATCCTGAAGGCGCAAGGAGAGGCGCAGTTCCACAGGCGCGATGCCCGCTGCCAGTATCCGGTCGCGAAGCCAGACAAGGCCGGCGGGCGGGGTCATCGGGTGGCCGTCGCGAGGAGAGATGCCGACCTCCTCGGCGCGGATCTCGCGCGGACTGCCGAGCAGCGCCTCGATCCGGGAGCGCACGTCCGGAAGCCCGCCCTCAGCCTCGGTTGCGGCGCGTTCCGACACGACGAACTCGGCATGATGCGACCGTGCCGCGGCAAGGATGCCGGCGCGGTTGCCCGGCGCCGCGGCCTCAAGCGCAAGGGCCACGGCGGCGGCCCGTTCCGCCGTTTCCAGACGAAAGGCGGATTGCAGGGCCATGCCGCGTTCGCCGGTGAAGAGCCACAGGCTGATGACCTGCGCCGCGAGGAAGGCGGCAAGGATTGCCAGGGCCAGTTGTCCGGTCAGGCTGCGGGGCAGAAGGCGCATCAGCGCACCTCGCGCACGTCGGCGGCAAGGCTGTAGCCGCCCGCCCGGATCGTCGCGATGATCTTCGGGCTGGCCGGATCCTCCTCGATCTTCCGGCGCAGGCGGCTGACCTGATTGTCGATGGTCCGGTCGAAGACATCGGCCACGCGGCCCGAGGTGAGGTCGAGCAGCCGGTCGCGTGACAGCACGAAGCGCGGCCGTTCCAGAAACACCGTCAAGAGCTTGAATTCCGCGCTGGTCAGACTGACCTCGCGCCCGTCCTCGTGTTTCAACGCGCGGGTGTCGGTATCCAGCACCCAGCCCGCAAAGCCCAGCCTGCGGCCGCCGAGCGTGCCCGCCAACGGCTCGGGCCGTTCGGCGCGGCGCAGGATGGCCTTGATCCGGGCCAGCAGTTCGCGCGGGCTGAAAGGCTTCACCAGATAGTCGTCGGCGCCGATTTCCAGCCCGACGATCCGGTCCGTCTCCTCGCCAAGCGCGCTGAGCATCAGGATCGGCGGGCCGCCGCCGGCAGCGACGCGGCGCGCGGCCGACAGGCCGTCCTCGCCCGGCATCATCACGTCCAGAACGATCAGATCGAACCGTCCGGCCTTGAGCGCCAGATCCATCTCGGCCGCATCGCGGGCAAAGGTTGCGCGCATCCCGTTCCGTTCCAGGTAGCGCGTCACCGCATCGCGGATTTCACGATGGTCATCGACGACCAGGATATGGGGCACGGCATCTGTCATGTCCCCTCATATCCCGTCGCGCCGAAACGCGGGAAGGTTTTGCGTATCGGTCTGTCGCAGTGACGGCCCTTGCGACAGACCGATACAATTCCGGCCCCGGCCGGCATTCTTCTGCGACAAGGCCCCCCAATCTCGCCCTCATCCGAAACACGTACCCGATGAGGTAAGACCATGAAACGCAAGACGATCCTGACCTTCAGCGCCATTGCCGGCCTCGCGGTGATCGGAGCGGCGTCGATCCCGGCCGTCGCGGGCGGCGGCCCCTGGGGAATGCACGGCGGCATGATGGGCGGCCACGGGCCGGGCATGATGATGCAGGGCGGCCAGGGCCACGGTCCCATGGGCCAGCGCGGCGGCCACGGGCCGATGGGGATGCAGGGTTTCGCCCAGAATCCCGTGTTCCAGTCCTTCGATGCCGACAAGGACGGCACCGTGACGGCGGCCGAGGCCGAGGCGGGCGTGGCCGCGCTTCTTGCCACCCATGACGTCGACAAGAACGGAGCACTGTCCGAGGCGGAATTTTCCGCGCTCTTTGCCGAAGTGACCAAAGGCGTGGCCGCGCGTCCCTTCGCCATGCTGGACGATGACGGCAACAAGGAGATCAGCGCCGAGGAAATCTCCTTTCCGGTGAGGATGATGGCGCGCATGGGCCGCTTGACCGACATCAACGCGGATGAACCGGCCAACCCGTAACCTGGGCCGAAATGGCGGGTGCCGAAAGGCGCCCGCCGCATCATTCGAATAGGGACAGAGCCATGACACACCCCAAAGGCTACTCGGGCACGCAGATCGCCCTGCACTGGGCCGTCGCCCTCCTGGTCGTCGGTCAATACATCTTCAAGGATTCCGTCGCCGCGGCCTGGGAGGCGATCCGGCAGGGCACGGACTATGCCTTTGACCCGCTGATCCTGGCCCATGTCGCCGGCGGCGCGCTGATCCTTGTCTTCGTCCTTTGGCGGCTCACGCTGCGGCTGAAGCGCGGCGGGCCCCTGCCGCCCGAGAATGAACCCGCGCCGCTCAAGACCCTGAGCCATGTCGCCCACTGGGCCTTCTACGGCGTGCTGCGATCATGTCGGTTTCGGGCGCTCTGACCCGGTTCGCGGACGTGACCGTCGCGGCGCAGGTGCACAACATCTTCAAGGTCGTGCTTCTGGCGCTGGTCGCCCTGCATGTGCTGGCCGTTCCGTTCCATCGGATCGTGCTGAAGGACAACGTGCTGTTGCGCATGGTCCGGCCTGCGCAGTGACGAAACCGACCCTCTGCCGCGAAGGAAAGCCCCTGTCATGACCGACCCGAAAACCCCGGAACTTCCTCTGGAGCTGAATCTGTCACCGGCGCGTAGGCAGTCGCCGCGCCGATGGTTCCGCAAGCGCTACCTTCTGGTGCTGCTGATTCCGGTGTTCATGTTCACGGGGGCGGTGCTGGGGATGTATTTCCAGCCGCCGGGATTGCAGAAATTCTATGCTCTGACCGGCTTGCAGCCGGGTGGCGGATCGGATGCCCCGATTGCCCTGCCGCCCGAGATCGAGTTGCCGCCGAAGATGGCAGAGACGATGCTGCCCACCGATGTGGTGGGGCTGGCGCGGGTGATGCCGCGCGGCGATGTCTCGGTGGTGGCGGCGCCCTATGGATCGGGGGATGCGCGGGTGGCCGAAATCCTCGTCGCCGTGGGCGACCGGGTGGAAAAGGGCGCGGTGCTGGCGCGGCTCGACAACGCCACGGCGCTGGAGGGTGCCGTGCTGATGGCGGAGGCGAACCTCGCCGTGCGCGAGGCGACGCTCATGCAGACGCGTGCGGCGGTGGAGGCCAGCCGGGACGAGGCGCAGGCGGCGCTGGATCAGGCGGTGGCGACGTCCGCCGAGGCGCAGTCGACGCTTGCGCGGACCGAGGAGCTTTTCTCGCGCGCCGTGACCACGCAGGCCACGCTCGATTCCGTGCGCACGGCGGCCGAGGGCGCGAAACTTGCCGTGGCACGGGCCGAGGCAACGCTCACGCGATTTTCGGCACTGGCGCTGGACGACCAGCCCGACGTGATCGTGGCCCGCCGGAACGTCGAGGCCGCGCAGGCCGATCTCGAACGGGCAAGGCTGGACATGGCCCGGGCCGAGGTGGTGGCCCCGATCGCCGGAAGGATCCTCGACATCCACGCCACCCCTGGCCAGCGCCCGCCGGCCCAGGGGATCATGGACATGGGCGACACCGCTCAGATGATGGCCGAGGTGGAAGTCTGGCAGGACCGCATCAGCGCCGTGCGTCCCGGCCAGCCGGTGGAACTGGCCGCCGTCGCCCTCGGCACCACGTTGCAGGGACAGGTGGACAGCATCGGACTGACGGTGGGGCGGCAGGGGCTGATCTCGGACGACGCGGCGGAAAACAAGGATGCCCGCGTGATCCGCGTTCTGGTGGCGCTGCATGCGGCCTCTTCGGAACTGGCCGGGCGCTTCACCAATCTCGAGGTCATCGCCCGCATCGACACGACCGCCCGGACGACCCAATGAGCCGCCTTCTGCAACGCCTCTTCGGGCGGCTGCCCATCGGCTGGCTGCAACTGACACACAACCGCACGCGCTTTGCCGCGGCGCTGGCGGGCGTGGCTTTCGCCAATGTGCTGGTCTTCGTGCAGCTCGGCATCATGAACTCCATGGGGGCGGCGACGCTGCGCCCCTACCAGTTCTTTCAGGCCGATGTGATGATTTCGGCGGGCGATGCCAATTCGCTGACCGATGGCGGCAATGTCGCGCGGCAGTGGCTGTTGCAGGCGATGGCCGATCCGGACGTGGCGGATGGCATGGGCTTCTTCATCGCCAACGTGCCCTGGGACCGGGGCGACAAGGACATCAGCCTGACAACCTTCGGCGTTGACCCGGCCAAGCCCGGATTCCTTGCGCCCGAGATCGCGGGCGACCTGAGCCTGTTGCAGGTGCAGGACGCGGCGATCCTCGACCGGCTCGCCCGCGGCCTCGGCAAGGAGGAAGCCGCCGCGATCCGCCCGCAATCGCCGCTTTCCTTCGAAACCGAGGGCCGCACCGTCACCGCCTATGCCACCTTTGCCGGCGGGGGCGGGTTCGGCGGCGACGGCTACATGCTGGTCTCTGATCAGACCTTCCTGTCGCTGTTCCCGGCGCGCGCCTCGGCTGCGCCTGACCACATCCTGCTGACGCTGCGGCCCGGCGCGCAGGTCGAGGCCGCGATCGCGCGGCTCAAGACCCTGATCTCGGACACCTCCCTGCGAATCCGCAGCTATGAGCAGGCCGCCGAGGACGACCTGCGCTATCAGCAGACCAGGCGCCCGACCGGCATCATCTTCGGGTTCGGCGTGCTGATCGGCGTGCTGGTGGGGCTGGTGATCGTCTATCAGGTGCTCTCGACGGATGTGGCCGACCACCTGCGCGAATACGCGACCTTCAAGGCGATGGGATACGGGCCCCGCTTCTTTCTGGGCGTCGTCTTCGAAGAGGCGCTGGTCTTGGGCGTGATGGGCTTTGTGCCCGGCCTGATCGTCGGCACGGCAATCCTCACCGTCATGGGCAGGATCACCACCCTGCCCCTGGCGATGACACCCTCTATGGCGGTCACCGTCTTCCTCGGCACGGTGGTGTTCTCGGCCTTGTCCGGGGCCATCGCGACCCGCCGCCTTGCCGCCGCCGACCCGGCCGACCTGTTCTGAGGAGCGTCATGGACAGCGACAGCATCGTAGAGGCACGCGGGCTGAACCACTGGTTCGGCAGCGGCGACGTCCGCAAGCAGGCGCTTTTCGACGTGAACCTGAACTTGAAGCGGGGCAGCTTCACCGTGCTGATGGGGCCGTCCGGATCGGGCAAGACCACGGTCCTGACGCTGATCGGCTGCCTGCGCGCGGTGCAGGACGGATCGGTGCGGCTTCTGGACCACGAACTGAACGGCGCGTCCGAGGCAGAGCTTGTGGCGCTGCGCCGACGCCTGGGGTTCATCTTTCAGGCGCACAACCTGCACGAAAGCCTGACCGCGGCGCAGAACGTGATGATGGGGGTGCAGGTCCATGGCGGCGTGCCGGACCGGCTGGCCGTGGAGGCCGCCACCCACGCGCTTGGCCTTGTGGGCCTTGCGGACCGGACGACCTATCTGCCCGCGAACCTGTCGGGCGGGCAGAAGCAGCGCGTGGCGGTGGCGCGCGCACTGGTCGCCAGCCCCGCGCTGGTGCTGGCGGATGAGCCCACTGCCGCGCTCGACAAGGATAGCGCGGCCGAGGTCGTGGACCTTCTCAAACGCATGGGAGAGGCGCGCGGCACCACCACCCTTCTCGTCACCCACGACAACCGCATCCTCGACCGCGCCGACCGCATCCTGACACTGGAGGACGGCCGGATCGTCAAGGTCGAGGAGAGGGAATGAACTTTGACCCACCCGGGCCAACCAGCTCCGGTCGCGGTCGGGTGAACGTTCAATGCCAGATCAGCCGAAGCGCGACGACGGGACGTTCCACGGCACGGCGCCCTCGCGCCATCGTCGCGGGAGCAGACCGGCCTTTTGCCACGGGGGCACGTCGGTCAGTTGCCCGCCGCCGCGTAGATCGGCGCCCCGAAACTGGGCACTGGCCCGTTCACCGCCTGCAACCGCTCGAGGTTGATGATGGTCGAAAGCATGATCCGGTCCTGGCTCCAGTCGCCGGGCTTCTGGATGGCAACCGCCGCCGTCAGCGTCACCGCGAGCGCCGGCAGCGAGAGGATGGCGAAGACGAGCCGGGGATGCCGCTCTGCCCGCCCCTCGATCACCGAGAGCATGCGCCGCTTCAGGAGCGCGGCCGAGCGGCCGCCGAACAGGCGGTTCTCGGTCCGCACCAGCGCCACGACCGGCGCCTCCACGGCCATGAACCGCCGCGCACGCAGCCCGTCCTGGCAGACGCGCAGAAGGCAGTCACAATAGGCGGCGACGTCGTAGCCGCGCCGCGCAAGCACCTGGCGGTCGCAGGACAGTTCCCGCAGTTCCTCCACCTGCTGGCGCCAGATGTGGAAGGCGGGGTTCCACCAGAACAACGGCCGGATCAGGCCGAGCGCGAGTTCCCATTCGACATCGCCTTGCCGCAGGTGCTGCAACTCGTGCGCCAGCGCGATCCTGAGGTCGGCGCCGCGTTCCAGCATGGCCGAGGGCAGCACGACGATGCGACGCCGCAGCCCCCGCGTGGAGAAGGGCACGCTGATCGTGTCCGAGACGCGCAGCTCAACCCGTCCGAACCGGCGCCAGAGATGCGACTCCGCGAGGATCCGGCGCAGGCGGAACAGGCTCCAGCCAAGCCGGAGAAGGCAGGCCACGCCCCCGGCCGCGACGAGGCCGAGAAGCGCCTGACCCGCCGGCGTGAAGGCCGCGTCCGCAAGACGGCTGCGGAGCTTCAGCACCTCCTCGAGTGCCGAGGCATTCATGGCGAACCGGCCCTGGAGATACTGCGCCACGATGAAGTCGGTCAGGTTCACCGTCTGGGCGGGATGCGGGTAGCCTGCGCGCCCGATCATCACGATCAGCGCCGCGAAGGCCGGGGCCAGGAGCACGGCGACGAAGACCGACCGCAGCATCCTCAGCCGCGCGGTCACGGCATGGGCGAGGCCGAGGCGGTCCAGCACGCGGGAGAACACGAACCAGAGCGCGCAGACGAGCAGCAGAAGAAGGTTCACGTCGACATAGGCATCGAGAAGGGTGCTAGCGTTTATCATCCCTGAGCCTCTTATCTATCAGCGCCCGGATCTCGCCGAGCGTTTCCTCCGTCAGGTCGTAATCGTCGACAAGCCGGGCGACGAGCGCGGCCGGCGTGTTGTCGAAGAGCTTTTCCGACAGGTTCTTCAGCGACCGCGACTGGTAGGTGTCCTTGCTCAGCGTCGCCTGGTAGATAAAGGTCTTGCCCTGTTTCGTGCTGGTCACGAAACCCTTCTGTTCGAGGATGCGCAGGATCGTTGCCGCCGAGGTGTAGGCGAGCTTCTTCGCCGGGGCGAGCGCGTCCTGGACGTCGCGCACCGTGGCCTGGCCCAGTTCCCAGAGCCTGGTCATGAACTCAAGCTCCACCTCGGTCAGGAACTGGGTCTTCTTCTTGTTGTCGCTCATTTCGGCATCCGGTCTTTCTGGCTGTCCCATTCCTCCCTCGGTTCCTTTCTACGAAGACCTTCGTTTTTCTCCAAACGGAATCCGCCTCAGACCTTCCAGAAGACGAAGACGCCCCAGAGGATCGCAAGCCCGAGCGGCCACCAGAGCGGCATGCCGATGAGCCAGAGCCAGGCCATGAAGACGTAGCTGGTGCCCAGAAGCGAGATGAAGAGCCGGTCGCCCCGGGTGGTGACGAGGCCGAGTACGCCCTTCCGCTCGTCGCCGCCGGGGTTGCGGATTTCCAGCACGGTGAGTACGCCCATCGCCGCGAAGATGCCGACGAAGACGGCGAGCGTCGCCGGTGTCCAGGCCATCCAGAAGTCGGGCCAGAGCGGTTCGGTCCATGAGAACCCCTTCTCGACCGGCTTGCCGAGATTGCCCCAGCCCTGCGTCTGGGCCATCGCGGCGCCGGGGATCAGGGCGGCGAGCAGGGCGAGGAAGCGCATCAGACCCTCCCCAGGGCGAAGCCCTTGGCGATGTAGTTGCGGACGAACCAGATGACGATGGCGCCGGGGATGATGGTCAGCGTCCCGGCCGCGGCCAGAAGGCCAAGCTCGTAGCCCGCCGAGGAGGCGGTGCGCGTCATGGTCGCGGCGATCGGCTTGGCATAGACGGCCGTCAGCGTCTTGGCGAGCAGCAGTTCGACCCAGGAGAACATGAAGCAGAAGAAGGCGGCGACGCCAACCCCCGCCTTGATCGTCGGCAGGAAGACCTGGACGAAGAAGCGCGGGAAGGAATAGCCGTCGACAAAGGCGGTCTCGTCAAGCTCCTTCGGTACCCCGCGCATGAAGCCTTCAAGGATCCAGACGGCGAGCGGGATGTTGAAGAGGCAGTGCGCGAGCGCGACCGCGACATGCGTGTCGAAGAGGCCGATGGCGGAATAGAGCTGGAAGAACGGCAGCGCGAAGACCGCCGCGGGAGCCATGCGGTTGGTCAGGAGCCAGAAGAAGAGCTGCTTGTCGCCGAGGAAGCGGTAGCGCGAGAATGCATAGGCGGCGGGAAGCGCCACCGTGACGGAAATCAACGTGTTTATCGTCACATAGATGATCGAATTGATGTATCCCCAGTACCAGGTCGGGTCTGTGAAGATCGTCTTGTAGGAGGCGAGCGTCCAGACCCGCGGGAAGAGCGAGAAGCCCCCGAGGATCTCCTGCGTGGTCTTGAAGCTCATCGCCACGAGCCAGTAGATCGGCAGCATCAGGAAGACGATGTAGAGAATTGGAATGATGGCTCTTTTCTTCATCTCCGGTCCCTATTGCGTGTCGTTCCGCGTCATCAGCGTGTAGAAGAGCCACGAGACGAAGAGCGTGATCGCGAAGTAGATCAGGCTCATCGCCGCGGCCGGGCCGAGGTCGAACTGGCCAAGCGCGATCTTCACGAGGTCGATCGAGAGGAGCGTCGTCGCGTTCCCGGGCCCCCCGCCGGTCAGCACGAAGGGCTCGGTATAGACGTTGAAGCTGTCCATGAAGCGCAGGAGCACGGCGATGGTCAGCACCTGCTTCATCTTGGGCAACTGGATGTAGCGGAAGACGGACCAGTTGGAGGCGCCGTCGATCTTCGCGGCCTGGTAGTAGGCGTCGGGAATCGAGACGAGGCCGGCGTAGCACAGGAGCACGACGAGCGAGGTCCAGTGCCAGACGTCCATCACGATGACGGTGATCCAGGCGGCGACCGGGTCCTGGGTCATGTTGTAGTTCACGCCGAGGACGTGGTTCATGAAGTAGCCGAGAAGCCCGATGTCCGGCAGCGTGAAGATGTTCCACATCGCCCCGATCACGTTCCACGGGATCAAGAGCGGCAGCGCCATGGTGACGAGGCAGACCGGCACCCAGAAGCCCTTGCGCGGCATCGAGAGCGCGATGATCACGCCGAGCGGCACCTCGATCGCGAGGATCATGAAGGTGAAGAGCGCCTGCCGGCCGAGCGAGGCATGGAACCGCTCGGATCGCAGGATGTCCTGGAACCAGCCCAGCCCGTGCCAGAAGAACTGGTTGTTGCCGAAGGTCTCCTGCACCGAATAGTTGACGACCGTCATCATCGGCACGAGCGCGTTGAAGGCGACGAGGATCAGCACGGGCAGGACGAAGAACCAGCCCCTCTGGTTGACCTTGCGCATCAGGCGGCCCTCCCCTTGCTGGTGGCGATCCAGCCGTTGCGGTAGAGCCGCGTCTGGTCCGGGCGGAATGCAAGGTGCACCGTCTCGCCCTGCCCCGGCGCCGGCCCCTCGACGATCGCGCTGATCCGCGTCGTGCCGGCGACGGCCTCGACGACCGAATGGCGGCCCATGTCCATGACCTTGCGGACCGTCGCGGGCACGCCCTCGGCGGCGAGGCGCACGAACTCGGGGCGCACGCCGATCTCGTGCCGTCCCTCGCCCGCGTCGATGGCGCCCTCGAGCGCGACGCGGCTTCCGGCAAAGAAGGCGGCACCATCCCGCACCTCGGCCGGCAGGACGTTCATGCCGGGCGAGCCGATGAAATGGCCGACGAAGGTATGGGCGGGCCGCTCGAACAGGTCGACCGGCGTGCCGATCTGCACCACCTCGCCCTCCTGCATCACCACGACCTGGTCGGCGAAGGTCAGGGCTTCGGTCTGGTCATGCGTGACATAGATCATCGTCACCTTGACCCGCTGGTGCAACTCCTTGAGCTTGGAGCGCAATTTCCACTTCAGGTGAGGGTCGATGACGGTCAGCGGCTCGTCAAACATGATGACGTTCACGTCCTCGCGCACGAGGCCACGCCCCATGGAGATCTTCTGCTTGTTGTCGGGCGAGAGGTGGGCGGCACGGACGTTCAGCATCTCGGTGACTTCGAGCATCGCGGCGATCTCGCCCACGCGGGACCTGACGCGCCCCTCGTCCACGCCGCGGTTGCGGAGCGGGAAGGCGAGGTTGTCGAAGACCGTCATCGTGTCGTAGATGACCGGGAACTGGAACACCTGCGCGATGTTGCGCTGATCCGGCGGCAGCGCCGTCACGTCCTTCCCGTCGAAGAGGATGCGCCCCTCCGACGGTTGAAGAAGGCCGGATATGATGTTGAGAAGCGTCGACTTTCCGCAGCCTGACGGGCCGAGGAGCGCATAGGCGCCGCCATCCTGCCAGTCGAGGTTGATCTCCTTCAGCGCATAATCCTCCGCCCCTCGGGGCGCGGCCATGTAACTGTGGCGGAGCTTGTCGAGCGTGATCTTGGCCATGGTGCCCCCTCAGGCCGCCAGCGCGCCGTCGGGCGCGAAGTAGAAGCAATGTGCAGGATCCATGTAGAAGACGTGATCCTCGCCCACCTTGTAGGGATGCACGCCGGGCGCGAGCGAGACCCAGGTTTCCGCGCCCATGCGGAAATGCGCCGTCGACTCCGAGCCTGAAAGCTCGGTGATCTGCACAGTGCCGGTCATCGGCACATGGGAGGAGTCCGGGCGCACGGGGCTGATGTAGTTCGGGCGGATCGCCACGGTGTAGGCGCCGTCGCCAAGGCCGGCGGCCGGCCCGGTCACCTGCCAGCCGACGCCGTGGCCCAGTTCCACCCGGTCGCCCTTCTTCGTGACCGGCGCCGAGTTGATCGGCGGGTCGGAGAAGACCCGCGCCGAGGTGAGCGTGTTGGGCCGCCGGTAGATTTCCGCGGTGGGGCCGAACTGCGTCACGCGGCCGTCCTGCATCAGCGCCGTCCGGCCGCCGAGCATCAGCGCCTCCGCCGGCTCCGAGGTCGCATAGACGACCACGGCACCGCGGCCGGCGAAGAGTTCCGGCAACTGGTCGCGCAACTCCTCGCGCAGCTTGTAGTCGAGGTTGGCGAGCGGCTCGTCGAGGAAGACCGCGGTCGATTCCTTGGCGATGGCGCGGGCGAGCGCGGTGCGCTGCTGCTGGCCACCGGAAAGCTCGTGCGGCCGGCGGTGGAGCATGGGCCTGAGTTGCAGCACATCGGCCGCCGCCTCCACCCGGCCCTGGATCTCCGACTTCGCCAGCCTGGCGACCCTGAGCGGCGAGGCGATGTTGTCGAAGACCGTCATGTGCGGATAGTTCACGAAGAACTGGTGGACGAGGCTGATGTTGCGCTTCTGCGGCGAGATGCCGGTCACATCCTGCCCGTCCATCAGGATCGTCCCCGAGGCCACCCGGTCGAGCCCGGCCATCAGCTTGATGAGCGAGGTCTTGCCCGATCCGGTCTCGCCCAGCAGGACGTTGAACCGCCCCGGCTCCAGGATCAGCGAGGTTTCCTTGACATGGGTGATCTGCCCGACCCGCTTGGTGATGGCCCTGAGTTCGAGCGCCATCCTGGCCTCCCCGGTTTCGTCTGACTGTGCCGCCCTCTTCCGGGGCGCGTTTCGCGGTGTGCCGGGGCCCGAAGGCCCCGGCTCTGGGACTCCGGCCTCAGTTGGCCTCGGTCCAGCGCTTGATCAGCTCGTCATAGGCGATGGTCTCGCCCTGCGGCTTCTCGTTGTCGAGCTTGGCCTTCGGACCATCCGCCTTGCCGAGCCATTCCGAGGGATCCTTCGGCTCGTTCAGGCGCGGGCCGCATCCGCCGTAGACGCCGGAGGCTTCGTCGGCCTGCTGCATCCGGGACATGGTGATGTCCATCTCCTCGGCCAGGCGGTCCATCGCCTCTTGCGGCGTGAAGGCGCCGGAGTTCACGTCGCCGATCTGCTGCCACCAGATCTGGGCGAGCTTCGGATAGTCGGGCACGTTGATGCCGGTGGGCGACCAGCGCACGCGGTCGGGCGAGCGGTAGAACTCCACGAGGCCACCGAGTTTCGGCGCCCGTTCGGTGAAGCTTTCATGCCGCACGGTCGAGTCGCGGATGAAGGTCAGACCGACGTGGCTCTTCTTCACGTCGACCGTCTTCGACACGGCAAACTGGGCGTAGAGCCAGGCCGCCTTCGCACGGTCCTCGGGCGTCGATTTCAGGATCGTCCAGGAACCCACGTCCTGATAGCCGACCTTCTGGCCTTCCTGCCAGTAGGGGCCATGCGGCGAGGGCGCCATCCGCCAGAGCGGGTTGCCGTCGTCGTCGACCGTGTTGTTGCCTTCCGACTTCGGCTTCACCATGTCGGCGGTGAAGGCCGTGTACCAGAAGATCTGTTGGGCGACGTTGCCCTGGCTGAGCGCCGGCAGCGACTGGTAGAAGTCGTAGGAGGCCGCACCCGGGGGCGCGTACTTCCTGAGCCACTCGTCCCACTTGGCGATGGCATAGACCGCCGCCGGGCCGTTCGCCTCGCCGCCGCGGCTCACGCTCGCGCCGGAGGGGTTGCACGAGCCGGCCTCCATCCGGATGCCCCATTCGTCGATCGGAATCCCGTTCGGCTCGCCCTGGGTGCCGGCGCCGGCCATGGAGAGCCAGGCGTCGGTCATCCGCCAGCCGAGGTCGGGCGCCCGCTTGCCATAGTCCATGTGGCCGTAGATCTGGACGCCGTCGATCTCCTTCACGTCGGTGGTGAAGAACTCGGCGATGTCCTCGTAAGCCGACCAGTTCACCGGAACGCCGAGATCGTAGCCGTACTTGGCCTTGAAGGCATCCTTCAGGTCCTGCCGGTCGAACCAGTCCTTGCGGAACCAGTAGAGGTTGGCGAACTGCTGGTCAGGAAGCTGGTAGAGCTTGCCATCCGGGCCGGTGGTGAACTTCGTCCCCATGAAGTCGGCCAGGTCGAGGCCGGGGTTGGTCACATCGGCCCAGCCGCCCGCCATCTGGTCGGTCAGGTTGTAGGTCTGCTGCAGCCGCGCATGGGTGCCGATGAGGTCCGAGTCGTTGACGTAGCCGTCATAGAGGTTGCGGTTCGTCTGCATCTGCGTCTGGACCGCCTGCACCACCTCGCCCTCGCCGAGGATCTGGTGGTTCACCTTGATTCCGGTGATCTCCTCGAAGGCCTTGGTCAGCACTTCCGATTCGTAGGAATGCGTCGGAATGCCTTCCGACAGCACGTTGATTTCCATGCCCGCGAAGGGCTTCGCCGCCTCGATGAACCACTTCATCTCGGCCATCTGCTCGTCCTTCGACAGAGCCGAGGGCTGGAATTCGTTGTCGATCCACTTCTGCGCGGCCGCCTCGTCGGCCCAAACCGATCCGGCCCCCGCAATGACCGCAGACACGGCCACCGCGGAGAGAAGATACTTCCGCATCCTGTCTCCTCCCTGAGATATGAGTGCCAGTCTTTCGGCTGGCTGAGCGATCATCCGCTCATATGTTAGCGTTTGTCAAACTAAAACTTTAGTAGAAGAAGATGCGCCACGACATCTTCCATCATCCTGATTTGCATATGCTTTCATCCGGCGAGATGCGATCCGCGGGGTGCCGGCGCGCCCGACCCGGTCCGCGCCGGGCGACTTGCGGCCGCTTCCGCCAGCGCCCTTGCCCGCTATCCCCCCCAGGTATCCGACAGGGTGAAGCCCTGCGGAAAGGGGTCGGTCGGGTCGAGACCGATCTGGCTGATCCCGTAGATCCAGGCCTGGCCCGAAACGCGGTTGCACGTGGCCTTGTAGGGGCCGACCTCGGTTTCCTTCACGAACTCGGTCACGAACTCGCCGCCGATGATCGACCGCGAGACGACAACGTCCCCGGGCTTCGCCACCCCCCGGGCATGCCGGACCGCCATGTTCGAATTCGATCCCGTCCCGCAAGGCGAGCGGTCCGCCCGGCCCGGCCGCAGCGTCGTGCAGGTGCGAAGCGCGCCGTCGGGCTCTTCGGCGCGGAACATGACATAGGAAAGGCCGTCCAGCGCAGGCGTGGTGGGATGCCGTGCCGGATCGATCGCGGCGATCCGGTTGCGCAGATCGACCCCGGCCGTCGCCAGCGCCCGGGCGTTTTCCGGCGCGATGGTCAGCCCGATCTGGTCCACGTCGACAAGGGCATAGAAGACCCCGCCAAAGCAGAGGTCATAGCGGACCGGCCCCCATTCCGCCGTCTCGATCACGGCATCTTGCTGCGCCACGAAGGACGGCGGCATGTCCAGCGTGACCCTCGTCACCTTCCCTCCCTCGCAGCTTGCCGTCGCCACCACGAGCCCCGCCGCCGTGTCCAGCGTCACCACGCTCACCGGTTCGGTCATCGGGATCATGCCCGTTTCCAGAAGCGCCGTCGTCGCACACATCGCGTTCGAGCCCGACATCGCATGGGCCTGGTCCGGTTGCAGCACGATGAAACCCACATCGGCGCGGGGATCGCAGGCGGGGGTCAGCAGGCAGAACGACCCCGCCGGGCCCGAGCGCGGCTCGGAGCAGAGCCAGCGGCGCAGGGACTCATCGACCGTGTTCAGGTGGTGCAGCTTCTCGGCCATCGTCGCGCCGGGGACGTTCAGCACCCCCCCGGTGATGACGCGCCCGATCTCGCCCGCGCAGTGCACATCTACGGTCTGGATGGCCCGGCTCCAGCGCATAGGCTCCCCCCTTTCTCAGAACCGGTTGACGCGATAGGGTGTCAGATCCACCGGTGGCTTCACCCCCATGATCAGGTCGCCCATCAGCCGCGCCGTCGTCGCGGCATAGGTCAGCCCAAGATGCCCGTGTCCGGTGGCGTAGAACACCCCCTTGGTCCGGGCCGAGGCCGAGAGGATCGGCACCGTGTCCGGAAGCGCCGGGCGGTGGCCCATCCACTCGGTGAAGTGCTCGCACCGGAGGTTCGGCAGGGCTTCCTGCGCCCGTTTCACCGTGATCTTCGACCGGCGGTAATCCGGCGGCGCCTCCAGCCCCGCCATCTCGACCGTGCCGCCGACGCGGATGCCGCCCGCCGTGGGCGTCACCATGAACGCCTTCGCGGGCCAGATGATCGAATGGCGCATGGAGATTCCCGGCGCCATGATCTGGGTATGATAGCCGCGCTCGGTCTCCAGCGGGATCGGCTCGCCCAATGCTGCCGCCAGCTTCGCCGAGAAGGCCCCGGCACAGATCACCACCTCCTCTGCAGGCAGGCGGCGGCCGTCCTTCAGCACCACCTCGCGGATGCCCTCCGAGCGCGTGAAACCCGTGACCTCGCCCGTCTCGATCCGCCCCCCCAGCCCGACGAACCGCTGCGCCAGCGCCAGCACCAGCCCGTAGGGGTCCTTCAGCGAGCGATTCTGCGGGAAAAGCACCGCCATCCCGATCCGTTCCGAAAGCTCCGGCTCCAGCGCCTTGATCGCCTTCCGCCCGATGACCTCATGCGGGAAGCCGAAGCGTTCGAGGATCTCGATGTGGTCGCGGTCCGCCTTGAACTCCGCCTCGCCGGTGTAGAGCGACAGGCAGCCTTGCTCGCTGATCTGGTCCGAAAGCCCCGTCTCGCGCAGCAAGTCCAGCGTGTCCCCCAGCGCGCGCGCACACAGAGCCGCCCCCTGCGCCTCCAGCGCACGCAGCTTCGACGGACGCGAGGCCGCGATGAACCGCAGGAACCACGGCACCAGCTTCGGCATGTAACCGGGCCGCACCCTGACCGGGCCTTCCGGGTCCAGCATCCAGCCCGGAATCTGCTTCCAAACCGAGGGCCGCGAGGCCGGCATGAACTCGGTCACGGCGATACTGGCCATGTTGCCGTAGGACGCGCCCTTTCCAGGGCCATCGCGATCCATCAGCACGACCTGACGCCCGCGCTTTTGCAGATCGTAGGCAATGGCGGTGCCGATGATCCCCGCACCCACGACGACCGTGGTCATTTCCAGTTCAGGATCGGCTGCATTGCCGCCGCGAACTCGGCTTTCTCGGCGTCGGTCAGGGGGCCGAAGGGCATCCGGCATTCGCCGACCGGGTTCCCCTGCAGCTCGCAGCCGTACTTCAGCTTCTGCACGAACTTGCCCGATTCCAGCACGTTCATTGCGGGCCACAGCGCCTGCATGATCGCTTTCGCCCGCGCATGGTCGCCCGCCCGGAAGGCCGCATCCATCTCACACACGGGCTTCGCCATGCAATTCGCCGGGCCGCAAATCCACGAATCCGCGCCCCACTGCATGAAATCCCAGGCGATGTCGTCCGAGCCGGAGACCAGCTGGATCCGCCCCCGATAACGGGTGGAAATGCCGATCGCCCGCTGCATCACGCCCGAGGATTCCTTGATGCCGATCACACGCGGATTGTCCGCGA
>NZ_WBUS01000044.1 GCF_008933605.1 Albidovulum sp.
CGCCGGGGCCTTTCCATTTCGTGATGCGCTGCGGGCACCGCATCGCCCTTGATCCGGGCAGCCTTCCCGTCTATACGCCCGCGGGTGGCCCGGAAGGGTCCGAGTCAACAACCAAGAAATGCCGTGTGGCCCCATCCGTCGCTGGCGGGGCTTTTCCGGCCAAGGAGAAGCGACATGAAACTGAACGAACTCCGGGACAATCCCGGTGCAGCGAAGAAGTCCAAGCGCGTCGCGCGCGGTCCCGGGTCCGGCAAGGGCAAGACCGCCGGCCGCGGCATCAAGGGCCAGAAGTCCCGCTCGGGCGTCGCCATCGGCGGCTACGAAGGCGGCCAGATGCCGCTTTACCGCCGGCTGCCGAAGCGCGGCTTCAACAAGCCCAACCAGAAGAAGTTCGCCGTGGTGAACCTCGGCCAGATCCAAAGCTTCGTCGATGCGGGCCGGCTCGACGCCAAGGCCGAAATCACCGAGGACGTTCTGGTCGCGGCCGGTGTCGTCCGCCGCAAGCTCGACGGCATCCGCGTGCTCGCCAAGGGCGAGATCAAGGCCAAGCTGAAGCTCGCCGTCACCGGCGCGTCGAAGGCCGCGGTCGAAGCCGTCGAGAAGGCCGGCGGCTCGCTTTCCGTCACGGCGGCGGCAACGGCCGAATAAGGTGTTGTGGGCGACCTTCGCGGCGCTTACATAGGCACGTGTTTTCCAAGCGCCGCCTGACCGGAAAACGGTCCGGCGGCGCTTCCACATGAGAGAGACCGGAATGGCATCTGCTGCAGAGCAAATGGCGGCGAACATCAGTTGGGGCGCCCTCGGCAAGGCCACGGACCTTCGCCAGCGCATCTTCTTCACGCTCGGGCTGCTGATCGTCTACCGCCTTGGCACCTACATTCCGGTGCCGGGCATCGACACGACAGCCCTGCGCGAGTTCATGCAGAGCGCCTCGCAGGGCATCGGCGGGATGCTGCAGATGTTCACCGGCGGCGCGCTCGGCCGCATGGGCATCTTCGCGCTCGGCATCATGCCCTACATCTCGGCCTCGATCATCGTCCAGCTGCTGACGGCGATGGTGCCCGCGCTCGACCAGCTGAAGAAGGAAGGCGAGCAGGGGCGCAAGAAGATCAACCAGTACACCCGCTACGGCACGGTAGTCCTGGCGACCTTCCAGGCCTACGGGCTGGCAAAGAGCCTCGAGGCGGGCAACCTCGCCCACGATCCCGGGCTCTTCTTCCAGGCGGCGACGGTAATCACGCTCGTCGGCGGCACGATGTTCCTGATGTGGATCGGCGAACAGATCACCGCGCGCGGCATCGGCAACGGCACCTCGCTCATCATCTTCGTCGGCATCATCGCCGAGGTTCCCGGCGCGCTCGCCCAGTTCTTCGAGCAGGGCCGTGTGGGCAACATCCATCCCGGCGTCATCCTCGGCGTCATGGCGATGGTGGTGGGCGTGATCGCCTTCGTCGTGTTCATGGAGCGGGCGCTGAGGAAGATCCACATCCAGTACCCGCGCCGCCAGGTCGGCATGAAGATCTATGACGGCTCGTCCTCGCACCTGCCGATCAAGGTCAACCCGGCCGGC
The DNA here is from genome assembly GCF_008933605.1 of Albidovulum sp. Taxonomy (GTDB): domain Bacteria; phylum Pseudomonadota; class Alphaproteobacteria; order Rhodobacterales; family Rhodobacteraceae; genus Albidovulum. The sequence goes on from NZ_WBUS01000044.1 coordinate 1,571, forward strand.
GTGATCCCGGCGATCTTCGCCTCGTCGCTCCTCCTCCTGCCGACGACGGTCTCGACCTTCTCGGGCGCCCAGACGGGCCCCGTCATGTCAACGATCCTCGCCTACTTCGGCCCCGGCCAGCCGCTCTACCTCCTGTTCTTCTCGGCGATGATCGTCTTCTTCACTTACTTCTACACCGCCAACGTCGCCTTCAAGTCGGACGATGTGGCCGAGAACCTGAAGAACCAGGGCGGGTTCATCCCCGGCATCCGTCCGGGAGGCAAGACGGTCGATTACCTCGACTATGTCGTGGCCCGTATCCTCGTCGTGGGTTCGGCCTATCTGGCGGCCGTCTGCCTGCTTCCCGAAATCCTGCGCTCGCAGTTCGCGATCCCGTTCTACTTCGGCGGCACCTCGGTGCTGATCGTCGTCTCGGTGACGATGGACACGATCAACCAGATCCAGTCCCACCTTCTGGCGCACCAGTATGAGGGGCTCATCGAGAAATCGCAGCTGCGGGGCAAGAAGCGGGGCGCCACGCGCAAGGCGCCTGCCCGCCGCTAAGGGGGACAGTCCATGACCAACATTATCCTGCTCGGCCCGCCGGGCGCGGGGAAAGGTACGCAGGCACGCCGGCTGGTCGAGGAACGCGGGCTTGTCCAGCTTTCGACCGGCGACATGCTGCGGGAGGCGCAGACCTCCGGCACGGAGATGGGCAGGAAGGTCGCCGCTGTCATGGCGGCGGGGCAGCTCGTGACCGACGAGATCGTGATCGGCCTCATCGAGGAGAAGCTGAAAGCGGCGAAGGCCAAGGGATTCATTTTCGACGGCTTTCCGCGCACGCTCGCCCAGGCCGATGCGCTCGGGGCGCTCCTGAAGCGGTCGGGGCAGGCGCTCGATGCCGTCATCGAGATGCGCGTCGATGACGAGGCCCTCGTCGATCGCATCTCCGGCCGGTTCACCTGCGGCAACTGCGGCGAGGTCTACCACGACCGGACCAAGTCCACGGCGAAGCCGGGCGTCTGCGATGTCTGCGGCTCTGCCGATCTCAGGCGCCGCGCCGACGACAACGCCGAAAGCCTGAAGCAGCGGCTGATGGAATACTACAAGAAGACCTCGCCGCTCATCGGCTATTATTACGCCACCGGCGATCTCTCCACCGTCGACGGTCTGGCCGAGATCGACGCCGTGGCGAAATCCATCGCCGATGTGCTTGACAAGGCAAAGGGTGCTTGACGACCCGGGCCAAACCCACTAGGTCACGGCGTCTCTGACGAGAATCGTCTTGATTTGCCGGGCTTTCCCCATTGCGAATCAGTGAGGCCAAGCCGGCCCGAAGCCCCCCGCGGCCTCGGGCCACAGTTGTGAAAAAAGGTTCTGGCGCTACGGAACCGCAACGAAAGGAAGACACGCGTGGCACGTATTGCTGGCGTCAACATCCCGACGGGGAAACGCGTCCCCATCGCCCTCCAGTATATCCACGGCATCGGCCCGGACATCGCGCGCAAGATCTGCGAAGCGGTGAAGATCGACTCGGCCCGCCGGGTGAACGAGCTTTCCGACTCCGAAGTGCTCGCGATCCGCGAACATATCGACGCGAACTACACGGTCGAGGGCGACCTGCGCCGTGAAGTCACGATGAACATCAAGCGGCTCATGGACCTCGGCTGCTACCGCGGCCTGCGCCACCGCAAGGGCCTGCCCGTACGCGGCCAGCGCACCCACACCAACGCCCGCACCCGCAAGGGCCCGGCGAAAGCCATCGCCGGCAAGAAGAAGTAAGGGGAGGGTTCCGATATGGCACGCGACAAGACCCGCATGAAGCGCAAGGAGCGCAAGAACATCGCCGCCGGCGTGGCGCATGTGAACTCCTCCTTCAACAACACCAAGATCCTGATCTCGGACGTTCAGGGCAACGCCATCGCCTGGTCGTCGGCCGGCACGATGGGCTTCAAGGGGTCGCGCAAGTCGACGCCCTATGCCGCCCAGATGGCCGCCGAGGACGCCGGCCGCAAGGCGCAGGAGCATGGCGTCAAGACGCTGGAAGTCGAAGTCCAGGGACCGGGCTCGGGCCGCGAATCCGCGCTCCGCGCCCTGGCCTCCGTCGGCTTCAGCATCACGTCGATCCGCGACGTGACGCCGATTGCGCACAACGGCTGCCGTCCCCCGAAGCGCCGTCGCGTCTGACGCAGATCACCGCCACCCGGACCCTGCCGCGAGGCACGGGGCCCGGGTGGCCTTCGCATTTTCCTCGGGCGTTCCCGGCGTCGGTCATGAGCCGGGGGCAGGTATGGAGGCAGAACGCATGATCCACAAGAATTGGGCCGATCTGATCAAGCCACAGCAGCTTGAAGTCAAGCCGGGCAACGATCCTCAGCGCCAGGCGACACTGATCGCCGAGCCCCTGGAGCGCGGTTTCGGGCTGACGCTCGGCAACGCGCTGCGGCGGGTGCTGATGTCGTCGCTTCAGGGCGCGGCGATCACCTCGGTGCAGATCGACAACGTCCTGCACGAGTTCTCGTCGGTCGCCGGCGTGCGCGAGGACGTGACCGACATCGTCCTGAACCTCAAGGGCGTGCGGCTGAAGATGGACGTCGAGGGGCCGAAGCGGCTCTCGATCTCAGCCAAGGGCCCGGGCGTCGTCACGGCAGGCGACATCTCGGAATCCAACGGGATCGAGGTCCTCAACAAGGACCACGTGATCTGCCACCTTGACGAGGGCGCGGACCTCTTCATGGAACTGACGGTGGACACCGGCAAGGGCTATGTCGCGGCCGACAAGAACCGTCCGGAGGATGCGCCCATCGGCCTCATCCCGATCGACGCGATCTATTCGCCGGTCAAGAAGGTCAGCTACGAGGTCCAGCCCACCCGCGAGGGCCAGGTGCTCGACTACGACAAGCTGACCATGAAGATCGAGACCGACGGCTCGCTGACGCCGGATGACGCGGTGGCCTACGCCGCCCGCATCCTGCAGGACCAGCTTGGCATCTTCGTGAACTTCGAGGAACCGGAATCGGCCGGCAAGGGCGAGGCGGAAGAAGGGCTGGAGTTCAATCCGCTCCTCCTGAAGAAGGTGGACGAGCTGGAGCTTTCGGTGCGCTCGGCCAACTGCCTGAAGAACGACAACATCGTCTATATTGGCGACCTCATCCAGAAGACCGAGGCGGAGATGCTGCGCACCCCGAACTTCGGCCGCAAGTCGCTGAACGAGATCAAGGAAGTGCTCTCGGGCATGGGCTTGCACCTCGGTATGGACGTCGAGAACTGGCCGCCGGAAAACATCGAGGACCTCGCCAAGCGGTTCGAGGACCAGTTCTGATTGACTTCGCGGGGGCGGTCGCCTAGACGGCCCCCGCAAATGCCCGCGATGGCGGGGAACGACCGGGTCGCAGGCCCCCAAGGAGAGCGGCGCGAGGACCACGCCCGCCGGACAAAGCAAAACACGGATAGGAGTTTGAAATGCGTCACGCCCGCGGCTATCGCCGTCTGAACCGTACACACGAGCATCGCAAGGCGCTCTGGGCCAACATGGCCGGTTCGCTCATCGAACACGAACAGATCAAGACCACCCTTCCCAAGGCGAAGGAACTGCGCCCGATCGTGGAGAAGCTGATCACGCTCGCAAAGCGTGGCGATCTGCACGCCCGCCGCCTGGCGGCGGCGCAACTGAAGCAGGACAAGCATGTCGCACGCCTGTTCGAGATCCTCGGGCCCCGCTACAAGGAGCGTCAGGGTGGCTACGTGCGCATCCTGAAGGCCGGCTTCCGCTATGGCGATATGGCGCCGATGGCGATCGTTGAATTCGTGGACCGCGACCCGGCGGCCAAGGGCGCGGCGGACAAGGCGCGCCTGGAGGCTGAGGAAGCGGCCGAATCCTGACCATCCGGTGCCGGATTCTCTGGCTAGAGAAAAAACCCCGCCGGACAACCGGCGGGGTTTTTTGTTCGAAGCGGCCGTGTCCGCGCCGCTCGCGCCGGACGCCGTCAGTTCGCCTCGGCGCGCGACGGGCGCGCGTCGCAGCGCAATTTCTCGGCAATGCCGTCGATCATGTGCGACAGTTGCGCGTCCGCTACCGGCGTGGCACCCAGGAATTCGAGAAGGTCAGCCCGGGCGGAATCGGGGAGCCGCATGACTCTGGCAAAAAGGCCGGGATTGATCGTATGCAAAATGCTAACCCTCGGAAAGAAGTACGGTTCGTCGCACAATTTACGGTTGACCATCCTGAAAGCAACTTGTCTAAAAGGACATGTCCGGAATGCCAACACTCGATCCGATCCTGCACTCGCTGGCGCTGATGGCGCCGGCCGGGTATTTCATTGGGCTGCACATTCGCTACGCCTCGCCGCTGATGCAGTTCTCGAACTACAATCAGGACTGGCTGGATCACTACACCGAGAAGGCCTACGCGCTGCGTGACCCGACGATCGCCTGGGGGTTCAGCAAGGAAGGCGCCTGCCGCTGGTCGGAGATCGATGTCCCCGACCCCTTCGGCCTTTTCACCGAAGCGAAGGCTTTCGGGCTGGTCTTTGGCCTCACCGTGTCCTGCGGCCCGATCCGGTCCAGGACGATTTCGAGTTTCGCGCGCTCCGACCGCGACTTCCACGACGATGAGGTCGAGAAGATCACGCACCTGGTACGCCGGCTCCATGACATCACCGAGCCGCCCGAGAGTCTGACGACGGCTCAAATCGAAGCTCTGCGGCTGATCGCCGCGGGGGACCGCCACGCGGCAGCAGCAGCCAAGCTGAACATCTCCGAAAGCGCGCTCAAGGCCCGTCTCATGTCCGCGCGGCAGAAGCTGCTCGCGCGGACCACGGCCGAGGCGATCCAGCGCGCCAAGGACTACCGGCTGATGTGATCCGATGACGGTTTCCCGCCTCCATGCAGGGTTTCCTGGAACTTCGAAGCGGGGGTCTAAGTATGAACACGACAATCCTGTCCTTTGCCAATCTCCATAACCACGGAGAGCTGTTCGCGAACCTCTTCCGGGCGCGAAAACAGTCCTTCATCGTCGAGAAGCGCTGGAACCTGCCCGAGGCGCTCGACATGGAGTACGACCAGTACGACACGCCGGCGAGCCGCTGGATCGCCATCCACGACCACACCGGCCAGGTCTATGCCGGCATCCGCCTGACACCGACGACGGCGAAGTGCGGCATCTACAGCTACATGATCCGCGATGCACAGCGCGGGCTTCTCGCCAGCCTGCCCGCCGATCTTCTCTACGAGGAAGCGCCGGTCGATCCCAACATCTGGGAATGCACGCGCGTCTTCGTGCTGCACACCGTGCCGCAGTCGATCCGCCGCCGGGTGCATGGCTACATGGTCAGCGCGATGGTGAAATCCGCGCGTGACGTCGGCGCCACCCAGCTGATCGCCATCACGCCCGCGAACTGGCCTCGCTGGTATGGCCGTTGCGGGCTGACCGCGACGGCCGTCGGGCCGGTGATGTTCATCGACGACGGCGACTACCAATGCGTTCAGATCGATCTTTCGGCGAAGATGCACTGACCTTGACGGCCCCTTCGGCGGCGGGGAACCCCGGCCGGCCGCCGAGCCGCCTTTCCGACGTCCCCGGCGCGATGTAGTCTCGCGCCATGTCCGACCTCTTCGACCGAGCCGACATCGAGGCGCCCGAAACCGCCCATCCGCGCCCCCTGGCGGACCGGCTGAGGCCGCGCACGCTTTCCGAGGTCATCGGCCAGGACAAGGTGCTCGCGCCCGAGGGCCCGCTTGGCGCCATGCTTGCGGCGGGCAGCCTGTCCTCGCTCATCCTCTGGGGGCCGCCCGGAGTCGGCAAGACGACCATCGCCCGGCTTCTCGCCGACGCGACCGACCTCGACTTCGTCCAGATCAGCGCGATCTTCACCGGAATCCCGGACCTCCGGAAGGTCTTCGAGGCCGCGAGGCTCCGCCGCACCCAGGGGCGCGGCACGCTCCTCTTCGTCGACGAGATCCACCGCTTCAACAAGGCCCAGCAGGACGGCTTCTTGCCCCATATGGAGGATGGCACCATCGTCCTCGTCGGCGCGACGACGGAAAACCCGTCGTTCGAGCTGAACGCGGCGCTCCTCAGCCGCGCCCAGGTGATCGTCCTCGAACGGCTTTCCCCCGCCGATCTGGAACGCCTCGTCCAGCGCGCGGAGAAGGAGATCGGCCGCGCCCTGCCGCTGAAGGCCGAGGCCCGCGCAGCGCTGATCGAGATGGCCGATGGCGACGGCCGCGCGCTGCTCAACCTCATCGAGCAGGTCGCCGCGTGGAAACTTGCCGCGCCCCTTACGACCGAGGCGCTGGCAAGCCGCCTGATGCGGCGCGCGGCGAAATACGACAAGTCGGGGGACGAGCATTACAACCTCATCTCGGCCCTGCACAAATCCGTCCGCGGCTCGGACCCCGACGCGGCGCTTTACTGGTTTGCCCGGATGCTCGAGGGCGGCGAGGACCCCCGTTTCCTCGCGCGCCGGCTGACCCGCATGGCGGTGGAGGACATCGGCCTCGCCGACCCGCAGGCGCAATCGCTCTGCCTGCACGCCTGGGAGGTCTACGAGCGCCTTGGCAGCCCCGAGGGCGAACTGGCGCTGGCGCAGGCGGTGACCTACCTTGCGCTCGCGCCGAAGTCGAACGCGGGCTATGTTGCCTACAAGGCCGCCCGGGACATGGCGCGGAAGACCGGGTCCGAACCGCCGCCGAAGCACATCCTGAACGCACCGACACGGCTGATGAAGGATCAGGGCTACGGCGCGGGCTATGCCTACGACCACGACTCCGAGGACGCCTTCTCGGGGCAGGACTACTTCCCCGAGGCGATGAAGCGCCCCGTTCTCTACCAGCCGGTCGAGCGCGGCTACGAACGCGAACTGAAAAAGCGGCTCGACTGGTTTGCCAGGCTCCGCGCCGAACGCAATCGCTGAGCCTGTCATCGTGGCCGAAATACTCTCCGGGGTGAACCGGCCGCGGCGCCAGGAGGGTGCGGACAGCCCCCTAGGCCCGTTGACTTCGCGCGCGCCGCGCGGGAAGGAGGACGCCATGATCCAGACCCTTCTCCAGGTTGCCCTCGGTGGCGCGCTCGGCGCTTCGGCGCGCTATCTTGTCAACGTGGGCACGATGCGCCTGATCGGCCCCGGTTTCCCCTGGGCGACCGTCGCGGTGAACGTCCTCGGCTCGTTTCTCATGGGCGCGCTCGTCGTCACCCTCGCGCACAAGGACGCGACGCGGCTCGCGCCCTTGCTGATGACCGGGATTCTCGGGGGATTCACCACCTTCTCCGCCTTCTCGCTCGATGCGCTCACGCTTTGGGAGCGGGGGCAGGCCAGCCTTGCCGCCGCCTATGTCGCGGGCTCCGTCATCCTGTCCCTCGCCGGCATCGTCGCCGGAATGGCCGCCGCGCGGGGGGTCTTCGCATGAGCGGCGTCGTCACCCTGACCGTTGCCGAGGCCGAGGGAGAGGCGCGGCTTGACCGCTGGCTGAAGAGGCACTTCCCCGAGATCACGCAGGGTCAGGTGGAAAAACTCTGCCGCACGGGCCAGGTCCGTGTCGATGGCGGCCGCGTGAAGGCCTCCACCCGCGTCGCCCCGGGCCAGCAGGTCCGCGTCCCGCCGTTGCCCAAGGCGGTGCCGGCGACGGCGCCCAGGCCGGAGGCCGGGATCAGCGAGGCCGACGCGCGGATGATCCAGGCGGCCGTCCTCTGGAAGGACGAACACATCATCGCCCTGAACAAGCCGCCGGGCCTGCCGTCGCAGGGCGGCTCGGGGCAGGGCGGGCGTCATGTCGACGGGCTGGCCCCGGCGCTGGCCTTCGGTTACAAGGACCGCCCGAAGCTCGTCCACCGGCTCGACAAGGACACCTCCGGGGTCCTGCTCCTTGCCCGCACCGACCGCGTGGCCCGGGCGCTGTCAGAGGCGTTCCGGTCGCGCAGCACCCGCAAGATCTACTGGGCGGCGGTCGCAGGCGTGCCATCGCCGAAGATGGGCACCGTCCGTTTCGGCCTGGTCAAGGCGCCGGGGCACGGGCGCGGAGGCGAGGGCGAGAAGATGGTCGCCGTCCATCCCGCGAAGGTCGACGAGACCGAGGGCGCGAAACGTGCGACCACCGATTATGCGGTGCTCGACGCGCTCGGCAGCCGCGCGGCCTGGGTGGCGCTGGTGCCGATCACCGGGCGCACGCACCAGCTGCGCGCTCACATGGCGGAGATAGGCCACCCGATCGTCGGCGACGGCAAGTATGGCGGGTCCGGGCAGGAGAACCTCGGCGACGGCTGGGGCGCCCAGCTGGGCGGCGAGATCAGCCGCAAGCTTCACCTCCACGCCCGCTCGATCAGCTTCGACCACCCGGTGACCGGCAAGCGCATCACCCTGACCGCGCCCTTGCCGGACCACATGAAGCGCACATGGAAGACGCTCGGCTGGTCCGAGGCGGACGTGCCCGCCGACCCCTTCGCGGAGGAAGCATGACGGCCGACCCCAGGCTCGTCGTCTTCGACGTGGACGGCACGCTGATCGACAGCCAGGACCACATCCTTGCGGCGATGGACCATGCCTTTGCCGCAACGGGTGCGACGTTGCCCGCGCGCGAGGCGGTGCTCTCGATCGTCGGCCTGTCGCTCCCCGTCGCGGTGGAGCGTCTGGTGCCACACCTTCCCGATGGCACACGCGCGGATATCGTCGCGGCCTACAAGGCAAGCTTCGGCCAGCTCCGCGCGAGGACCCTCTCGCCGCTCTTTCCCGGCGCGGCCGAGGCGCTTCGGACGCTTCGCGCGCGGCCGGAGGTCATGCTCGGCGTCGCCACGGGAAAGTCGCGCAGGGGCCTTTCCCATATCCTCGATGCGCATGGGCTCAACGCGCATTTCGTCACGACCCAGGTCGCCGACGACCACCCGTCGAAGCCGCACCCCTCGATGCTTCTCGCAGCACTCGCCGAGACGGGGACCGAGGCCGCGCGGGCGGTGATGATCGGCGACACGACGTTCGACATCGAGATGGGGCTGGCCGCCGGCATGGCCACGGTGGGCGTCGCCTGGGGCTATCATCCTGTGGCCGAGCTTGCCGCCGCCGGCGCCGACACCGTGATCGCGCGATTCGACGACCTGGTGCCGGCGCTCGACGATCTCTGGAGGGCGGCATGACCGCGTGGAAGGCGAAACGGTTCTGGAAGACGGTGACGGTCGTGCCGGAGGGGGGCAGCTTCGCCGTGCGGCTCGACGCGCGGCCAGTGAAGACCCCGGCGAAACGGCCCCTCCTCCTTCCGACCCGCGCGATGGCCGATGCGGTCGCGGCCGAATGGGCGGCGGTCGAGGGTGGCATCGACCCGCTGCGGATGCCCGTGACCCGCGCGGCCAATGCCGCGGTCGACAAGGTTGCGACGCAGTTTGACGAGGTCGCTGCGATGATCGCAGCCTATGGCGGCTCGGACCTGCTCTGCTATCGCGCCGAGGGACCGGAGGAGCTTGTCCGTGCGCAGGCCAAAGCCTGGGATCCGATGCTCGACTGGGGCGGGCAGGCCTTCGGTGCGCGACTCGTCGCCACGCGCGGCATCGAGCCGGTGGAGCAGCCGGCGGCGGCGTTCGCCGCGATGTCGGCCGAAGTCTTCGCCTGCTCGCCCTTCGAGCTGACCGCGCTTCACGACCTGGTCGCGCTGACGGGGTCGCTCGTCCTCGGCCTTGCGGCGACGCGCGACGAGTTCGACGCGGAAGCGCTCTGGCGTCTGTCCCGATTCGACGAGGACTGGCAGGCGTCGCAATGGGGCCACGACGAGGAAGCGGCCGAGGCGGCCGAGCGCAAGCGCGCCGACTTCCATGCCGCGCGTCATTTCTGGTCGCTCTGCCGCTCCCGTGGGGAATAATGTTGCGCGGATCCCCCGCGCGACCCCTCCCGCCCTGGGCGGCCACGCGATTGTCGCTTTCCGCGGGGGAAACGCGAGATTGCTTTCTTGACGTCGCCGGCGCATCCGGCAAGACTTCGCCTACTCAAATCCTCGGCCGCAAGGCGGACAGGGGACCAATGAACAGCGCCAGGACCACCTGGCCCAAACCGCCGTCTGGGGAGACGGCAACTCAGGAAGAGGTAAGCATGAAAAAATCCGTATTCCTCGGGACGCTGGCCGCGACCACCGTTCTGGCCGGCTTCGCATCGGCGGCGACGCTTGACGATGTGAAGGCCCGGGGTGAGCTCATCTGTGGCGTGAACACCGGCCTCGTCGGCTTTGCCGCGCCGGATGCGAACGGCAACTGGCAGGGCTTCGACGTGGCCGTCTGCAAGGCCGTCGCCGCCGCCGTGCTCGGCGATGCCTCGAAGGTCAAGTACGTGCCCACCACCGGCGAGACCCGCTTCACCGCGCTCGCCTCGGGCGAGATCGACCTTCTGTCGCGCAACACCACCTGGACCTTCTCGCGCGACACCGATCTCAAGTTCACCTTTGTCGGCGTCAACTACTACGACGGTCAGGGCTTCATGGTCCGCAAGGATCTCGGCGTGTCCTCGGCCAAGGAACTCGATGGCGCGACCGTCTGCATCCAGACCGGCACCACGACGGAACTCAACCTGGCTGACTTCTTCAAGGTCAACAACATGACCTACCAGCCGGTTCCGATCAACACGAACGCCGAAGGCGAGCAGCAGTACCTCGCCGGCGCCTGTGACGCCTACACGACCGACGCCTCGGGCCTGGCCGCGACGCGCGCCGTCTTCGCCGATCCCGAGAATCACATCATCCTGCCGGAGATCATCTCGAAGGAGCCGCTCGGTCCGCTCGTCCGGCACGGCGACGACCAGTGGGCCGACATCGTCCGCTGGACGCTCAACGCGCTCATCGCCGCCGAAGAGTATGGCGTGACCTCGGCCAACGTCGAGGAACTGGCCAAGGGCACGAACAACCCCGAGATCAACCGGATGCTCGGCACCGAGGGCGACCTCGGCACGATGATCGGGCTCGACAAGGACTGGGCGAAGCGCGCGATCGCCGCCACGGGCAACTATGGCGAAGTCTTCGCGGCGAGCATCGGCGAATCGACCCCGATCGGTCTCGCGCGCGGCCTGAACGCGCAGTGGACGCAGGGCGGCCTGCTCTACACCCCGCCGTTCCGCTGATCTGACCATCACCGGGGGCGCTTCCGCGAGGGGGCGCCCCTTCGGTTCTCAACAGGGACAATCCGGGGCGAGGGGCATCGAGACCCCGAAAGGACTGGCGCATGCCAGCCGCGCCATCCGGGCGGGGATACGACATGACTGCTGTTACGGACGCTCCAAAGGACGCATTCCGTCTGAGCATGCTCATCTACGATACGCGGTATCGGTCGATGACCATCCAGATCGTCGTGCTGCTCCTGTTCATGGCCGGTGCTGCCTGGCTTGTCGACAACATCGTCAGGAACCTGCAGACGCTCGGCAAGGACTTCAGCTTTGACTTCCTCTGGTACCGAGCCGGCTACGACATCAATCAGACGCTGATCCCCTATACGAACGACAGCACGCATGGGCGCGCGCTCTTCGTGGGGCTCGTCAACACGATCCTGGTGTCCGTCATGGGCTGCGTTGCGGCCACGATCATCGGGGTATTCGTCGGCATCCTGCGGCTGTCCAAGAACTGGCTCGTGGGCCGGATCATGACGGTCTATGTCGAGACCTTCCGCAACGTGCCGCTGCTTCTCTGGATCCTTGTGGCGCTCGCCGTCTTCACCGAGATCACGCCGGCGCCGAACCAGTTCCGCGTGACCGAACAGATGATCGCCGAGGGGACGGAGCCCGAGGCAACGATGTCGTTCTTCGACAGCATCGCCATCACCAACCGCGGCACCTACGTTCCCGCGCCGGAAGTGTCGCGCAGCCTCGGCTCGTTCACGGTTCTCGACGTGCCGATCAGCCTGAACGTGCTCGCGTTCCTCGCCGCGGTGGCGATCGCCGTTTTAGGATACCGCGCCATCAGGGCCAGCGCGTCACGGGTGCAGGAGGCGACAGGTGTGCGCCCGGTGACGTGGTGGAAGAGCCTTCTCATGCTGCTGGTGCTGCCGGTCGGGCTTCTCGTCGCGCTGGGCTTCCATCTCAGCTATCCCGAACTCGCGGGGTTCAACTTCAAGGGAGGAATCAACGTATCGAACGCGCTGATGTCGCTCTGGCTGGCGCTGACGCTCTATACTGCCGCCTTCATCGCCGAGATCGTCCGTGCCGGGATCATGGCGATCTCGAAGGGGCAGACGGAAGCCGCCTTCGCGCTCGGACTCAGGCCGGGGCGCACGATGAATCTGATCATCCTGCCGCAGGCGCTGCGGGTCATCATCCCGCCCCTGATCTCGCAGTACCTGAACCTGATGAAGAACTCCTCGCTCGCCATTGCCGTCAGCTACATGGATCTGCGCGGCACGCTCGGCGGCATCACGCTCAACCAGACGGGGCGGGAACTGGAGTGCATCCTGCTGATGATGCTGATCTATCTGGCTCTGAGCCTGCTGATCTCTTCGGCGATGAACGTCTACAACAACGCCGTAAAGCTGAAGGAGCGCTGAGATGTCGGACCTTCACGCACAGACCGCTCCCTTTGTCCGCGACACGATGCTGCCGCCCGACCCGCCGCCGGCGATGCAGTCCGGTGCGGTGAAGTGGCTTCGGGAAAACCTTTTCTCCGGCTGGCTCAATACCCTGCTCACGATCGCCGGGCTCGCTGCGATCCTGTTCCTTGTGCAGAAGTTCCTGCCATGGTTCCTGCATTCGGTCTGGGACGCGGGTTCGATCACCGAATGCCGTGCGATCATCGAGGAGCGCTGGGGACCTGGCGCCGAGGGAGCCTGCTGGGCGGTGATCCGCGAACGCTGGCCGCAGTTCCTCTACGGCTTCTATCCGGCGGAACTCTACTGGCGTCCCGTCCTTGCCTTCGGGCTCCTGCTCATCGCGATCGGGCCGATCCTCTTCACGCAAAGCCAGCGGGCGGCGACGATCTTCATCGCCCTCATCGCGGCGCTGACGGTCGTGTCGATCCTCGCGCTTGGCCAATACAACGTCCTGGCGCTCGTCTTCGTGGCGGCGCTCGTCGCGGTGCAGGTCTACGCGCCACGACGGCTGATGATCTTCACGCTTCTCTATCCGGCGGTAGGCTTCTGGCTCCTGTGGGGCGGGTCGGTCTGGGTGCCCGTCGTCGCTGTGCTGGGCTTCGTGCTCGGATGGCTGGCGTTTTCGCTGGTCCAGCCTCGCGGCGGCTCGATCCTCGCGGTCGTCGCGGCGGTGCTCGTGCCGACCTTCTGGTGGCTCTTCGCCGCAGGGCCCGTGGCCGGCGCGTTGCAAGGCGTGGTGCCCCTCGGCATCGAGGCCGTCCGCTCTGACCGCTTCGGCGGCTTCGTCCTCGCGCTGACCATCGGCGTCACCGGCATCGCCTTCTCGCTGCCCATTGGGATCATCCTCGCGCTCGGCCGGCGGTCGGACATGTTCCTCGTGAAGACGCTCTGCGTCGGCTTCATCGAGTTCATCCGCGGCGTGCCACTGATCACGCTCCTCTTCACCGCCTCGCTGCTCCTGAACTACTTCCTGCCGCCGGGAACCAACTTCGACATCATCCTGCGCGTCATCATCATGGTGACGCTGTTCGCCTCGGCCTATATCGCCGAGGTGATCCGAGGTGGGCTCGCCGCGCTGCCGCGCGGGCAATACGAGGCTGCCGATGCCCTGGGGCTCGACTACTGGAAGGCGCAGCGGCTGATCATCATGCCGCAGGCACTCAAGATCTCGATCCCCGGCATCGTCTCCTCCTTCATCGGGCTCTTCAAGGACACGACGCTCGTCATTTTCGTCGGCCTTCTCGACCCCCTGAAGGGCATCACGGACGCCGTTCGCGCCTCCATTGAGTGGAAGGGCGCCTACTGGGAACCCTACATCTTCGTCGGCGTGATCTTCTGGATCATCTGCTTCAGCATGTCGCGCTACTCAATGTATCTCGAACGCCTGCTGAAACGCGAGCATCGCTAAGGAGCCCGCCCATGTCGGACCCGCACGCCATCACCCGCAATATCGACCGTAGCCACATGCAGGTGTCGGACGAGGTCGCGATCCAGATCGCCAACATGAACAAGTGGTACGGGACATTCCACGTCCTGCGCGACATCAACATGACGGTGAACCGGGGCGAACGCATCGTCATCTGTGGCCCCTCAGGGTCGGGCAAGTCCACGCTCATCCGCTGCATCAACCGCCTGGAAGAACACCAGGCGGGCCAGATCATCGTCGACGGGACGGAGCTTTCCTCCGACATCAAGAACATCGACAAGGTGCGCTCCGAGGTCGGCATGGTGTTCCAGCACTTCAACCTCTTCCCGCATCTGACCATCATAGAGAACTGCACGCTCGCCCCGATCTGGGTCCGCAAGGTTCCCAAGAAGGAGGCCGAGGAAACGGCGATGCATTTCCTCCATAAGGTCAAGATTCCCGAGCAGGCCCACAAGTACCCCGGCCAGCTTTCGGGCGGCCAGCAGCAGCGGGTTGCCATCGCCCGCTCGCTCTGCATGAAACCGCGGATCATGCTCTTCGACGAGCCGACATCGGCCCTTGATCCCGAGATGATCAAGGAGGTGCTCGACACCATGATCGAGCTCGCCGAGGAGGGGATGACCATGCTCTGCGTCACCCACGAGATGGGTTTTGCGCAGGCTGTGGCGAACCGGGTGATCTTCATGGACCAGGGCCAGATCGTCGAGCAGAATGCGCCGAAGGAATTCTTCAACAACCCGCAGTCGGACCGGACGAAGCTCTTCCTGAGCCAGATCCTTGGGCACTGAACGCCGGCGCGGCTGCCCGGGGCCCCGGCCCCGAGGCCGCGAGGCGTTCCGGGACGGGCGACGGGAAGCGGGGCCTCAGTCGCGCCCGGAGGGCACGAAAAAGTCGAGCACACTGCCCGAGGCGGGCGCGACATCCTTCCAGTCCGCCACCTGGAAATCGACGACGAGCGTCGCGGCCGTGGGATAGCGGCGGAAGTCGGGATCGGCCGGGGCACGGGCCGGCAGCAGGGCGGCAAAGGCGGCGATGCCCGGGTTGTGGCCGATCATCATCACGCAGTCGCCGGTCGCTTCGCGCAGGACGTCGAGCATCGTCGCGGGCGCGGCGTGATAGAGCGTCTCCAGATAGGCGACCTTCGGCGTCACCTCCAGCGGTGCCGCGGCGGCGCGGGCCCAGGTTTCGCGCGTCCGCGCGGCGGTTGAACAGAGGACCTCGTCCGGCTCGTATCCGCGAGAATGCAGCCATTCGCCAAGTTCCAGCGCGGCGCGCCGTCCGCGGGCATTCAGCGGGCGGTCGTGATCGGCCGTCGCCGGATCGACCCACGAGGACTTGGCATGGCGTGTGAGGATCAGGCGGCGGTGGCCGGGCGGGGTCATCGATGAAACAGCCTCATGTGATAGGCGGATTGTTCGGGCAGCCTGCCATAGGCGCGTGAGATCGGGCAAGCGCGGCGAACGATGCAGCCCGAGGAAAGGCAATCGGCGCCGTCCGCGGTGTCGAGGAACGCATGACAGGCGGCGACGTCGTAGCCCCGGGCATCGAGCGCGCCGGCGGGGCAGGCGGAGAGACAGGGCTTCGAGGCGCACGCGGCGCAGGGAGAGGCTGCGGGGGGCACCGACAACTCGATCCGCCCAGGCAGCGCGATGGCGCCTCGGTAGGAGACCATGAGCCCAGCCCGGTCGTGGACGAGGAGCGTGACTGGCGAGGCGAAGGCGCGGCCGGACCGCAGCGCCCAGGCGTAGAACGGATGATGGGGCGGCCCGCCGAAGGGAAAGAGCGCCTGCCCCCCGAGGTCCCGCGCCAGCCCGGCCACGACCCGCGCCGACCAGCGGTCCAGCGGATCGGGCGACCCGTCGCGCCATTCGGGGGAGCCGGTGAGCCTGGCCCAGAACCCGGGTTCGCGCGGACCGAGAAGGAGGAGCGTGCCGGTGCCCCCGGGCGTGCGGTCACCCGGCCCGGGGTGGAACGCGCCGAGGAGGTCGAGCGCCTCGGCCGAGGCCCGTGTCGCGATCTCTTCGTAGGTGGTCACGTGCGGCGCGGCTTCACGCGCGGCTCGGTCGAGCGGATGATGGAGCCGGCGCCGTGGTCGGTGAAAAGCTCCAGCAGGCAGGCGTTCGGCTGCCGCCCGTCGAGGATCACGGCAGCGCGCACCCCGCCTTCCACGGCGGCGAGCGCGGTTTCCACCTTCGGGATCATCCCGCCTGAGATCGTGCCGTCGGCGATCATCCCGCGCACCTCGTCGGGCGAAAGCTGGGTGACGACCTCGCCCTCCCGGTTCTTCACGCCAGAGACATCGGTGAGCAGGAGCAGCCGGTCGGCCTTCAGCGCCGCGGCGAGCGCGCCGGCGGCAGTGTCGCCGTTAACGTTGAACGTCTCGTTCGCCTTCATCCCGGTGGCGACGGGCGCCACCACCGGAATGATCCCGGCGGCGAAGAGATCGCGCAGGACCTGCACGTTCATCTCCACCGGGCGGCCCACGAAGCCGAGATCGGGGTCGTCGGCCTCGCAGACCATGAGGTCGTCGTCCTTGCCCGAAAGCCCTACGGCGCGGCCGCCCTCGTCCATGATCGCCTGCACGATCCGCTTGTTGACAAGGCCCGTCAGCACCATCTCCACGACCTCGACGGTGGCCTTGTCGGTCACGCGCTTGCCGCGCACGAACTCCGACTTGATGCCGAGCCGGGCGAGGAGGTCGTTGATCATCGGCCCGCCGCCATGGACGACGACGGGGTTCACGCCGACCTGGCGCATCAGCACGATGTCGCGCGCGAACTCGGCCATCGCGGCCTCGTCGCCCATTGCGTTGCCGCCGAACTTCACGACGACGACCGCGCCGGCATAGCGCTGGAGATAGGGGAGCGCCTCGGACAGGGTCCGGGCGGTGGCGATCCAGTCACGATCCATCTGCTGCTTTCTCATCGCGCGGGTCCTTCTGACGCGCCCCTGTTAGCCCGTCGCGCGGGACCTGCCAAGGGCCGAGGGGCGTTGCCTTTCCCCGGCGAATGCATAGCTTGGCGCCATGGCTCAGCGGAGGCCGGCATGGGCGAGACGAAAACCCTTCTTCTGACCGGGGCTTCCCGCGGGATCGGGCACGCGACGGTGATGCGCTTCGCCCGCGAGGGCTGGCGCGTCATCACCTGTTCGCGCCAGCCCTTCCCGGAGGCATGCCCCTGGGGCGGGGGCCGCGACGACCACATCGTCATCGACCTCGCCGATCCCAACCGGACAATCGAGGCCATCGCGGGAATCCGCAGGAAACTCGGCGGCAAGCTTCATGCGCTGGTGAACAACGCCGGCATCTCGCCCAAGGGCCCGGGAGGGGGTCGGCTTTCCACGCTCGACACCGACCTCAGGACCTGGGGTCACGTGTTCCACGTCAATTTCTTCGCCTCCATCGTGCTCGCCCGCGGGCTCCGGGAGGAGTTGTCGGCGGCACGGGGCGCGGTGGTCAACGTCACCTCCATCGCGGGTTCACGCGTGCATCCCTTCGCCGGCGCGGCCTATGCGACGTCGAAGGCGGCGCTGAAGGCGCTGACGCGCGAGATGGCGCATGACTTCGGCCCCATGGGCGTGCGGGTGAACGCCATCGCGCCCGGCGAGATCGAGACCTCGATCCTGTCGCCGGGGACCGAGAAGATCGTCGAGACGCTGCCCCTGCGCCGGCTCGGCCAGCCACGCGAGGTCGCGGAGGTCATCTGGTTCCTCTGCTCGGACGCTTCCTCCTACGTCACCGGGACGGAGATCGAGGTGAACGCGGGGCAGCACGTCTGAGGATTTCGGCCGCTTGCGCGGCCGACCCGCCGGAGGGGCGCTGCCCCTCCGGACCTCCCCGAGTATTTCGGCCAAGAAGACGGAGGGGCTATTCCAGCCCGGCGATGATGGCGCGGAGCGTCTCGATGCCCTCGTCCTCTTCCGACGAGGTGACGACAAGCTCGGGGTAGGCGGCGGGATGCTTCTGGAGCGCGGCCCGCACCTCGGCCAGGACCCTGTCGCGCTCCGCCGCCTTCACCTTGTCGGCCTTGGTGAGCACGGTCTGGAACGGCACGGCGGACCGGTCGAGGAGGGTCAGGATCTCCTCGTCCACCGGCTTGATGCCGTGGCGCATGTCGATGAGCACGAAGGCCCGGCGGAGCGTCGAGCGGCCGGAGAGGTAGGACTTGAGAAGCGCCTGCCATTTCGCGACAACGGCCACGGGCGCCTCGGCGAAGCCGTATCCCGGCAGGTCGACGAGATAGCGCGCATTCCCGGCGGCGAAGAAGTTGATTTCCTGCGTGCGGCCGGGGGTGTTGGAGGCGCGGGCGAGGTTCTTGCGGCCGGTGAGCGCGTTGATGAGCGAGGATTTCCCGACGTTGGAGCGCCCCGCGAAGCAGACCTCGATCCGGTCGGCGGGGGGGAGACCGTCCATCCGGACGACGCCCTTCACGAAATCGACGGGTCCGGCGAAGAGCAGCCGGCCGCGTTCCGCAGCCTCGGCGCCGGGCGCTTCGGCGAGGGGGAAGGGGAGCGCGGTCACAGGACCTCCACCCGGTCACCGCGCGCCACGGGGCCGCCTTCGACCACGGTGCAGAAGACGCCGAGGTCGGTATGGCCGTATTCCGCCTGAAGAAGGCGGAGCATGTCGATGTCGCGGGCGCCACTCTCGGCGTTGGCGTCGGTGGCGCGGCAGCGGCCCACGCGTTCCACGACCTCCAGGGTGGCCCCGCCAATGCGCAGACGCCGGCCGATGAGGTCGAGCTCCGCAAAGGGCGCCCAGCCGTCGATCCAGAAATTGGCGCGGAAGCGGCGGGGCGAGAGCCGCGTGCCCGCGCGCGCGGAGAGGTCATCGAGCGAGGCGCTGCCGATGAGCGAGACGTAGGGAACGGCTTCGTCGGTGAGCGGCTGGCCGGGCGCGCGTACCACCGCGGTCGGGGCCGGTGCATCCGCGGGCCAGATCGGCCGCAGCCAGGCGACGAGCTTCGCCTGATCCGCCGGGTCCTCGGGGTCGATGTCGAGCTGCCGGAGGTCCGGGTGATGCAGCCTGAGGCGTCCGTCGGCCTGCATCGAGGCCGTCACCGCCATCAGTGAGGGCCCGGCGCGGCCGGTGAGGAAATTCGCCTTGGACCCCCAGGCGCTCGCCCGCCCGTCTGCAAGGCGCGCGACCTTGGCGCGGTCGTTCAGGACGGCCCATTCGCGGTCGAGGGGCAGCGAGCGGCCCGTCGCGAGCATGGTCTGGCCGAGATCCTCCGTCCCGATCGACTTGATCGGGTGGCGGAAGATCCGGGCCAGAACGGCGGTCATTTCGACTTTGCCTTGTCCGTCGGTGCGGCGGGCTTGCGTTTGAAGCCCTCCTTGATGTTGCCGAAGAGGTCGGGGCGTTTCCCGTGCATCGACATGATACTGTACTGCTGGATGAAGGTGATCGTGTTGTTGGCGATCCAGTAGAGCACGAGGCCGCTGGCGAAGCTGCCGAGCATGAACATGAAGATCCAGGGCATCCAGGCGAAGATCGCCTGCTGCGTCGGATCGGTCGGGGCCGGGTTCAGCTTCTGCTGGAACCACATCGAGATGCCGAGGAGGATCGGCAGGACGCCCAGCGAGAAGATGAAGAAGAGGCTGCCCGGCTCCGGCGTCGCCCAGGGCAGAAGCCCGAAGAGGTTCAGGACCGAGGAGGGATCGGGCGCCGAGAGGTCGCGGATCCAGCCGACGAAGGGCGCGTGGTAGAGCTCGATCGTGACGTAGATCACCTTGTAGAGCGAGAAGAAGATCGGGATCTGCAGGAGGATCGGCAGGCAGCCGGAGGCCGGGTTCACCTTGTTCTTCTTGTAGAGCTCCATCATTCCCTGCTGGAGCTTCTGGCGGTCCTCGCCGGCCTGCTCCTTCAGCTTCTCCATCTCGGGCTGAAGTTCCTTCATCCGCGCCATCGAGACGTAGGAGGTGCGGGCGAGCGGGAAGACGAGGAGCTTGATGATGACCGTCAGCGCGATGATCGCGAAGCCCATGTTCCCGATCGCGCCGTGGAGCCAGTGCAGCAGTCGGAACATCGGCTTCGTCAGGTAGAAGTACCAGCCCCAGTCGATCGAATCGACGAAGCGGTCGACCTTGGGCCGCGCCGGATCGGTCTTGGCGCCGAGCAGGCTGTCAAACCAGCCGGGGTCGTTCTGGTAGTGGTTGATCGCCTCCCATTCCTTCGCCCCGGCGAAGAGCATGGTCGTCGCCTCGGCCGTCGCGCCGGGAGCGACCTCCATCACCGGCAGGCGCGCCTCGGTCTGGTAGAGATCGGCGCCGGGGACGTACTTGGCGACCGAGGTGAAGGGCTGGCCGGCAACGGGGATGAGCGTCGTCATCCAGTACTTGTCGGTGAAGCCGACCCAGCCGTTCCCGGTCACGCTCTGGAGTTCCGCCGGCGCGCCCTCGCTCGGGTCGGTGTCGAGGTCGGGCATCTTGGCATACTTGATCTCCTGGAGCGTGCCGTCGCTCATCCGCACCACGCCCTCGTGCAGCACATAGATGCGCGAGGCATCGGGGATGCCGTGGCGGGCCACGATCCCGTAGGGCGCAAGGCGGACGGGCGCCCCGGTCGTGTTCTCGACGCGCTGCGTCACCGTGAACAGGAAGTTCTCGTCGACCGAAACGCTCCGGCGGAAGACGAGCCCGGCGCCGTTCTCCCAGGCGAGTGTCACGGGCTGACCCGGGGCGAGGGTGCTGCCGTTCTCCAGCGTCCAGAGCGTCCGGGCGTCCGGCACCGCCGTCGCGGCAAGCCCGCCCGCGGGCAGCCAGCCGTAGACGGCGTAATAGGGTTTGTCGCTGCCTAGTTCGGTGCCGCCGACGGGGGCGAGCAGCCGCACGTCCGGTGCACCGGGGTCGAGCGAGACCTGATAATCCTTGAGCGACAGATCGTCGATGCGGCCGCCGAGGAGCGAGAGCGAGCCCTGGAGCCGTGGCGTGTCGATCTTCACC
>NZ_WBUS01000045.1 GCF_008933605.1 Albidovulum sp.
CCTTCTTGGCATGGTCGGCGCCCTCGTCGCGATCTGGGTGGGCTTCCACCTCTACGGCATCGTCGAGAACGGCAACGGGGTGTTCCTGACGCCGCGGAACCTCTGGAACCTGTCGGTCCAGACGGCATCCATCGGGATCATGGCCTGTGGGATGGTGCTGGTCATCATCACGCGGCACATCGACCTTTCGGTGGGCTCCCTTCTCGGCTTCGCCGCCATGGTCATGGGAATCACCCAGGTCTGGGTTCTGCCGCAATGGCTCGGCCTCGGGCACCCGGCGATCTGGATCATCGCGTCCGTCGTCGGCATGGCGGTTGGAACGCTGATCGGCGCCTTCCATGGCTGGCTGGTCGCCTACCGCGGGATCCCGGCATTCATCGTCACGCTCGGCGGGCTCCTCGTCTGGCGCGGCGCGGCGTTCCTGTTGGCGCGGGGGGAGACGATCTCGCCCGTGGATGCGAAGTTCGCGCTGATCGGCGGCGGTCCCCATGGCTCCATCGGCTCGACGGGAAGCTGGATCGTCGGGCTTGCAGCCTGTGCCGGGATCATCTGGCTTTTGGTGCACGGCCGCAAGCAACGGCTCAAGTTCGACTTCCCGCTGCGACCCATGTGGGCCGAGTACACGCTCGCCATCGTCGGCTGCGGGCTGGTGATCGGGTCCGTACTGCTGGTGAATGCCTATCCCTGGCCGCGCGGGATCGTGAACCAGTACGCCGAGGCACAGGGAATCGAGGTTCCCGAGGGCGGCCTCTTCATCAGCCACGGCTTTGCCATTCCGGTTCTCGTCCTCGCGGTTGTCGGCATCGGGATGACCTTTCTCATGACCCGGACCCGGTTCGGCCGCTATGTCCTCGCCATCGGCGGGAACCCGGACGCGGCAGAACTCGCCGGTATCGACACGCGGTGGATGACGGTCAAGATCTTCGCGCTCATGGGTTTTCTGACGGGGCTTTCGGCCATCGTCGCATCGGCGCGGCTCAACTCCGCCACCAACTCGCTCGGCCAACTCGACGAACTCTACGTCATCGCCGCCGCCGTGATCGGGGGCACGTCCCTCGCCGGCGGGGTGGGCACGATCTACGGCGCGATCATCGGCGCGCTCGTCATGCAGAGCCTGAAGACCGGGATGGTCCTGATCGGCTTCGACGCCGCGATGCAGGACATCGTCGTCGGCATCGTGCTGGTTCTGGCCGTCTATGTGGACAAGCTTTATCGCAGCCGCGCGAAATAGAGGTGACGGAAATGCTCGACAGTCAGAAGTCCCGCACGCCCCTCGTCGAGATGCGCGACATCTCGATCGCCTTCGGCGGCATCAAGGCCGTGGATCACGTCACGGTCGACCTCTATCCCGGCGAGGTTGTCGGCCTGCTGGGACACAATGGCGCCGGCAAGTCAACCTTGATCAAATGCCTCTCCGGCGCCTACCAGGCGGACTCGGGCGATATCTGGATCAGCGGCGAGAAGGCCGAGATCCGGAATCCGCGAGACGCGCGGAAATACAACATCGAGACGATCTACCAGACGCTGGCGCTCGCCGACAATCTGGATGCCGCCTCCAATCTCTTCCTTGGCCGAGAGCTGGTAACGCCCGCGGGTCTTGTGGACGATGCGCGAATGGAGGCCGAGACGCGCAAGATCATGGGTCGGCTCAACCCGAACTTCCGCAAATTCAACGTGCCGGTTTCGGCGCTTTCCGGCGGACAACGGCAATCGGTTGCCATCGCGCGCGCCGTCTACTTCGACGCGCGAATCCTCATCATGGACGAGCCCACGGCTGCGCTGGGTCCGCACGAGACGCAGATGGTGGCGGAGCTGATCCAGGAGTTGAAGGCGCAGGGGCTCGGCATCTTCCTGATCGAGCATGACATCCACAACGTCATGAAGCTCTGCGACCGCGCCTCCGTGATGAAGAACGGGCAGCTCGTGGGCACTGTTAACGTCGACGAGGTCACCGACGAAGACATTCTCGGCATGATCATCCTCGGCAAGAAACCCGAAAGGGCTGCCTGAGATGTATCTCGGCCTCGATCTTGGCACGTCGGGTCTGAAGGCCATTCTGATAGACAATGACCAGGCCGTTGTTGCAGAGGCGACGGCGCCGCTCTCGGTTTCGCGCCCGCAGGATGGCTGGTCGGAACAGTCCCCGGCAGACTGGATCGCCGCGGCCGAGGCGGCCATCGGCGCGCTCCCGGCAGAGGGACGCGCCGCGATCCGCGGCATCGGACTTTCGGGCCAGATGCACGGGGCGACCCTCCTGGACACCGCTGATGATGTGCTCAGGCCCTGTATCCTCTGGAACGACACGCGCGCACATGCGGAGGCGGCGATGCTGGATGCTGACCCCCGTTTTCGCGCGATCACCGGCAATACGGTCTTTCCCGGATTCACCGCGCCCAAGCTCCTTTGGGTGAAGGCGCACGAGTCGCAGGTGTTCGCGCGCGTGGCGAAGGTTCTCCTGCCGAAGGACTACCTGAGGCTCTGGCTCACTGGCGAGCACGTTGCCGAAATGTCCGATGCCGCGGGAACGGGCTGGCTCGATACCGGCAGGCGACTGTGGGCGGAGGAATTGCTCGCCACGACCTTCCTGCCGCCCGAGGCAATGCCTCGACTTGTCGAGGGCTCGGAGGTCTCGGCGCAGGTCCGCCCCGAGATTGCGGCGCGGTTCGGATTCGGGCGCAACGTCGTGGTCGCCGGAGGCGCGGGCGACAACGCGGCGGCCGCGATCGGCGTCGGGGTCGTCTCGTCGGGGCAGGCCTTTGTTTCCCTTGGCACATCCGGCGTGCTTTTCGCAGCGAACGACGGCTATCGGCCAGACCCGGCCACAGCGGTCCACACTTTCTGCCATGCCCTGCCGGACAGGTGGCACCAGATGGGCGTGATCCTGGCCGCTACGGATGCCCTGAACTGGTACGCCCGGCTTGCCGGCGCCGAGGTGGCGACGCTCACAGGGGCGCTCGGCGCGCTGGAGCCGCCGGGAAAGACGCGCTTCCTGCCCTATCTAGGCGGCGAGCGGACTCCGCTGAACGATGCGGCGATCCGGGGCGCGTTCGTCGGACTTGAGCACGCGACTGACCGGGAGGCGGCGACGCGGGCGGTTCTGGAGGGGGTGACTTTCGCCATCCGGGACTGCCGGGACGCGCTGGCGGCCACCGGAACGCGCATCGACCGGCTTGTCGCCGTTGGCGGCGGGTCGCGATCCGACTACTGGCTTTCGGCGATCGCCACGGCACTGGCAACACCCGTCTCCGTTCCCGTCGCCGGCGATTTCGGCGGGGCCTTCGGTGCGGCGCGGCTGGCGATCATGGCAGTCACCGGCGCGGGGGCCGGCATCGCCACTCCGCCGGCGACCGCGCGCACGTTCGAGCCGCAAACGCGGCTGATTGCAGCCTTCGACGACGGTTTCGCCCGCTACCGGGCGGCGCAGTCGGCCATCGCGGGCCTAACCTGAGGGACTTCCATGACCGGTTACTTCAACGGCATTCCCGCCATTCGCTACGAGGGACCGGAGAGCGAGAATGATTTCGCCTTCCGCCACTACAATCCGGACGAGGTGGTTGCGGGCAGGCGCATGGAGGACCACCTGCGCTTCGCCGTCGCCTATTGGCACAGCTTCGCGTGGCCCGGCGGCGACCCCTTCGGCGGGCAGACGTTCGAGCGTCCCTGGTTCGGCGACACGATGGAGCACGCGCGCCTGAAGGCAGATGCAGCCTTCGAGATGTTCGACATCCTCGGTGTCCCGTACTTCTGCTTTCACGACGCCGACGTGCGCCCGGAGGCCGGCAGTTTCGCCGCGAGCCTGAAGCAGTTCGAGGCGATCGTCGACCACTTCGGCGCGAAGATGCAGACGCATCGCGCCCGGCTGCTGTGGAGCACGGCGAACCTCTTCTCCCACCGCCGATTCATGGCCGGGGCCGCGACGAATCCCGATCCGGAGGTCTTTGCCTGGTCGGCGGCGACGGTGAAGGCCTGCATGGATGCGACCCACAGGCTCGGGGGCCAGAACTATGTCCTCTGGGGCGGGCGCGAAGGATATGAGACGCTTCTCAACACCGATCTTGGACGCGAACGCCATCAGGCGGGGCGGTTCCTGCAGATGGTCGTTGATTACAAGCACCGGATTGGATTCAAGGGAACGATCCTCATCGAGCCGAAGCCGCAGGAGCCCTCGAAACACCAGTACGACTACGACGTGGCAACGGTCTACGGGTTCCTCAAGGATTTCGGGCTCGAACAAGAGGTGAAGGTGAACATCGAGCAGGGGCACGCGATCCTCGCCGGCCACTCCTTCGAACACGAGATCGCGCTCGCCGCCTCGCTTGGCATCTTTGGCTCCATCGACATGAACCGTAACGACTACCAGTCAGGCTGGGACACCGATCAGTTCCCCGACTCCGTTCCCGAAATGGCGCGGGCCTATTACGAGATCCTGCGTGCGGGTGGCTTCACGACGGGCGGCACGAATTTCGATGCCAAGCTTCGGCGGCAGAGCCTTGATCCGGAGGACCTGATCCTTGCGCATGTCGGCGCCATGGATATCTGCGCGCGCGCGCTGAAGGCGGCGGCCGCGCTCCTGCAGGACGGTGCGCTCGAACGTGCGCGGGCGGAACGCTATGCCGGTTGGGATCGGCCGGAGGCGAAAAGCATGCTCGCCACGGGGACGCTTGAGTCGATCTCCGCTCGCGTGCTGGAATCGGGGCTTGACCCCAAGCCGCGATCCGGTTGCCAGGAACGGCTGGAAAATCTCTGGAATCGATTCGTGTAGACGGCTTTCTGCCCAACGGTTCCCGGCGATCGGTAGCGCGTGCGGGAAATCTCGGATCCATGATTCGTTCTCGTTTTCAAGGCTCTCTCAGGGTTACTCGCCTTTAGGGTTAACGAATTGCCCAAGATTCGGCTGAATCACGGCGCGAATCCGCCGGTTTTTCCAGTTGTTCTCGCCATGGAAAAATTAGGCGTCGCAAATCCGTAACGTTTCCATCCATAGTGTCCCGTGTCGGACATCTGGGGGCGTCCGGACAACCTGCCTAGGAGACACTGGGATGGCTGCCCCCTTTTTCGAGTTCCGCGACCACGTAATCCCGCTGCAACGCCCACCCTACTATCGCGTCCGCGGCAAGCGATTACTCGACGTAACGGCGGTAGTCTTGATGGTCCCGGTGGTCCTGCCGCTCATGATCTTGATTGCCCTGGTCACGGCATTCGGTGGCGGCCAACCCTTCTACTCGCAATTGCGTGTCGGGCGTGACGGCAAGACCTTTCGGTGTTGGAAGGTCCGCACCATGGTTCGGGATGCCGATGCCACCCTGGTCCGCCTTCTTTCGGAGAACCCGGACCTTGCCGCGGAATGGCAGCATCGTCAGAAGCTGTCACGCGACCCCCGGGTCACCCGGTTTGGGGCGTTCCTGCGCAAGACGAGCCTCGATGAACTCCCGCAGCTTTGGAACGTCTTCAACGGGACGATGAGCCTGGTCGGTCCTCGGCCCTTCACGCCCGATCAGTCCGAAATGTATCCCGGCGGCAGGGGCGCGGCTGACTATTACCGGATGCTGCCCGGCATCACCGGCCTGTGGCAGACCAGCCAGCGCAACCGCAGCTCCTTCGCGGAGCGTGCCGCCTATGACAGCGCCTACTTCGCCCAGATCGGCTTCCTCATGGACCTGCGGATCCTGTTGCGCACCGTGTCCGTTGTCCTCCGCGGCACCGGAGTGTGATCAACCAAAGCGCTTCCAGATCGCGCCGTCACCCAAGGACCCGATGAAGGCCGAATGAGCGGCCTTTTCCTCGGCGCTCAGGCGAGGGGCGAGCGGAACCGGTCGCGGCGCCGCCTTCCAGGCCCCGGTCACCGAGGCCTTCGCCGGGTTTGCCGCTGCCGCAAACGCGAGGTCTGGCTGTCGACCGCCGATGAGCTCGAGGTACACCTCGGCCAGAAGCTCGCTGTCGAGGAGCGCGCCATGCTTTTCGCGTGCCGAATTGTCGATTCCAAAACGGCGGCAAAGTGCGTCCAGCGACGCCGGCGAGCCAGGGAACTTTCGCCGGGCCATGGCCACGGTATCGACGGCGCGCTCAAGCGTGATCGCCGGCAGGCTGAGCCAGGCAAGTTCGGCGTTCAGGAACTTCATGTCGAAGGCGGCATTGTGGATCACCAGCCGCGAATCCATCCCGATGAACTCGAGGAATTCCGCCGCGATTTCGGCGAAGCGTGGCTTTCCACGCAAGAAGTCGTCGCCCAGTCCGTGAACCTCAAACGCCTCGACTGGCATGGCGCGTTCGGGATTGATGTACTGGTGAAAGGTCCGCCCCGTCGGCACGTGATTGAAAAGCTCGATCGCGCCAATCTCGACGATACGGTGGCCTTCGGCCGGCTCGAATCCCGTGGTCTCGGTATCCAGAACGATTTCACGCATGGGCGGCCCTTATCCTCGCCAGCAAGTCCCGCACGGCTGCCCGGGTGTCGTCAAGGTTCAGCGTCTCGATGACATGGGTCGCGCGGGCGCGTTTCTCGGCGTCCGGCAGCTGTCGTGCAAGGATCGCCTTGAATTGTGCCTCGGTCATTCCCGGCCGGGCGAGAACGCGGGCACGCTGGATCTCTGCCGGCGCGGTTACGACGAGGGTAGCATCCATGATCTTGTCCGCACCCGTCTCGAAGAGAAGCGGAACGTCGAGGAGGACGATCCGGGCACCCTCCCGGCCAGCCCTGTCGATGAAGTCGGCGCGGTCGGCTGCGACGAGCGGATGGATCGCCGCCTCGATCGCCGGGAGCGCCCGGGGGTCTTCCGCGATCCAGTCCTTGAGCCGTCGGCGATCGACCGCGCCATCCACCACGGCCGCGGGCCGCAGCGCCGCGATGACCGCGGCGCCTGCGCCGCCGCTTGCATAGAGCCGGTCGACGGCCAGATCCGCATCCCAGACGGGAACGCCCTCATTCGCGAACATCTCGGCGGTCGTCGATTTCCCCATGCCGATGGAGCCGGTGAGCCCGAGAAGGTAGGGCCGGCTCATTCCGCAAGAACCGCCGCCCTGAGCGCGTCATCCACTTCGGGACGTATGCCGAACCAGCGCTCGAAGGCCGGCGCCGCCTGATGGAGGAGCATCCCGAGACCATCGACGGTCACGCAGCCGATGCTGGCCGCCTCTTCCAGAAGGTGGGTCCTGAGCGGGTTGTACACGAGATCCGTGACGACGGCCGAGGGCGAGAGTGCATCGAGCGGCACGCGGAACTCCGGCTTGCCCACCATGCCGAGGGACGATGTGTTCACGACCGTCGCGGCGCCTTCGAGCATGTTGCCGGCCTGCACCCAGTCATGGACGGAAACCTTGGCGCCGAACTCCTGGCGGAGCGTCTCGGCGCGCATCCGGGTCCGGTTCGCGACCCTGATCTCGGGCACTCCCACCTCGATCAGCGAGGCGATGACCGCGCGCGCGGCGCCGCCGGCGCCAATGACCGCCGCCGGACCTGACGCCGGGTCCCATTGGGGTGCGTTCTGCCGAAGGTTCGCGATGAAGCCGAATCCGTCCGTGTTGTCGGCGTGAATCCGGCCGTCGCCGCGGAAGATGAGCGTGTTCGCCGCGCCGATGAGCGCCGCGCGATCGGTCACGACATCGGCGAGGCCCAGCACGCTCTCCTTGTGCGGGATGGTCACATTGACACCGACAAAGCCCGCCTTGGGAAGGGCGGCGACGACCTCGCGGAGGTCGGCTTGGGCGACGTCCATGGGAATGTAGTAGCCACGGATGCCGTAAGTCCGCAGCCAGTGGGCGTGGAGGCGGGGGGACTTCGAGTGCGCGATCGGCGATCCGATAACGCCGGCGAGGGGAATTCGGGGATGGTCCGTCATGACGCGATGTCGCCCCGAACGGCAAGCCAGGTCAAGAGTTCGATCAGCGGCAGGCCCAGGATCGTGAAGTGGTCGCCTTCGATTCGCGAAACGAGGCGCACGCCCTCCTCCTCGAGCTTGTAGGCTCCGACGCTCTCCCGGATGCTGTGCCAGTTCCGTTCGACGTAGTCCTTCAGGTAGCTGTCGGAAAGGTCGCGCATGGTAAGCCGCGCCGTTCCGACATGGCGCCAAACCGGCGCACCGTCCCGGCAGGCCACGACGGCCGAGAGCAGGCTGTGGGTCCGCCCGGAAAGGGCCCGGAGTTGGGATAGCGCTTCCCCGGGGGTAGCGGGCTTGGAGAACACACGTCCACCGAGCGCCAGCACCTGATCGCAGCCGAGCACGATCATGCCCGGCGCCCCGTCGCTGACGCGACGCGCCTTCATTTCGGCGAGGGCGTCGGCGAGGGCGCGGGGTTCAGCGCCCTCCGCTTCCAAAGCCGCGCGGATTGCCGCTTCATCGATACGCGCGGGCCTGACCTCCGGGTCGAGGCCGGCATTGCGAAGCAGCGTCGCCCGGATGGGGGAGGCGGAGGCGAGGATCAGGCGCATGGGCACTGGAAGACTCTGTGGACAACCGCAGTCGGAAGGGCGGGAGGACTTGGGGACGAACCTGGACTGCCGGCGAGGTGGGGACAGAAGGGCGTTTCTGTCAATGGCGATCCGGATTTCGTCCAGCTGTGGATCGCCTCTCAGGCAGGCTGTGGACGACAGTGATATCCCCACTCTCGGGGAATCGGGGCCGACCGTCCGGCGCCTCCAAAGAAAAGTACCAATTAATTGAAAAATAACGAAATAATTCCAATTTGTGATCGGTCTGGAGACCTCTCCCGAACTTGCCCACAGATCGCTCCGCATGGGGAAGACAGGGCCTGGACGCCGGCGATCCACATCATGCACAGGCCCTACATCATCAACTTCTCTTTCTTTATCATTTGATTCTATATGGGGTCCGGACCTGATCGGGTGGAGCACCGCGGCGCATGGGCGATTTTCTGGCGACCTTCTATCCCTGGACGAAGGCCCTGCATGTCGTTTCGGTGATCGCGTGGATGGCGGGCCTTTTCTATCTGCCCAGGCTTTTTGTCTATCATGCGGAGCAGGTCGAGCCCGGCAGCCCGACCGATAAGATGTTCCAGACCATGGAACGGCGCCTACTGAAGGCGATCATCAATCCTGCAAGTCTTGCGACTTGGATCTTCGGCCTGGCGCTGGTCTTCACGCCACAGGCAGGCGTCTACTGGACCGAAGTCTGGCCCTGGACGAAGGCCGGTGCAGTCCTTGCAATGACCTGGTTTCACCATTGGCTGGGCTGGCGCCGAAAGGATTTCCTAGCCGGGCGCAACACGCACAGCGGCCGCCAGTACAGGATTATGAACGAAGTTCCGACCGTGCTGATGCTGGTCATCGTGTTTTCGGTGATCGTGAAATTCTGACGCCGAGTTGACTCGGATCGGGCTGCCGGTGTAAGGCCCGATCAAGCCCCGCCGTCCGGATTGGGGTATTTCCCCTGACGATGCCCTGCGCTGGACACTTCCGCGCCTGATCCCGAGTGATTATCCATGACGCAAGAGCGCCTGAACCTTTCCGATCTCAAGGCCAAGAGCCCGGCAGACCTCCTTGCCATGGCCGAGGAGCTGGAGATCGAGAATGCCTCGACGATGCGCAAGGGCGAGATGATGTTCTCGATCCTGAAGGAGCATGCCGAGGAAGGCTGGGAAATCGGCGGCGATGGCGTCCTCGAGGTCCTGCAGGACGGCTTCGGTTTCCTGCGGTCGCCCGAGGCGAACTACCTTCCCGGCCCGGACGACATCTACGTCAGCCCGGACATGATCCGGCAGTATTCGATGCGCACGGGCGACACCGTCGAAGGTGCGATGCGGGCGCCCGGCGAGAACGAGCGCTATTTCGCGATGACCAAGGTCACCCGGATCAATTTCGAGGATCCGGAAAAGGCACGCCACAAGGTCGCCTTCGACAACCTGACACCGCTCTATCCCGACGAGCGGCTGAAGATGGAGATCGAGGACCCGACGATCCGGGACCGGTCTGCGCGGATCATCGACCTCGTGGCACCAATCGGGAAGGGCCAGCGAGGGCTGATCGTCGCGCCACCGCGGACCGGCAAGACGGTGCTCCTCCAGAACATCGCGCACTCGATCGCGACCAACCACCCTGAGTGCTACCTGATCGTCCTTCTCATCGACGAGCGGCCGGAGGAAGTGACCGACATGCAGCGGAGCGTGAAGGGCGAGGTGATCTCCTCGACGTTCGACGAACCGGCGACGCGGCACGTCGCGGTTGCCGAGATGGTGATCGAGAAAGCGAAGCGCCTGGTCGAACACAAGCGAGATGTTGTGATCCTTCTGGATTCGATTACCAGACTTGGTAGGGCCTACAATACGGTCGTGCCCTCGTCAGGCAAGGTCCTGACCGGCGGCGTGGATGCCAATGCGCTTCAGCGGCCGAAGCGGTTCTTCGGCGCGGCGCGGAACATCGAGGAAGGCGGCTCCCTGACGATCATCGCCACGGCTCTGATCGATACCGGCAGCCGCATGGACGAAGTCATCTTCGAAGAGTTCAAGGGAACCGGCAACAGCGAGATCGTTCTGGACCGCAAGGTGGCGGACAAGCGGGTCTTCCCGGCGATGGACATCCTCAAGTCCGGCACACGGAAGGAAGACCTTCTCGTGGATCAGAAGGACCTTCAGAAGACCTATGTCCTGCGCCGGATCCTGAACCCGATGGGGACGACGGACGCGATCGAGTTCCTGATCTCGAAGCTCAAGCAGACGAAGACGAACTCGGAATTCTTCGACTCCATGAACGCCTGAGCGTTCACATTCGGTAGGCCGCGATGGACACGATCTTTGCCCTGGCCTCCGCCCGGGGGAAAGCGGGCGTTGCCGTGATCCGTATCTCCGGGCCTCGCGCCTGGGAAGCCGCCGCGGCGCTCGCCGGACCGTTGCCCGAGGCGCGGCGCGCAGCCGTCCGGCGGCTCAAATCGAACGGCGAACCGCTGGACGAGGCGCTCGTCCTAACCTTCGCGCGTGGCGCGAGCTTCACCGGAGAGTTGGCGGCGGAGCTGCAGATCCATGGCGCGTCCGCGACAATCGCAGCCGTGTTACGAGCCCTTGGAGGAATCGCCGGATTGCGGATGGCTGAACCGGGCGAGTTCACGCGACGCGCGTTGGAGAACGGGCGCCTCGACCTTTCGCAGGTGGAGGGACTCGCGGACCTGATCGACGCAGAAACCGAAGCGCAGAGGAAACAGGCGCTGAGCGTTCTTTCGGGCGCGGTCAGCAGGCAAGCGGAAGCCTGGCGCCGCGACCTCATCCGCGCGGCGGCCCTGCTCGAGGTTACGATCGACTTCGCCGACGAGGACGTTCCCGTCGATGTCGGGCCGGAGGTTCTGCGGCTTGTCGAGGGTGTGGCCGGGGAACTGCGGCGCGCCATCGCGGGCTTCGGCGCCGCCGAGCGGGTGCGCCAGGGCTTCGAGGTGGCCATTGTTGGCCGGCCCAACGCCGGGAAGTCCACCCTCCTCAATGCGCTTGCCGGCCGGGAAGCTGCGATCACATCGGAGACCGCGGGTACGACGCGGGATGTCATCGAGGTGCGGATGGATGTCGACGGGCTCGCCGTGACGTTCCTGGATACGGCGGGCCTGCGGGCCGCG
Source organism: Albidovulum sp. (assembly GCF_008933605.1). Lineage (GTDB taxonomy): Bacteria > Pseudomonadota > Alphaproteobacteria > Rhodobacterales > Rhodobacteraceae > Albidovulum. The sequence continues at coordinate 11,550 of NZ_WBUS01000045.1, forward strand.
GGAGACGACATCGAGCGGATCGGTGTGCGCCGCGCGGTCGACCGTGCGGAGGCGGCCGACCTCCGGATCTTCTTGCTCGATCACGAGCGGGACGTGCCGATGGTGTCGGTGCGGGAAGGGGATATCGTCGCGCGTGGAAAGGCCGATCTGAGCCCCGATGCCGAAGTGGGGCTGCTCTCGGTTTCCGGCAAGACGGGGGCCGGCATCGGCGATCTCATCCGCCGGGTCTCGGAAAAACTTTCCGGGCGCTCGGCCTCTGCCGGCATCATTACCCGCGAACGCCAGCGACAGGCCATCGCAGACGCCGTTTCCTCTATGGAATCGGCTTGCGATGAAGTAAGAGCGGGGCCATCTCGGACCGAGATTGCGGCAGAATACCTGAGGCGCAGCGCCCGAAGGCTGGATTCCCTGCTTGGCCGGGTGGATGTCGAGGACCTTCTGGACGACATCTTCGCCCGTTTTTGCATCGGAAAGTAGGAGCGTTTCACGTGAAACAGTTCGATGTCATCGTCATCGGTGGCGGCCATGCGGGAGCCGAGGCCGCTCACGCATCGGCGCGGATGGGCGCGAATACGGCCCTTGTGACACTGCGACTCGCCGGAATTGGCGTGATGTCCTGCAATCCGGCGATAGGCGGGCTAGGCAAGGGCCACCTGGTCCGCGAGATCGACGCCATGGACGGTGTGATGGGCCGCGTTGCCGACCGTGCCGGGATTCAGTTCCGGCTTCTGAACCGACGCAAGGGGCCTGCCGTCCAGGGCCCGCGCGCGCAGGCGGACCGCGGTGTCTATCGCGAGGAGATGACCCGTCTGACGCTGGGACAGGAAAACCTGACGGTTCTTCAAGCGGAAGTCGCAGCCCTGATCTTGACGGACCAGGGAACAACCGGCGTTAGGCTGCTGGACGGTTCTGAAATCCGCTGCGGGGCAGTGGTCCTTACCGCGGGGACGTTCCTGAACGGCGTCATCCACATCGGCGACCGACGCAGCGCAGGCGGGCGAATGGGTGACCGGCCTTCGATCGTGCTGGCCGAGCAACTGGCGTCGCTCGGCCTCCCCCTCGGCCGGCTCAAGACCGGGACGCCGCCCAGGCTCGATGGCCGGACGATTGCGTGGGACCTGCTCGAACGCCAATCCGGCGATGACGAGCCGACGATGTTTTCCTTCCTCAGCCGCCGTCCGTTCCTGCGCCAGCTGGACTGCGGGATTACCCATACGAATGAGCGCACACACGACATCATTCGGGAGAATCTCGGCCGGTCAGCGATGTACGGCGGGCACATCGAAGGCGTCGGCCCGCGGTATTGCCCCTCGATCGAGGACAAGATCGTGCGGTTCGCGGAAAAGGAGTCCCACCAGGTATTCCTTGAACCCGAGGGGCTGAACGACAGCACCGTATATCCGAATGGCATTTCCACCTCGCTGCCGGAGGAGGTGCAAGAGCGCTACGTGCATTCCATTCGCGGGCTAGAAGAGGCCAGGATCCTCCAGCCCGGGTACGCGATCGAGTATGATTATGTCGATCCCCGCGCGCTCAAGGCGACGCTGGAGGTTCGGGACATGGGCGGGCTCTACCTGGCCGGCCAGATCAACGGTACGACCGGATACGAAGAGGCGGCGGCCCAGGGCCTCGTTGCCGGCCTGAACGCGGCGCTTGCGGCACAGGGACGGCCGCCGGCCGTCTTCAGCCGCTCGCAGAGCTACATTGGCGTCATGATCGACGACCTCGTCTCTCGTGGCGTGACGGAGCCCTACAGGATGTTCACGTCACGCGCCGAGTTCCGGCTTTCGCTTCGCGCGGACAATGCGGACCAGAGACTGACCCCGCTGGCGCTGGAACTCGGTTGCGCCGGCGAGGAGCGTCGCCGCGCGTTTGGCGTGAAGATGGAGGCCCTGTCGGAGGGCCTTGCTGCACTTGAAGCGGTGACACTCACGCCGCGCCAGGCCGCCCTGGCTGGGATCAGCGTGGGGCAGGACGGCCAGCGGCGCAGCGCATTCGAGTACCTCTCGTTTCCGGACGTCTCTTTCGAGGACCTTGTGCGCGCCGCGCCGCACCTAGCGGACATCGGACACGAGACCCGAGAGCAGATTGCGCGGGACGCGACCTATGCCGCCTATATGGATCGGCAAAAGGCGGACGTGGACGCGCTTCGCCGCGACGAGGGCCACGAGATTCCCGACTCTTTCGACTATGCGGGGCTTCCGGGCCTTTCGAACGAGCTCAAAGTGAAGCTGGAGCGCGTGCGGCCGCGGACCCTAGCGCAGGCGGGGCGCATCGAGGGTGTCACGCCCGCCGCGCTGGCGCTGATCCTCGCGCGCATCCGTAGGGCGGATCGGCAGCGGGCATTCGGATGACACCGCCCGATTCGCTCGCCGGGCGCAGTGTTTCACGTGAAACAAGGAGTCGTCTGGAACTCCTGGAGATGCTGCTCAGGAAATGGACAAGGGCCATAAACCTTGTGTCGCCTGGTACCTTGGACACTATATGGACACGCCACTTTGCGGACTCCGCGCAAATCTTTGACCTCGCCCCCGAGGGCGCTCGAAACTGGGTTGACCTCGGCAGTGGCGGAGGCTTCCCGGGCCTGGTCGTCGCAATCCTCGCGGCGGCCGAACGCCCGGAGCTGTCGGTGTCGCTCGTCGAGAGTGATCAGCGCAAGGCCGCATTCCTGATGACGGCTGCCCGGACGCTCGATCTCCGGGTAACGGTCATCGCGGAGCGCATCGAGGCGGTTGCGCCGCTTGGCGCCGAGGTCCTGTCCGCCCGGGCCCTGGCGCCCCTCGACCTACTCCTGTCCTATGCCGAACGGCACCTGCTGCCAACCGGCGTGGCGATCTTTCCGAAGGGCGCGGCCGTGGATGACGAGATCGCCCATGCGCTTGAACATTGGCGATTCTCCTATCAAAAGGAGCGCAGCAGAACCGACGCGAGCGGCGTTGTCCTGATCATCGGAGGTATCACCCGTGTCTGACCCGACGCGTCCGCCCGGGCCGCGGATCATCGCCGTCGCCAATCAGAAGGGCGGTGTGGGCAAGACCACGACGGCAATCAACCTTTCCGCGGCGCTGGCGGAGGAGGGACTCAATGTCCTGCTTGTCGACCTCGACCCGCAGGGCAATGCCTCCACCGGGCTCGGCATCGATCCCGCCCGCCGCGGAATGACGACCTACGATCTGCTGATCGAGGACGCCGACCTTGCCGACGTGATCCGCACAACGCGGGTGGAGGGTGTCTGGCTTTGTCCGGCGACGACCGACCTATCGTCGGCCGACATCGAGCTCGTCAGCAACGAGAAGCGCAGCTTCCTCCTGCGCGATGCCCTGCGCCAGCCCGCTATCGACGGGTATGGGTTCGACTATGTGCTCATCGACTGTCCGCCGTCGCTCAGCCTGCTGACCGTCAATGCGATGGTCGCGGCGCATTCGGTCCTGGTGCCGCTGCAGGCGGAATTCTACGCGCTCGAAGGCCTGTCGCAGCTCATGCTGACAATCCGCGAGGTGCGACACTCGGCAAACCCCGATTTGCGGATCGAAGGCGTCGTGCTCACGATGTACGACAGTCGAAACAACCTCTCGCAGCAAGTGGAGGCGGATGCGCGCGCAAATCTTGGCGAACTGGTCTACCGGACGGTCGTTCCGCGCAACGTGCGGCTTTCCGAGGCGCCTTCATTCGCCGTTCCCGTCCTCACCTACGACACGATGTCGAAGGGGGCCATCGCCTACCGTGCGCTCGCGGACGAGATTATTTCCCGACACGGCGGAAGAACCCAGGGAGGGTAGAATGAACGATCGCAAAAGCGAACGGAGGGGCCTTGGCCGCGGGCTGTCCGCACTGATGGCGGATGTGAATCTCGGCGCGACCGGCCGCGCGGACGAGCGGTCGACGCGGGCGGACACCAGGTTGCCGATCGAGCGGATAGAACCCAATCCCGATCAGCCGCGCCGGGACTTCGCGCCCGAGTCGCTGCAGGAGCTTTCGGACTCGATCCGCGCAAAGGGTATCATCCAGCCGCTGATCGTCCGAGAAAAGCTAGGCAAATCAGGTCATTACGAGATCGTTGCCGGAGAGCGGCGGTGGCGTGCGGCACAACTTGCACAGCTCCACGAAGTCCCCGTAATCGTGCGCGAGCTCGACGACACCGAAGTGCTCGAGGTCGCCATAATCGAGAACATTCAGCGGGCTGACCTGAACGCGATCGAAGAGGCGATGGGCTATCGTCAGCTGATGGAGCGATTCGGTCACACACAGGAGAAGCTCGCCGAAGCCCTTGGCAAGAGCCGCAGCCATATCGCGAACCTCTTGCGGCTTCTCACGCTTCCGGAGGACGTGCAGGCTTGGCTCCGCGAAGGCAAGCTCAGCGCCGGCCATGCGCGCGCGCTCGTGACGACGAGTGACCCGACCGCCCTGGCGCGCCAGGTGATCGCCCGGGGCCTCTCGGTCCGTGAGACGGAGCGGCTGGCCAAGGCCCCGCCGGCCACCGGACACAAGAAAGCCTCGCACCCCGAGAAAGACGCGGACACCCGCGTCCTGGAACAGGATCTTTCCGCCAATCTGCGGATGAAGGTGGTGATCGACCACAGGGGGCATGACGGCGGCAACGTGATCATCACGTACAAGTCGCTCGAAGATCTCGACCAGCTTTGCCAGCTCCTTTCGCAGACGCGGTAGGGCTCAGGCGTTCGGCCGTGTCCAGATAAAGGCGGCGACGGCTCCGAGTGCGACGGCCTGCACGACGAGCACCCATGACTTGATCCCAAGAAGCACCGAAAGCAGGAAAGCGGCCAGAATAGACACTGTCGCCAACCGCTTCGCACCGCGCCCGATCGCGCCGCGCTCGCGCCAGTCGCTGATCGGAGGGCCGAAGCTGCGGTGCGACAAGAGCCAGTGGTGCAGGCGCTCGGACGACCGCGCGAAGCCGAAGGCGGCGAGCAGCAGGAGCGGCACGGTGGGCAGAAGCGGCACGAAAATACCGACAGCTCCGAGGATGAGCGCCGATACCCCAAGCGTGAACCAGAACGTCCGCATCATGGCATGAGTTCGCGGATGACCGCATTCAGCACTGCGCGCCCGGAGGTCGTTGCCGTGATCCGGACGCCGTCGCACCGCAGCATCCCGAGGTCCTGCAACCTCTCGACAGTTGCTGGCCGCAAGGGAGTGCCCGCAAGGCGTGCAAGGCGGTCCATGTCCAGCCCCTCGGAAAGGCGCAGCGCCATCAGCAGATATTCGGCCGCCTGATCGCCCGCACTCAGCCCTTCCCGGGGGCGCTCGCCATGTCCGGCAGTCTCGACCTGCGACAGCCAGGCCGCGGGCGTCTTCGGCGTATCCGTCGCCCACCGCTGCCCGTCGAGCGTCAGCCTTCCATGCGCGCCCGGCCCGATCCCGGCGTAGTCGCCGTAACGCCAATAGATCAGATTGTGCCGGCTCTCCGCTCCCTCACCGGCGTGGTTGGAGACTTCATAGGCCGGCATTCCTGCTTCCGACAGAATATCATGTGTTATCAGATACATATCTGCTGCGACGTCGTCATCAGGCAGACCCCTGAGCCCGCCGGCGGCGTGGCGGGCACCGAAGGCTGTGCCGTCCTCGATCGTCAGCTGGTAGAGCGAAAGGTGATCCACCGCCATGGCAAGGGCGGCGCGAAGTTCGCCCACCCAGGCCTCTACGGTCTGATCCTGCCGCGCATAGATCATGTCGAAACTCACGCGCGGGAAAGCCGCGCGCGCGATGGCGAAGGCGGCCCGGGCTTCGGCCGCGGTATGCAGCCGGCCCAGCCGTTTCAGGTCGCCGTCGTCCAGCGCCTGGACGCCCATTGACAGGCGGTTGACCCCGGCGGCCGCATAGGCGCGGAACCGCCCGGCCTCGACGCTGCCGGGGTTGGCCTCCAGGGTCACCTCGAGATCGTTCGCCGTTGGCCAGGTCGCGCGAATCGCCTCGATTACTGCTGCCACGACGTCCGGGTCCATCAGCGAGGGCGTTCCGCCGCCAAAGAAGACCGTGTTCAGGACGCGGCCGGAGGTTTCCGCGCCGATCCTCGCAATTTCACTCAGATAGGCACGCTTCCACCGGTCCTGGTCGATCCAGGCGGTGACATGAGAGTTGAAGTCGCAGTAGGGGCACTTCGAGGCACAGAACGGCCAGTGCAGGTAAAGGCCGAACCCGCCATTCCGCCAGTCTTCCATCTCAGCCCCTGCCGAAACAGGCCACCAGCTTGCCGAAGGCATCCGCGCGGTGGCTGATGCGGTTCTTCTCGGCGGGGTCCAACTCGGCGAAGGTGAGGGCATGTCCGGCAGGCTGGAACATCGGGTCGTAGCCGTGCCCCTGCCGGCCCCGCATCGGCCAGACGACCTGCCCCTCGACCTTGCCCTCGAAAACCTCGTCGTGGCCGTCGGGCCAGGCGAGCACCATCGTCGCGCGGAACCGAGCCGTCCGCGGGTAGGGCGCGTGTGCCCTTTCAAGCTCGTCCCAGGTGCGCGTCATCGCTTGGGTGAAATCGCGCCCGGTCGACGTCTCGGCCCAGTCTGCGGTATGGACACCCGGAGCGCCGCCCAGACCGTCGACCTCGATCCCGCTGTCGTCGGCGAGGGCGGGAAGGCCGGTCGCCCTTGCCGCACCATGGGCCTTGATCCTTGCGTTGCCGATAAAGGTCGCCTCGGTCTCGGCCGGCTCCGGCAGGCCCAATTCGCCGGCACTGACGCAGCCGATGCCGTATGGCGCCAGCAGCGCCGCGATCTCCTCCAGCTTGCCCTTGTTGTGGGTCGCGACCAGAAGCCGGTCGCCAGCGAACTTCCGCATCAGACCGCGGCCTTCTGCGCCGCCACAAGCTCCGCGATGCCCTTGTCGGCGAGGTCGAGGAGCTGGGTCATCTCCTCCCGGCTGAAGGTCGCGCCCTCGGCCGACATCTGCACCTCGACGAGCCGGCCGCGGCCGGTGATGATGAAGTTGCCATCCGTCCCGGCCTCGCTGTCCTCGGCATAATCGAGGTCCAGCACGGGCTGTCCGGCATAGATACCGCAGGAGACGGCGGCGACATGATCGACGACCGGGTCGCCGATCACCGCGCCCGCCTTCATAAGCCGGTTGACCGCGAGCCTGAGTGCCACCCAGCCGCCGGTAATGGAGGCGCAGCGCGTGCCGCCGTCAGCCTGGATCACGTCGCAGTCCACGACGATCTGGCGTTCGCCGAGCGCCACACGGTCCACGCCGGCGCGGAGGGCGCGGCCGATGAGCCGCTGGATCTCCTGCGTGCGGCCGGACTGCTTGCCGGCAGCAGCCTCGCGGCGGTTTCGCGTGTTCGTCGCGCGCGGCAGCATTCCGTATTCGGCCGTTACCCAACCGAGGCCGGTTCCCTTCAGGAACGGTGGCGCCTTGTCCTCGATCGTCGCGGTGCAGAGGACATGGGTGTCGCCGCACCTGATGAGGCAAGATCCCTCGGCGTGCTTGGTGACGCCGGTCTCGATCTCGATGGGACGCATGGCATCAAGTTTCCGGCCGGAGGGTCGCATGGAATGTCCTTTCGCGCGTGTCGCGCCAATTACAGGCCCGCCGCGGGCGGAGGCAACCCCGGATTGACGCCGGTGCCCGCCGATCCTTATCTCTGGGAGGCCATGCCGGAAAGGGACATGCAGAACCGATCGAAGCTCCTGGACGAGATGAACGACCGCTCGCGGGAGGTCTTCCGACGTGTCGTCGAAAGCTATCTCGACACCGGCGATCCGGTCGGCTCGCGCACGCTTTCCCGCACGATGAGCGAACCGGTCTCGGCGGCGACGATCCGCAACGTCATGCAGGACCTCGAATTCCTCGGGCTTCTCGACAGCCCGCATACGTCTGCCGGAAGGGTGCCGACGCAACTCGGCCTCAGGATGTTCGTCGACGGGCTGATGGAGGTTTCCTCGGTCTCGCTCAAGGACCGCGAGGCCATAGACGCAACCACCGGCGGCAACGAACCCGGCATAGCGCCGATGCTCGACCGCATCGGCGCGGCCCTGTCGGGCATCACCCATGGCGCAAGTCTCGTCCTCGCGCCGAAGCATGAGGCGGCGATCCGGCACATCGAGTTCGTGGGGCTCGGCCCGGACCGCGCCCTTGTGGTCCTGGTGTTCGACGACGGGCATGTCGAGAACCGCGTCTTCACGCCGCCGCTCGGGCATACGCAATCCTCTCTGCGGGAGGCCGCCAACTTCCTCAACGCGCTGGCCGAGGGGCGGAGGCTGTCGGAACTCCGGGCCCATATCGTCGAGGAGGTCGGCCGGCGCCGCCGGGAACTTGACGAAGCCGCCCGGGCGCTGGTCGAGAACGGACTCGCCGTTTGGGAGAACCGCGGCGAAACCTCCGAGCGCCTGATCGTGCGCGGCCGCGCGAACCTGATCGACCAGGCCGCCGAGTCCGACCTGGAGCGCATCCGGACGCTCTTCGACGACCTGGAGCGCAAGCGCGACATCGCCGAGTTCCTCGAACTCGCGGAACAGGGCGAGGGCGTGCGCATTTTTATCGGATCGGAGAACAAGTTATTCTCACTTTCGGGTTCCTCTCTGGTGGTCTCTCCCTATATGAACGCTGACCGTAAGATCATCGGCGCCGTGGGCGTGATCGGTCCGACACGGCTCAACTATGGGCGCATCGTGCCGATCGTGGATTATACGGCGCAGCTTGTCGGGAGACTCCTCTCCGGCGAGCGGAAGGGGTAGAGCATGAGCGAGATGAAGAAGGACGAAATCGCCGAGGACCAGGCCCAGATCGGCGAGGAAGCCATTGAGGCCGAGATCATGGCCGACGAGATCGAGGCGCTCCGGGCCGAGCGGGACGAATTGCGCGACCGGTTCATGCGGGCGCTCGCCGACGCCGAGAATATCCGCAAGCGCGGCGACCGCGACCGGCGCGAGGCCGAACAATATGGCGGGTCAAGGCTCGCCCGCGACCTTCTGCCGGTCTACGACAACCTCAGGCGCGCGCTCGAATCCGCCGGCGCGGACCAGCGGGAAGCCGCCAAGGCGCTCATCGAGGGCGTGGAGCTCACGATGAAGGAACTCATCGCGGTTCTCGGCAAGCACGGGGTGCAGCCGGTGGCACCTCAGATCGGCGACGCCTTCGACCCACAGGTCCACCAAGCGATGTTCGAGGCACCGGTGCCGGGGACGAAGGCCGGCGACATCATCCAGGTGATGACCGAAGGCTTCATGCTGCACGAACGGCTTCTGCGACCGGCCCAGGTCGGCGTGAGTTCGACGCCGAAATCGTAGGGCGACCGATCAATCCCCAAGGATCGACTTGAGATCATAAAGGGCGGCCAGCGCCTCAAGGGGCGTCATCTCGTCAGGATGAAGGGCGGCAAGGCGAGCCTCCAGTTTTGACGGCCCTTTCGGTTGCGGCCGCGCAATCGCTGGCGCCGCGTTGAACAGCGGCAGGTCGTCGATCAGCGCGTGCTTGCGCGTGCCGCCCTCTCGCTCGCCCTTCTCGAGCGCCTCGAGCACCACCTTCGCGCGCTCCACGACGGCCGCCGGCAGCCCGGCAAGGCGGGCGACCTGCACGCCGTAGCTGCGGTCCGCCGCGCCCTTCCTCACCTCATGAAGGAAGACCACCTCTCCCTCCCATTCCTTCACGGCAACGGTTGCATTCTCGACTCCGGGGAGCTTGCGGGCGAGGGCGGTCATCTCGTGGTAGTGCGTGGCGAAAAGCGCGCGGGCCCGGTTGACGTCGTGGAGGTGCTCGAGCGTGGCCCAGGCTATAGAAAGCCCGTCATAGGTCGCGGTGCCACGGCCGATCTCGTCAAGGATCACCAGCGCCCGGTCGTCCGCGCGGTTGAGGATTGCTGCCGTCTCGACCATTTCGACCATGAAGGTGGAGCGGCCGCGGGCGAGGTCGTCGGCCGCACCCACGCGGCTGAAGATCTGGCTGACGAGACCGATCCGGGCCCGGCGCGCCGGGACGAAGCTGCCGGCCTGGGCCAGGAGGGCGATCAGCGCGTTCTGTCTGAGAAAGGTGGACTTGCCGGCCATGTTCGGCCCGGTGAGCAGCCAGATCGCCGGGGTGTCGCCTGCGGTCAGCAGGCAATCGTTGGCCACGAAGGTTTCGCCCCTGCGTTTCAGCGCGCGTTCCACGATTGGGTGACGCCCGCCCTCGACCTCGAAGGCGCGGCTCTCGTCCACCACCGGCTCGACCCAGTCCTCGCCGCGGGCGAGATCGGCGAGCGCGGCGGCAAGGTCGATCTCGGCCAGCGCACGCGCGGCGCCGGAAATCGGCCCGGCGGCGTCCAGCACCATCGTCCTCAGGCCGTCATAGAGCCGCTTTTCGATCTCCAGTGCCCGGCTTCCCGCGTTCAGGATCCGCGCCTCCATCTCGGACAGGGGCACGGTGGTAAAGCGCACCTGGCCTGCCGTGGTCTGCCGGTGGATGAAGGTCCCGCTGAGCGGCGCGGACAGCATCCGGTCGGCATGGGTCGAGGTCGTCTCGATGAAGTAGCCAAGCACGTTGTTGTGCTTGATCTTGAGACTCTGGATTCCCGTTTGCGCGATGTATTCCGACTGCATCCGGGCAATGACGCTGCGACCCTCGTCGCGCAGTTGCCGCACCTCGTCCAGCTCCGCGTCGTGGCCCGCGGCGATGAACCCGCCGTCCCGGACGAGAAGCGGCGGATCGGCCACGAGTGCAGCATCGAGACGGGCGACGTCGTCGTCATGGCCAAGAAGCGCGAGCCGGGCGCCGGCGAGCCGCTCCGGCAGCTCTCCAGCGAGCCGGCCGGCGATCCGTCCCGCCTCCGCCAGGCCCGAGC
>NZ_WBUS01000046.1 GCF_008933605.1 Albidovulum sp.
CGGGGGCGGTGGTGGGCCTGTCGGGGACCCGCGAGGCGCCGTTGGCGGGCCTCGCCGCGGAACTCGGCGAGCGGGCGCATGTGCTGCCCTGCGACCTTTCCAGCGCGGACGCGGTCGAGGCGCTGCCCAAGCGGGCGGCGGAGGCGATGGGCGGGCTCGACATCCTCGTCAACAACGCCGGCATCACCCGCGACAACCTCTTCATGCGGATGTCGGATACGGAGTGGCAGCAGGTCATCGACGTCAACCTGACCTCGACCTTCCGGCTCTGCCGCGGGGTGCTGCGGGGAATGATGAAGGCGCGCTGGGGGCGGATCGTCAACGTGACCTCGATCGTCGGCACGACCGGCAACCCCGGGCAGGGTAACTATGCCGCCGCCAAGGCCGGCATCGCGGGCATGTCGAAGGCGCTGGCGCAGGAGGTGGCGAGCCGGGGGATCACGGTGAACTGCATCGCGCCGGGGTTCATCGCCACCGCAATGACCGACAAGCTGACCGACGAGCAGAAGGCCCGGATCGCCGCGCAGATCCCGGCGGGCCGCATGGGCACGCCGGAGGAGATCGCGGCGGCGGCGCTCTACCTGGCAAGCCCGGAAGCGGCCTATGTCACCGGCGCGACGTTGCACGTGAACGGCGGGATGGCGATGATCTGAGGCCCTGCGGCGCGGTGGGGCAGCCAGCCGGGATCGCGGTTGCGAAAGCGTTTGCCTCGGGAATAGACTGTGGTATAGGCGGCGACGATCAGCCGGGGCGGAAGCCAAGCGTTGCCGGCACCTTCGCTTCGGGGCGGGGGAGAACCGCTCGGAACGAGCAAGGGACCAGGAAGCGGGACATCCGCTGTTATTGAGGAAGTGACATGAGCGACATCGCCGATCGCGTGAAGAAAATCGTCGTCGAGCATCTGGGCGTCGAAGAGGACAAGGTGACCGAGAACGCTTCGTTCATCGACGATCTCGGCGCCGACAGCCTTGACACGGTCGAGCTCGTCATGGCCTTCGAGGAAGAGTTCGGGATCGAGATCCCCGATGACGCGGCCGAGACGATCCAGACCTTCGGCGACGCCGTCAAGTTCATCACCGAAGCCGCCTGAGCGCGGATCGGAAAGGTTCGGCGAACGGCGCCCTCGGGCGCCGTTTTTCGTTCGGGGGAGGGCATGGCCATGGTGCCGGTGGTCGAGACGGAGCGGCTGATCCTGCGGGGCATGACGCGGGAGGACTTCCCGGCGCTGGCCGCGATCTGGCAGGAGCCGGAGGTCGTGCGCTTCATTGGCGGCAAGCCGCGCCCGGTGGCCGAAAGCTGGGCGGTCTTCCTCAGGATCGCGGGAAGCTGGGCGATCGAGGGTTTCGGCCAGTGGGGCATCTTCCGCAGGGCCGACGGAGCCTTTCTCGGACAGACGGGGTTCTTCACCGCGATGCGCGGCCTCGGCCCGGATTTCGATGACGCGCCCGAGGCAGGCTGGGTGCTGACCTCCTCCGTCCACGGACAGGGCCTTGGGCGCGAGGCCGTGGGGGCAGCGCATCGCTGGTTCGACGAGCAGCCCTTCGGCGGGCGGAGCCGGGCGATGATCGAGGTCGGACATGCCGCCTCTTGCGCCATTGCCGAGCGTCTGGGCTATGTGCCCTTCCGCGAGACCGAGGACCTTGGCGACCGGGTAACGCTGTTCGCGCGCGATGTCGTGCGTTGACCGGATGCCCGGGCGGGCCGGGCACCGGCTGCCGTAACGACGCGGCCGCGGAGGACGGACCGGGGGCCAATCCGGCGCGGTCCAGATTGCCTTTTGGGATTCGCCGGTGCGGCGCGTATGCTGGGGCGGCGACAGGAATCACCGAACCGGGCGGCCCGGTTGGTCCCGCGACGCCCGCGCCGGAGCTCTCAGGGAGGCGCCACCATGATTCTCTACCCCACGATCGAGTTGATGAACGGCCATTGCGTGAGCCTTGTGCGTGGGCAGATCGAGGAGCCGGCAATCTGGCATGTCGATCCGGTCGCCAAGGCACAGGAATTCGCCCATGCCGGGGCGGAGTGGATGCAGGTGACCGATTTCGACGCCGTCAAGGGCAGTACCTCCAACCGCGATCTGGTGCTGCGGATCATTCGGGGTGCGGGCATCCCGGTGCAACTGGGCGGCGGGTTCCGCTCGCGCGACCGGATCGAGGAATGGATCGACCTCGGCGCCGGCAGGATCATCGTCGGCACGCTGGCCACCCAGAACCCCCACCTGGTCAAGGAACTTGCGAGCCGCCATCCCGACCAGATCGTTCTGGCAGTCGATGTCCTGAAGGGTCAGGTCATGATCGACGGCTGGCGGACGCAGAGCGCCTATACGGCCGAAGGCTTCCTTGACAGCTACGCCGACACACCGTTCGCGGCTGTGATCGTCACGGATGTCGGGGCCGATGTCGGCAGTGGCGACGCGTCGCTCGGGATGATCTCGGCGCTGGCCGAGCGTACGCAACTGCCGGTGATCGCGAGCGGGATCGTGCGCACGCTCGACGACATCTCGCGTCTGAGGCTTCTGGGCGAGGTCTCGGGCGCCATTGTCGGACGCGCGCTGTTCAACAAGACGATTGATCTCGGCGAGGCCCTGAAGCAGGCGCGGCCGGGTCGCGCGCACGTGGCGGAGTTCATCTGAGAGGCGGCGCGCAGCCCGGACCGGGCAACGGGCCTTGCCCGTCCTGACCGATGACGTGTATCAAGCCCCGGATCGCAGCAGGATGGGGTAGATCATGAGGCGCGTCGTCATTACCGGGCTTGGCCTTGTCACGCCGCTGGCCTGCGGGGTGCAGGAAACCTGGACGCGGCTGATTGCCGGCAGGTCCGGCGCGGGGCCGATCACCCGGTTCGACACGTCGAACGTGGTCACGACCTATGCCTGCGAGATCCCCTTCGGTGACGGCAGCGACGGCACGTTCAACCCCGACGCCTGGATGGAGCCGAAGGATCGCCGCAAGGTCGACGACTTCATTCTCTACGGCATGGCCGCGGCGGACCAGGCGGTGAAGGACGCCGGCTGGGAGGCGCCCTCGGAGGACGAGAAGCTGCGCACGGGCGTGATGCTCGGCTCGGGCATCGGCGGGCTGACCTCCATCGCCGAGACGGCTGTGCTGATCAAGGAGCGGGGGCCGAAGCGGGTCTCGCCGTTCTTCATCCCCGGCGCGCTCATCAACCTCATCTCGGGGCAGGTGTCGATCCGCTACGGTTTCAAGGGGCCGAACCATGCGGTTGTCACCGCCTGCTCGACCGGTGCCCATGCCATCGGCGACGCGGCGCGGCTGATCCAGTGGGGCGATGCCGACGTGATGATCGCGGGCGGCGCGGAAAGCCCGATCTCGGAAATCGGCATCGCCGGGTTCAACGCCTGCAAGGCGCTGTCCACCAAGCGCGCCGACGATCCGACGAAGGCGAGCCGTCCCTACGACGCCGACCGCGACGGGTTCGTCATGGGCGAGGGGGCGGGCGTCGTGGTGCTGGAGGAATACGAGCACGCGAAGGCGCGGGGCGCGCGCGTCTATGCCGAGGTGCTGGGCTACGGGCTTTCCGGCGACGCCTATCACATCACCGCGCCCTCGGAGGACGGTGACGGGGCGTTCCGCTGCATGACGGCGGCCCTGAAGCGGGCGGGGATCGAGGCATCCGCCGTCGATTACATCAACGCCCACGGGACCAGCACGATGGCCGACACGATCGAGCTTGGCGCGGTGGAGCGGCTTCTGGGCAACGCGGCTGCGAAGGCCACGATGTCGTCGACGAAATCCTCCATCGGACATCTTCTGGGCGCGGCGGGGGCAGTGGAAGCGATCTTCTGTGTGCTCGCCATCCGCGATCAGGTGGCGCCGCCGACGATCAACCTCGACACCCCCGCGGTGGAGCCTAAGCTCGACCTCGCACCGAACAAGGCGGTGAAGCGCGAGATCAACGTGGCGTTGTCCAACAGCTTCGGCTTCGGCGGGACCAACGCCTCGCTCGTCCTCGGCCGGGTCGCGGGCTGATGTGGCGCAACATCGCGTCGAATTTCCTCACCATCGCCATCCTGATCCTGGTGGCGGTGGCCGGTGCGGTGGCCTGGGGGCAGCGGCAGTATGCCGGGCCGGGGCCGCTTGCCGAGGCGATCTGCTTCAAGGTGGAGCGCGGGGCGAATTTCCGGGGCATCGCGGCCGATCTGGCGGCGCGCGGCGCGATCGGGTCGGAGTACATCTTCCGCGTGGGTGCGGACTATGAGGGGAAGGCCGGGAGCCTGAAGGCGGGGTCGTTCCTGATCGGGCCCAGGGCCTCGATGCGCGAGATCGTTGATAGCGTGACCCGGAGCGGTCAGTCGACCTGCGGCACGGAGGTGAATTACCGGATCGGGGTGGCCGCCGCGGACGTGATCGTGCGCGAGCTCGATCCGGCGACGAATGCCTACGTCGAGGTGGTCAAGTTCGATCCCGCCGCCGGCGAGGCGCCCTCGGACTACCTGGCCCGCGCCGAGGACCCCGACGTGCGATACCGCGTCACGCTCGCCGAGGGCGTCACGAGCTGGCAGGTCGTCGAGGCGCTGAAGCGGGCAGAATTCCTGGCAGGCGAGCCGGGCGAGGTTCCGGCCGAAGGCTATCTGGCTCCGGACAGCTACGAGGTGGTGCGGGGTGCCGACCGCAAGACGCTGCTGGACGAGATGCGGGCACGGCAGGAGGCGGTACTGGCAGAACTCTGGCCCGTGCGGGAAGAGGGACTGCCCTACGCGACGCCGGAGGAGGCGCTGATAATGGCGTCCATCGTAGAGAAGGAGACCGGGTTGCCGGAGGAGCGGCCGCGCGTGGCGAGCGTGTTCCTGAACCGCCTCAGGGACGGGATGAAGCTCCAGACCGACCCGACGGTCATCTACGGGATCACCAAGGGGCAGGGCGTGCTGGGGCGTGGCCTGAGGCAGAGCGAGCTCAGGGGTCGGACACCCTACAACACCTATGTCATCGACGGGCTGCCGCCGACGCCCATCGCCAACCCGGGCCGCGAGAGCATCGCGGCGGCGCTGAACCCCGAGACGACCGACTACCTCTTCTTCGTCGCCGACGGCACGGGCGGCCATGTCTTTGCGACCACGCTGGCCGAGCACAACGACAACGTGGCGAAGTGGCGGGCGATCGAGGCCACGCAGCAGGAACAGGGGACGAGCGGCAACTGATCCCGCGCTCCGCGTTAACCATCTGATAATACTATTTTTCTTGACTTCGCGTTCGGTCGGGGGTATTCCTTCGGGCAGGCTGGAAGAAGTGGGAGAGCGGCGCGGGGAGGGCACCCCGGGGCCGCTTTTTCGTTTCTCTCGTGCGGGCGGCATGAGAGGCGGGCAAGAAGCTGCATGATCGTTGAGACACCGGCGGGAGAGCCGTTGGCGAGGCCCCTCGTCACCGAGGCGATGGGGCTTCTGGATCAGATCGTCGTGGAGATCCACACGGCGATGGACAGGTTGCGAAAGGGCGATCTGGGCGACCTCAAGGACGGGGTGCGCGTCATCAGGGACCTCCGCGCGGCCCTGCAGATCGTGTTCGAGGAAAGGGCGAAAGTTGCGAAACTCAAGGAAGACGGTGGCGGAGGCGGCGGCGAACGGGCGCTCGATCTCGACGCCGCCCGCGTTGAGATCGGCCGCAGGCTGGCTCGCCTCCGCGATGCCGGAGACGGTTGATGCCTTCCTGGCCGGCCTCAGCGACGCGGCCTTGATGGCGCTCCCGTGGCTCTTCGAGTTCTGGGCGCTGCCGCACCAGTTGCCCCCCGAAGGGGCGTGGCGGACCTGGGTCGTCATGGGTGGGCGCGGCGCGGGCAAGACCCGCGCCGGGGCGGAATGGGTGCGCGCCCAGGTCGAGGGGGCGCGTGCGGCCGATCCGGGCCGCGCCCGGCGCGTCGCGCTGGTGGGCGAGACGATCGACCAGGCGCGCGAGGTCATGGTCTTTGGCGAGAGCGGGATACTCGCCTGCTCGCCGCCCGACCGCAGGCCGGTCTGGGAGGCGACGCGCAAGCGGCTCGTCTGGCCGAACGGGGCGGTGGCGGAGCTTTACTCGGCCTTCGATCCCGACAGCCTCAGGGGGCCGCAGTTTGACGCGGCCTGGGTCGACGAGCTTGCCAAGTGGAAGAAGGCGAAGGAAAGCTGGGACATGCTCCAGTTCGCGCTCAGGCTCGGCGAGCATCCGCAGCAGGTGGTGACGACGACGCCCAGGAACGTCGGCGTGCTGAAGGCGATCCTGAAGAACCCGTCCACGGTGCTGACGCAGGCCCCCACGGAGGCCAACCGCGCCTATCTCGCGGCCTCGTTCCTTGAAGAGGTGCGGGCGCGTTATGCCGGCACCCGCACGGCGCGGGAGGAACTGGACGGGGTGTTGCTGGAGGAGGCGGAGGGCGCGCTCTGGTCCACCGCGCGGCTCGACGCCGGGCGCAAGGCGACGCCGGAGGGGCTGAGCCGGATCGTCGTCGCGGTCGATCCGCCGGTCACCGGCCACGCGGGTTCGGACGAATGCGGCATCATTGTTGCCGGTGTGGTGGCCGAGGGGCCTCCGGCGGACTGGCGGGCCTATGTGCTGGAGGATGCGAGCGTCCGGGCGGCCTCGCCGGCGGACTGGGCCCGGGCGGCGATCGCGGCGATGGACCGGCACGGCGCGGACCGGCTGGTGGCGGAGGTCAACCAGGGCGGTGATCTCGTCGAGACGGTCGTGCGGCAGGTCGACCCCCTCGTGCCGTTCCGCGCCGTCCGCGCCGCGCGCGGCAAGACGGCGCGGGCGGAACCGGTGGCCGCGCTCTACGACCAGGGGCGGGTGCATCACGTCAGTGGCTTCGACGCGCTCGAGGACCAGATGTGCCGGATGACGGTCGCAGGCTTCGAGGGGCAGGGATCGCCCGACCGGGTGGACGCGCTCGTCTGGGCGCTGACCGACCTTATGGTGGAACCGGCGGCGAAATGGCGGCGGCCGCAGGTGCGGAGCCTTTAGCCACGGCGGGGGGCCGTCTGCCCCCCGCCCCCCCGAAGGTATTTCCGGCAAGATGAAGGGCAGGCGGTTTGCGGCAGCAGGCGGCCGCGCTCGTTGCGGGTCGAGACAGGAGTTGACGGATGGCATGGAACATCTTTCGGCGCGCCGGTGTGGCGGCGCCGGAGCAGAAAGCCTCGGCCACCGGGCGGGTGATCGCCTGGGGATCCTCGGGCCGGGTGATCTGGTCGCCGCGCGACACGGGGAGCCTGACCAGGACCGGGTTCTCCGGGAATCCGGCCGGGTTCCGGGCGGTGAAGCTGATCGCCGAGGCGGCGGCGGCGCTGCCGCTGGTCTGCCAGGACGGTGCGCGGCGCTACGACGTGCATCCGGTGATCGACCTGATGCGGCGGCCCAATCCGGGGCAGGGGCGGGCGGAGCTGTTCGAGGCGCTCTATGGCCAGATTCTGCTCAGCGGCAACGGTTATGTCGAGGCGGTGGGGGGTGCGGGACTGCCGGCGGAGCTGCATGTGCTGAGGTCCGACCGGATGAGCATCGTGCCGGGCGCCGATGGCTGGCCGGTCGCCTATGACTACACGGTCGGCGGGCGCAAGCACCGGTTCGACATGTCGGGGCCGGCCGATCCGGTCTGCCACATCAAGTCGTTCCATCCCCAGGACGACCATTACGGTCTTTCGCCGATGCAGGCGGCGGCCGTGGCGGTCGATGTCCACAACGCGGCCTCGGCCTGGTCGAAGGCGCTGCTGGACAATGCCGCGCGGCCCTCGGGCGCGATCGTTTACAAGGGCTCGGACGGGCAGGGGGCGCTCAGCCCCGACCAGTACGACCGGCTGGTGCACGAGATGGAGATGCACCATCAGGGAGCGCGCAACGCCGGGCGGCCGATGCTGCTGGAGGGCGGGCTCGACTGGAAGCCGATGGGGTTCAGCCCCTCGGACATGGAGTTCCAGAAGACCAAGGAGGCGGCGGCGCGGGAGATCGCCACGGCCTTCGGCGTGCCGCCGATGCTGATGGGCATTCCGGGGGATGCGACCTATGCCAACTACCAGGAGGCCAACCGCGCCTTCTACCGGCTGACGGTGCTGCCGCTCGCCACGCGTGTCACGGCGGCGGTGAGCTACTGGCTGTCGACGCATCTCGGCGAGCAGGTCGAGCTCAGGCCCGACCTCGATCAGGTGCCGGCGCTCGCCGCCGAGCGCGACCAGCAGTGGACGCGGGTGGGCGAGGCGACGTTCCTGACCGATGCCGAGAAGCGGAGCATCCTCGGGCTCCCGCCGCTCGCGGCCGGGGGCTGACGATGGCGGGGCCGGGGTCGCGCTACCTTAAGGAGCCGTTCGAGTGTGGGCACGAGCACCGCTTCGAGGCGACCGAGAGGATCATGGCGTTGCAGTTCGGGACCGTCGAGAAGCGGCTGGAGCGGATCGAGGCGATGATCGGCGGAGTCGAGCGGCGCCTGTGGATGACGGTCTTCGGGGTCTGCGGCGTGATCCTCGCCCAGGCCGTGCAGGGTCTGGTCGAGTTCGGGCCGAGATAGGGAAATGCGCATGACGACAAGCAGATACGGGCTGGAGACGAAGTTCTGCCAGCCGGACGGCGCGCTCGCGCTGACGGAGGGCTGCCGGATCGAGGGCTATGCCTCGCTCTTCGGGATGACCGACCAGGGGGGCGACGTGGTGATGGCCGGCGCCTATGGCCGGTCGCTCGCGCGGCTGAAGGCCGGCGGGCGTTCGGTGCGGATGCTCTGGCAGCACGACGCCACGCAGCCGATCGGGGTCTGGGACGAGATCGCCGAGGATGGCCGGGGATTGCGCGTCAAGGGCCGCATCCTGACCGAGGTCGCCAAGGGCCGCGAGGCGGCGGCCCTCGTCGCGGCGGGGGCGATCGACGGGCTCTCGATCGGATACCGCACGGTGACGGCCGAGAAGGATGCGAAGGGGCAACGACTCCTTCGCGAAGTGGAACTCTGGGAGGTGTCGCTGGTCACCTTTCCGATGCTTCCCGAGGCGCGGGTCGCAGCCAAGGGCGAGACGCCCGAGTCTTCTGCCCTGCGCGAGATGGCGGCGCTGTTCGAGGCGGCGCGCCGGACACTGGCGGGGCGCTGAGGCCCGCCCGACCAACCCCTGACGTGAGGTGATGGGTATGAAGACGACCGAGACGAAGGCTCGGGCCGGGGAAGGCTTGTCCGGCGCTCCGGCCGAGGAAGTGAAGTCCGCACTCGCCGGGTTCCTGCGCGAGTTCAAGGGCTTTCAGGACGAAATGACATCTAGGCTGCAACAACAGGAAGAGCGACTGACCATGCTGGATCGCAAGTCTTTCTCCGCCGGGCGCCCGGCGCTTTCCACCGCCGTCGATCTCGACGCGCCGCACCGGAAGGCCTTTGCGGCCTACCTGCGGTCGGGCGACGACGACGGGCTGCGCGGGCTTGTCCTCGAGGGCAAGGCGCTGAACACGCAGGTGAACGCGGACGGCGGGTTCCTCGTCGACCCGGAGACCTCGGATCGCATCCGCGGTGTGCTGAAGGCGACGTCGTCGCTGCGCACGATCGCCAACGTGGTGAACGTGGAGGCGACCTCGTTCGACGTGCTGGTCGATCACACCGACCTCGGCTCCGGCTGGGCGACCGAAACGGCGGGGCTGAGCGAGACGGGGACGCCGCAGATCGACCGCATCTCGATCCCGCTCCATGAGCTTGCGGCGATGCCGAAGGCGAGCCAGCGCCTGCTCGACGACTCGGCCTTCGACGTGGAGGGCTGGCTGGCCGAGCGCATCGCCGACCGCTTTGCGCGGGCCGAGGCGCAGGCCTTCGTTTCGGGCGACGGCGTGGACAAGCCGAAGGGCTTCCTGACCCACACGTCCGTCGACAACGGCGTCTGGGCCTGGGGATCGCTCGGCTACGTGCCGACGGGCGCGGCGGGTGATTTCGCGGCGACGAACGCCTCGGATTCGATCATCGACCTCGTCTACGCGCTGAACGCGGAATACCGCGCGAACGCCGCCTTCGTGATGAACTCGAAGACCGCGGGCGCCGTGCGCAAGATGAAGGATGCCGATGGCCGCTTCCTGTGGTCGGATGGGCTGGCCGCCGGCGAGCCGGCGCGCCTGATGGGTTATCCGGTGCTGATCGCGGAGGACATGCCGGACATCGGCGCAAACGCCTATGCCATCGCCTTCGGGGATTTCCGGTCGGGCTACACGGTGGCCGAGCGTCCCGACATGCGGGTGCTGCGCGACCCGTTCTCGGCCAAGCCGCACGTGCTCTTCTACGCCTCGAAGCGTGTGGGCGGTGACGTGAGCGACTTCGCCGCGATCAAGCTCCTGAAATTCGCGATCTCGTAAGAGGCGCGGATCGGCCGGGGCCTTCGGGCCCCGGCCAGACGGGCGCGGGTCGCCCATATCCCCCGCGTTGTCTAGCTGCTCCCTCCGTCCGAGCAACGCGGGACCGACCCGCGCCCGAACCCCGAGGGGGGAGGGCGCGACTTCCGGAGACGAACATGATGCTGAGCGAAGTGACGGCGGTGCCGCAGGCGGCGCTGCCGGTGGCGGAATTCAAGGACCATCTGAGGCTCGGCACGGGCTTTTCCGATGACGCCGTGCAGGACGCGCTGGCGGAAGGCTACCTTCGGTCGGCGATGGCGGCGATCGAGGGGCGGGTGAGCAAGGCACTGGTGGCGCGGGACTTCCTGCTCGAACTCGCGGCCTGGCGCTGGCCGGATGCGCAGGCCCTGCCGCTGGCGCCGGTGAGTGCGGTGGGCTCGGTCACTGTCCGCGACCGCGACGGGGTGGCCGAATTGGTCGACCCCGCGCGCTACCGGCTGGTGCGTGACGCGCAGCGGCCGAAGGTTGTGGCGGCGGGCGCGCTGCTGCCGGGGATCCCGGTCGGGGGCTCTGTCGAGGTGGTCTTCACGGCGGGGTTCGGCCCGGCCTGGGCGGACGTCCCGGCCGATCTGGCGCAAGCGGTCTTCCTTCTGGCCGCCCAGTACCACGAGTTCCGCCACGAGGCCGGCGCGGGACAGGCGATGCCCTTCGGGGTGATGGCGCTGATCGAGCGGTGGCGGACGGTGCGCGTGCTGGGTGGAGGCTCGGCATGAGCGCGCCGCGGCTGAGCCGGAGGCTGGTGCTGGAAGAGGCGCAGCGGGTGCCGGATGGTGCGGGTGGCCATGGGTTGACGTGGGTGGCCGTGGGTATGCTCTGGGGACTGATCGAGGCGGGGGCAGGACGCGAGCGGGCGGGCGAGTTCGTCACCCTGTCGAGCGTGGGCTACCAGATCACGGTGCGGGCTGCCCCGCCGGGCGCGCCGTCGCGGCCGAAGCCGGAGCAGCGGTTCCGCGAGGGAGCGCGGGTGTTTCGCATCACCGCGGTCACCGAGATGGAGCCCGACGGACGCTACTTGACCTGTTTCGCGCAGGAGGAGGTGCTGGCATGAGTTACGGAGCTGCTGCCGCACTGCAGGCGGCGATCTATCAGCGCCTGACCGCGGACACGACGCTCGACGCGCTGGTGAATGGAGCGATCTACGATTCCGTGCCACCGGGGGTCGTGCCGGGCACCTATGTCTCGATCGGGCCGGAGGATGTGCAAGATGCCTCGGACCAGGTGGGCCGGGGGGCACAGCATGAATTCGTCGTCTCGGTCGTCACCGATCAGGCGGGGTTCCAGAGCGCCAAGGCGGCCGCGGCGGCCGTCTCCGACGCGCTGACGGGGGCAACGCTGGTTCTCGCGCGAGGGCGACTCGTCGGTCTCTGGTTCCTCAAGGCGCGCGCGCGGCGGGTCGAGAAGGCCGACATGCGGCGGATCGACCTGACGTTCCGGGCGCGGATCGAGGACTGATCGGCACGAGCCACGCACGTGCGGAATTGGCGCAAACCGGGTGCCGGCATGCGCCTGGCGACCCCGAACACAGACACATCGGAGAACGGACATGGCTGCGCAGAACGGCAAGGACCTTCTGATCAAGCTCGACCTGACGGGCGGCGGGCTTTTCACGACGATCGCGGGGCTCAGGGCCACGCGCATCAGTTTCAACGCCGAGACGGTGGACGTCACCAGCCTGGAGAGCCAGGGCGGCTGGCGCGAACTGCTCGGCGGCGCGGGTGTGCGCTCAGCGAATGTCTCGGGTTCGGGCGTGTTCGTGGACAGCGCCACGGACGACCGCGCGCGCCAGATCTTCTTCGCGGGCACGGTGGAGACGTTCCAGGTCATCATCCCGGATTTCGGCATCGTCGATGGGCCGTTCCAGATCACCGCGATCGAATACGCCGGGAGCTACAACGGCGAGGCGACCTACGAACTGTCGCTCGCCTCGGCCGGCGCGCTGAACTTCACGGCGATCTGATGACCAATCCCTGGACGGGGGAGGTCGGGCTGCGGCTCGACGGCAAGCGCCATGTCGCCAAGCTGACGCTCGGCGCGCTGGCGGAACTGGAGGCGGGGCTCGGCACCGGGACGTTCATCGAGTTGGTGGAGCGATTCGAGGCGGGGCGGTTTTCGACGCGCGACGTACTCATGCTGATCGTCGCCGGCCTGAGGGGCGGCGGCTGGGAAGGGACGGCCGATGACCTGCTGCGCGTCGAGATCGGCGGCGGGCCGGTGGAAGCGGCCCGGATTGCGGCCGAGCTTCTGGCGCGGGCGTTCACTGTGCCGGAGGCCGGATGAACGGGCTGGACTGGCCCGGGCTGATGCGCGCGGGTCTTGGCGCGCTGGGCCTGACCCCGCGTGAGTTCTGGGCCCTCACCCCGGCGGAACTGAAGCTGATGCTCGGCGAGCCGCGGGCGGCGGCGCCCCTGAACCGGGCGCGGCTGGCCGAGCTTGCCCGCGCCTGGCCCGACCGGGTGCCCGAGGAGAGGAAGGAAGGCGACGATGCCGGTGATGGACGGACTGGACGGAATTGACGGGATCGAGGGGCTGGCGACGCAGGCTGCCGCACTGGAGACAAGCCTTGCCGGGGCGCAGGCGATGACCGCGGCTTTCGATGCCGAGCTTGGCCGGATGCGGGAGAGCATGATCTTCACCGGCCGCGAGGTGGGGACACTGTCGAAAAGTATCGGTGGCGGGCTGCGCCGGGCCTTCGACGGGCTCGTGTTCGACGGGATGAAGCTTTCCGACGCGCTGCGCCAGGTGGCGAAGTCGATGGCCGACAGCGTCTATGGCGTCGCCCTGAAGCCGGTGCAAGACGCCGTGGGAGGCGCTGTCGCCAACGGGATCAACGGGCTCCTGAGCGGACTGTTCCCCTTCGAGAGGGGGGGGAGTTTCGCGCAGGGCCGGGTGATGCCCTTCGCGCGGGGCGGCGTCGTGGCCTCGCCGACGATGTTCCCGATGCGGAACGGGCGCGGCCTGATGGGCGAGGCGGGGCCGGAGGCGATAATGCCGCTGGCGCGTGGCGCGGACGGGCGGCTTGGCGTCCAGGCGCAGGGCGGCGGGCGTCCGGTGAGCATCGTGATGAATGTCACGACACCGGACGTGCAGGGCTTTGCCCGCAGCCAGAGCCAGATCGCCGCGCAGATGGCGCGGGCGTTGGCTCGTGGCGAGAGGAACCGGTGAGGAGGGCGGCATGGCGTTTCACGAGGTACGGTTTCCGGCGAACCTGAGCTTCGGCTCGGTCGGCGGGCCGGAGCGGCGCACGGAGGTCGTCGCGCTGACGAACGGGTTCGAGGAGCGCAACACGCCCTGGGCCGAAGCGCGCCGGCGCTACGATGCAGGACTGGGCCTGCGGTCGCTCGACGACATTGCCGATCTGATAGCCTTCTTCGAGGCGCGGCAGGGCCAGCTTTTCGGATTCCGCTGGAAGGACTGGTCGGACTACAAGTCCTGCAGGCCGTCTGAAGGCATCGGCTTCGAGGACCAGACCGTCGCCACCGGGGATGGCGTGACTATGTCGCACCAGCTCGTCAAGTCCTATGCCTCGGGCGGCGCGTCGCAGCAGCGCGTAATCCGGAAGCCGGTCGCGGGGACCGTGCGCATCGGGCTCCAGGGCGACGAACTGCAGGAGGGCCTGCATTACGAGGTGGATACGGCGACCGGGATTGTCACCTTCGCGACCGCGCCGGCCGTCGGCGAGAGGATCACTGCGGGTTTCGAGTTCGACGTGCCGGTCCGCTTCGATACCGACCGCATCCAGGTCTCTGTCGCGTCCTTCCAGGCTGGCGACGCGCCGCAGGTGCCGGTGGTGGAGGTGCGGCTCTGATGACCTACCCGCAAGATCTGAGGGATCACCTGGCGACGGGCGCCACCACGCTCGCGCGCTGCTTTGCGGTGACGCGCAAGGATAGCGCGGTCATGGGGTTCACCGACCATGACCGTGACCTTTCGTTCGAAGGGATCGTCTTTCGCGCCGACTCGGGTCTGACCGCGAAGGCGATCCAACAGTCCACCGGGCTGTCGGTGGACAACACCGAGGCATTTGGGGCGCTGAAGTCGGAGGCCATCACCGAGGCGGATATCCTCGCCGGGCGATACGATGGTGCCGAGGTGCGCGGATGGCTCGTGAACTGGGCCGATGTGTCGGTGCGGGTGCTGCAGTTTCGCGGCACCCTGGGCGAGGTGGTGCGCAGGGGCGGCGGCTTCAATGCCGAGCTCCGCGGGCTGTCCGAAGGGCTGAACCGCGCGCAGGGGCTCATCTATCACGCCCGCTGTTCGGCCGTGCTCGGCGACGGGCGCTGCCGGTTCGATCTGAACCAGCCGGGCTATGCAGAGGAGCGTGTCGTGCACGAGGTCGCGGGCGCGCGCATCTTCCGCTTCCCGGCGTTTTCGGGATATGACGACCGATGGTTCGAGAAGGGTCGGTTCTCGGTGCTCACCGGCGCGGCGGCGGGTCTCGTCGGCGCGGTGAAAAACGACCGGCTGAGGGCCGGCGACATCCGCGAGGTGGAGCTTTGGCAGGCGCTTGGAGCTTCCCCCGCGCCCGGCGACATGGTGCGGATCGAGGCGGGTTGCGACAAACGGCCGGACACCTGCCGGCTGAAGTTCGCCAACTATGACAATTTCCGCGGCTTTCCGGACATTCCGGGCGAGGACTGGCTGATGTCCTATCCCGCGGGGGCAGCCGTGAACGACGGCGGGAGCCGGCGCGGATGACGGACCGGGCGAGGCGCGTCGTGGAGATCGCGCGGGAGTGGGTCGGGACGCCCTATCGGCACCAGGCTTCGGCCAAGGGCGCCGGCACGGATTGCCTTGGCCTGCTGCGCGGCGTCTGGCGCGAGATCTACGGTGCCGAGCCGGAGCCGGTGCCCGCCTACACGGCCGACTGGTCCGAGCCCGACGGCGCGGAGCGGCTCTGGCAGGCGGCCCGGCGGCATCTGTCCCCCTGCGACCCCCAGGGTCCGCTCCGCGCCGGCGAGGTGCTTCTCTTCCGGATGCGTGCCGGATCGGTCGCGAAACATCTGGGCATCGCCGCCGAACGCGGCGGTCGGCCCACCTTCATCCATGCCTACTCCGGGCACGCGGTGGTGGAAAGCGCGCTTTCTGACCCCTGGGCGCGGCGGGTCGTGGCGCGCTTCGTGTTTCCCTGAAGGAGAGCCTTGATGGCCACCATATTGCTGTCCGCGGCCGGCGCCTCCATCGGTGCGGGCTTCGGCGGATCGATCCTGGGCCTTTCCGGCGCCGTCATCGGGCGCGCCGTGGGCGCAACGCTGGGCCGGGTCATCGACCAGCGGCTGATGGGGCCGGGCTCCCAGCCGGTGGAGACCGGGCGGATCGACCGGTTTCGTCTGACGGGAGCATCGGAGGGTGCGCCGATCGGTCAGGTCTGGGGCCGGATGCGCGTGTCCGGGCAGGTGATCTGGGCCTCGCGGTTCCTTGAGACCGCGACCACCTCGGGCGGAGGCGGGAAGGGCACGCCGACCCGGCCGAAGGTCACCGAGTATTCCTATTCGGTGAGCCTTGCCGTCGCGCTGTGCGAGGGCGAGATCACGCGCGTCGGCCGTGTCTGGGCCGACGGCGTCGAGATTGGCCGCGATGACGTGACGATGCGAGTCTACAGCGGCTCCGAGGATCAACTGCCCGATCCGAAGATGGAGGCCGTCGAAGGTGCGGGCGCGGTGCCCGCCTACCGCGGCATCGCCTATGTGGTCTTCGAGGACCTCGACCTTGGCGCCTTCGGCAACCGGGTGCCGCAGTTCTCCTTCGAGGTGCAGAGGCCGGCCCAGGGGCCGCAGATCGACACCGTGACGGATCTGGTGCGCGGGATCAGCGGCGTCGCGCTCATCCCGGGGACGGGCGAATACACGCTGGCCACGACGCCGGTCCATTATTCGACCGGGCCGGGGGAGAACGTTTCGGCGAACATCCACTCGCCGGCGGGCAAGACCGACTTCGCTTCGTCGTTGGAGACGCTTGGCGAGGAACTGCCCGGTTGCGGTTCGGTCTCGCTCGTCGTGTCGTGGTTCGGCGACGATCTGCGATGCGGATCGTGCGAATTGAGACCCAAGGTCGAGGACAACTCCGTCGACGGCGTGGGCATGCCCTGGCGCGCGGGAGGCATCGCCCGGGCGGCGGCCGAGGAGGTGGTCCGGGATGCCGGGCGGCCGGTCTATGGCGGAACCCCCGCGGACCAGTCCGTGGTCGAGGCGATCAAGGCGCTGAGGGCCGCGGCGAAGCACGTCGTCTTCTATCCGTTCGTCCTGATGGAGCAGATGTCCGGCAACGGCCTCGCCGACCCCTGGACGGGTGCGGCCGACCAGCCGGTGCTGCCCTGGCGCGGCCGGATCACCTTGTCGGCCGCCCCGGGGCGGTCGGGCACGCCGGACCGGACGGGTGCGGCGGCGGCCGAGGTGGCGGCCTTCTTCGGCATGGCGCAGGCGACGGATTTCACTGTCAGCGGAACGACTGTCGGCTACGGCGGCCCCGTCGAATGGTCCTACAGGCGCTTCATCCTGCACTATGCGCATCTCTGTGCGGCCGCGGGCGGTGTCGATGCCTTCTGCATCGGTTCGGAAATGCGCGGGCTGACCCAGATCAGGGCAGCCGGGGACACCTTTCCGGCCGTGGCGGCCCTGCGGGTGCTCGCGGCCGAGGTGCGCGCGATCCTCGGGCCCGCAACGAAGATCGGCTATGCCGCCGACTGGTCGGAGTATTTCGGCTATCAGACGCCAGAGGGAGACCTGCGCTATCATCTGGACCCGCTCTGGGCCGATCCGGCGATCGACTTCATCGGGATCGACAACTACCTGCCGCTGAGCGACTGGCGCGATGGGCAGGACCATGCCGACGCGCACTGGGGGTCCATCTACAACATCGACTATCTCAAGGCCAACATCGCAGGCGGCGAAGGCTACGACTGGTTCTATGCGAGCGCAGCCGAACGCGATTCACAGCGCCGCACCCCGATCACCGATGGCGCCCATGGTGAAGACTGGGTCTGGCGGGTGAAGGACATACGTTCGTGGTGGGAGAACGCGCATCACGACCGGATCGGCGGCGTCAAGGGCGCTGCGAGCCCCTGGGTGCCACAGTCGAAGCCCGTCTGGTTCACCGAATACGGTTGCGCGGCAATCGACAAGGGCACGAACGAGCCGAACAAGTTCCTCGACCCGAAATCGTCGGAGTCGCTGCTGCCCGCCTATTCGAACGGACGGCGCGACGATCTGATCCAATTGCAATACCTGCGCGCGATGATCGACTACTGGCGCGATCCGGTGCACAACCCGGTGTCAGGCGCGTATGGCGGGCCGATGGTCGACATGGACCGGGCCCACGTCTGGGCCTGGGATGCGCGCCCCTTCCCCGCGTTCCCTGCGAACACGGCCGCCTGGGCGGACGGGGCGAACTATGCGCGCGGGCACTGGATCACGGGGCGCGTCTCGGCGCAGCCGCTGTCGAGTGTGGTGGCCGAAATCTGTGGCGGGTCGGAGGTTGCCGACATCGATGTCAGCGGGCTTCACGGGCTCGTGCGCGGCTATTCGGTTGCCGACACCGGGACTGGCCGCGCGGCCTTGCAGCCCCTGATGCTGGGCTACGGGTTCGAGGCGGTGGAGCGTGACGGCAAGCTGCGGTTCCGGATGCGCGACGGGATCGCGGCGGCCGAAATCGGACCCGATGCGCTTGCTGTCAGTGACGAGACCGATGGCTGGGTGGAGACGGTGCGGGCGACCGAGGCCGAACTCGCCGGGCGGGTGCGGCTCAACTATGTCGAGGCAGAGGGCGACTACGAGGCCCGTGCCGTCGAGGCCATCTTTCCGGACGAGGGGACGCGGTGTGTTGCCCAATCGGAGCTTGCGCTCGCGCTGACGCGGTCTGAGGGGCAGCGGATCGTCGAGCGCTGGTTGGCCGAGGCGCGCGTCTCGCGCGACGGGGCAAGGTTCGCGGTCGCTCCGTCGCATGGCCATCTCGGCGCGGGCGATGTGGTGGCGGTTGCAGGCGGGCTGTACCGCATCGACAGGGTGGAGCAAGCGGGTGCCGTCGCAATGGAGGCCGTCCGGGTCGAACCGGCCGTCTACGTGCCGTCGGACGAGGCCGAGGAGCGGGTCACACCGAGGACCTTTGCCGCCCCGGTGCCGGTCTTTCCGCTGTTCCTGGACCTACCCTTGATGAGCGGGACCGAGGTGCCCCATCAACCGCATCTGGCCGTCAGCGCGACTCCCTGGCCCGGTTCCGTGGCCGTCTTTTCCTCGGATTCGGACGCCGGATATGCGCTCAACAAGCTCATTCCGGCGCGCGCCGTCGTCGGCCGCACTCATTCGGCGCTCATGGCTGCGGCCCCGGCCGTCTGGGACCGCGGGCCTGCGCTGAGGGTGAAGGTGACCGGGGCACTGGAGTCCGTGGCCCCGGACCGGCTGCTGAATGGCCAGAACCTCATGGCCATCGGGGATGGAAGCGCGGCCAACTGGGAGCTTTTCCAGTTTGCCGACGCGGCGCTGGTGGCCCCGGGCGTCTACGATCTGGCGACGCGGCTTCGCGGGCAGGCAGGGACGGATGCCGCGATGCCGGCCATCTGGCCGAGCGGGAGCTTTGTCGTCCTGATGAACGGCGCTCCCAGACAGATCGAGGTTGGCGCAGCCGATCGCGACCTCGTGCGCCACTACAGGATCGGCCCGTCACGGCGGGGCTACGACGACCCGTCGTATGTCCATCTGGTCGAAGCCTTTTCGGGGATCGGGCTGAGACCGCTGGCGCCCGTGCATCTGACCGCCCGACCGGCCGCCGGCGGTGACCTTTCCTTGTCCTGGATTCGCCGGACGCGCATCGATGGCGACGGCTGGTCGGGGCTCGACGTGCCGCTGGGAGAGGCGGCCGAGGCCTACCTGCTGCGGGTGGTGCAGGGAGGTTCGGTACTGCGCGAAGTAACACTCTCCCAGCCGGGATGGACCTACCCCGGCGGCATGCAGGCCAGCGACGGCGCCGCTCCGCCCTTCGAAATCCATGTGGCCCAGTTGTCCGACAGCTTCGGGCCGGGCTTGTTCAGGAGAATCGTGATCGATGTCTAACACCAAACAACTCGGCCTGCCGCTGCTGCAACCGGCGCAGGCGCAGAAACACGTCACGGTGAACGCGGCCCTGGCTCGGCTCGACGGACTCGTGAACATGACGATCGTCTCCCGCTCCGTGGCGATCCCGCCGGCAGCCGTGATTGACGGTGCCGTCTATGGGGTGCCGCCGGGTGCGGTGAACGACTGGGCGGGCCGGGACGGCCAGATCGCCATCGGCACGAACGGCGGCTGGGACTTTGCGCTCCCGCGACGGGGGTGGCGGGCGACGATCCTCGACGAAGGTGCGGTAGCGATCTTTGACGGCAGCGCCTGGCGTAACGGGATGCTGACACTTTCGCCGGGAAATGCGGGGCTTTCGGCCCATGTGGCGGAACTCGACCACACGGTGATGGCCGGCGCGGTTTCGACGACGCCGGTGATGATCCCGGCGGACTCTGTCGTGATCGGGGCCACGGCGCGCGTGATCTCGGCGATTGCGGGGACGCTTGCAAGTTGGTCCTTGGGCAACCCCGGCGCGCCGGGTCGCTTCGGCACCGGCATTGGCACTGCGGCCGGTTCGTTCGCGCGCGGCGTTCTCGGACAGCCTACTGCGTTCTACCTGCCCGAGGTCCTGCAGCTTGATGCGGTGGGCGGGACATTCTCGGGCGGCGCGGTCCGGATCGCGGTCCACTACCTGGAGATCGCGCTTCCGGATGTCTGAAAAGTGAGGGCGATCAGCCATGGCGACGTCTCGGCGGCAACCCGGGCCGTCATGAGCCTGCCGGCCGAAGTTCGGCCGGCCGCGGTCCGCGCGATGCTCGAAAGGGCCCATGCGGCCGACCGGTTCCGCAAGCGCTGCGGACGGGCGCACCCGGTCTGGGGTAACGGAAGCCTCATGGCGGCAGCGCTGCCCATGTGCCGTCGGCTGGGCGAGCCTCGCCTATCCGACGCAGGTTATCTCGAGGCCATGTCGACGGTCATCGATACGATCCTCGCGTGGCGTCAACGGGCGCGGTGAATTGAGAAGCCTGGCCGCACTTCCCGTTTCCGGGACGCGCCCTATCTGATATGGAGGCATCACGAAGCACGGAGGGTCTGGATCATGGCAGAACGGCATCCAAAGGTCGCGACAGTCGACCCCGTCTGGACGCATATCTGCGAAGAGGCGCGGGCCGCTGTCCGGGATGAGCCGCTGCTCGGCGGGTTCATCCATTCCGGTATCCTGCACCACGCAACGCTCGAGCGTGCGCTTTCCTACCGCTTCTCGCTGAAGCTCGCTTCGGGCGAGATGAGCGAGCAGATCCTGCGGGAGATCGCCGACGAAGCCTATGCGACCGAACCCACAATCGGCCAGGCAGCACGGGCCGATATCGTGGCGGTCTATGACCGTGACCCTGCCTGCCACCGGTTCATGCAGCCGATGATGTTCTTCAAGGGTTACCAGTCGGTGCAGGCCTATCGCATCGGTCACTGGCTTTGGGCACGTGGTCGGCGCGACCTGGCCTACTTCGTCCAGATGCGGGTGAGCGAGGTCTTCGGCGTGGACATCCATCCCAATGCCCGGATCGGCAAGGGGATCATGATCGACCATGCCCACTCGATCGTGATCGGCGAGACGGCGGTCGTCGGGGACAACGTCTCCATGCTCCATTCCGTGACGCTTGGCGGTACCGGTAAGGAAGACGGGGATCGTCATCCGAAGATCGGCAACGGCGTGCTCATAGGGGCCGGGGCGAAGATCCTCGGCAATATCCACATCGGCGAGCGGTCACGCATCGCCGCAGGGTCGGTCGTCCTGCACGATGTGCCGTCGTGCAAGACCGTGGCCGGCGTGCCCGCGAAGATCGTGGGTGAGGCCGGCTGCGAGCAGCCGGCGCTGACGATGGATCAGTTGATCGACGACGGCGTCTGAATTCGGTTCAGAACAAATGAAAGGGCCGGGGCCAAGGCCCCGGCCGGTTCCGTCTTTTCCGGCCGATCACGCGAGCATCGCGACCGGATTTTCGAGATAGCCGACAATTGCCTTCAGAAGCTCGGCCCCGAGCGCCCCGTCGATGACGCGGTGATCCACCGAGAGGGTCATCGACATCACCGTGGCGACCCCGATCGTGCCGTCCGCCTTCACGACCGGCCTCTTCACGCCCGCACCCACTGCCAGGATCGCCCCGTGCGGCGGGTTGATGACCGCGTCGAAGTTATCGATGCCGAACATGCCGAGGTTCGAAATCGCGAAGCTGCCGCCCTGGTACTCGTGGGGGGCAAGCCTTCTCGTCCGCGCACGCTGTGCGAGGTCCTTCATCTCGGCGGAGAGTGTCGAGAGTGTCTTCTTGTCCGCGTCCTTCAAGACGGGAGTGAAGAGTCCGCCCTCGATCGCGACCGCGACCGCGACGTCGGAGGGCTTGAGCCGGAGGATCCGGTCGCCGGCCCAGACGGCATTGGCGTCCGGCACATCCTGAAGGGCTATGGCACAAGCCTTGATGATGAAGTCATTCACCGAGAGCTTCACCCCGCGCGATTCCAGACCGGCGTTCAACTCGCCCCGGAACTTCATCAGCGCGTCGAGCTGGACATCACGGCGCAGGTAGAAGTGCGGAATCGTCTGCTTTGCCTCGGTCAGGCGCGCGGCAATCGTCTTGCGCATGCCGTCGAGCGAGATCTCCTCGAACTCACGCCCCTCGTAAAGCCGGGCGACCGTGCTGGCCGAGGGACCCGTGGCCAGGGCGGCCGCAGCCGGAGGCGCGGCGGCCGGGGCAGAGGGT
>NZ_WBUS01000047.1 GCF_008933605.1 Albidovulum sp.
TTCCATGGCGGTGGGCGTCCTTGCCGCGGCGAGCTTCTTCGACGATGCCATGGACAAGATGCTGGACACGACCTTCGGGCTGGCCAACCGCCAGGATGCGGTGCTGATGTTCGCCGAGAACCGGCCCGAGCGGGTGATCGACGACTTGCGCAGCCTTCCCGGGGCGCTGCAGATCGAGGGGCAACTGGTCGAGCCGGTGGTGCTGCGCAATGGCCACCTCGAGAAACACACGACGCTTGAGGCGCGGCGGCCCGACGCGGATCTGTCGCGCATCGTCGGCGGATCGGGCCGGGTCATCGCCGCCCCCCCCGGCGGCGTGGTCCTCGCGGCGCGGCTCGCCCGCCAGCTCGGCGTCGGGGCGGGCGACGCGGTCGAGGTCGAATTCCTGTCGGGCCAGCGCGAGACGGCGCTCCTGCCGGTCACGGCGACCATCGACCAGTACATCGGCATCGCCGCCTATATGGACTTCGAGGCGCTGAACGCGCTGCGCCGCCAGGCGCCGCAGGTCTCGGTGGCGAACCTGACGCTCGACCCGGCCGCGAGGTCGGAATTCCATCGCGCGCTGAACGGGATGCCGGCGCTGGCGGGCACGGCCATGGTCTCCGACATGCGCCGGTCGTTCGACGAGACACTGCGCGAGAACATCAGCATCACCGCCACGGTCTACATCACGATCGCGGTGCTGATCACCGTGGGCGTCACCTACAACGGCGCCCGCATCCAGCTTTCCGAGCGCGCCCGCGAACTGGCGAGCCTCAGGATCCTCGGCTTCTCGCGTGGCGAGGTGTCGTTCATCCTTGTCGGCGAGGTCATGGTGCTTGCGCTTCTCGCCCAGCCGCTCGGCTGGCTTACCGGGCTCGGCATCGCCTGGGCCTTCACGCAAGGTATCGAGAGCGACCTCTACGAGGTGCCCTTCGTCATCGTCCCCTCGACCTTCGCCCGCGCGAGCCTCATCGTCCTTCTGACCGCCCTTGCCTCGGCACTGGTGGTGCGCCGCCGCATCGACCGGCTCGACCTCGTCGCCGTCATGAAAACCCGGGAGTGACCCATGGCCCTGCAACCCCGCCATTACATCATCGGCCTTCTCGGCGCCGGCGTCGCGGGCGGCCTCGCCTGGCTCGCGTTCCGCACCGAACCGGTGCCGGTGGACCTTGCCACGATCGCACGGGCGCCGATGGTCGTCACCGTGAACGCCGAGGGCGAGACACGGGTGAAGGACGTCTTCGAGGTCGCCGCGCCGATTTCCGGCACCGCCCGGCGTGCGCCGGTGGAGGTGGGCGATGCGGTGGTTGCGGGGGAAACCGTCGTCGCCGTGGTCGAACCCGCGCCCCCCGCCCTGCTCGACGCGCGATCGCGCGAACAGGCCGAGGCCGCCGCGCGCGAGGCCCGCGCCGCGCTGACGCTAGCCGAGGCGCAGCTTCGCCAGGCGGAGGAGGAACTCCACTACGCCCGCACCCAGCACGACCGCGCCCGCACCCTTGCCGAGCGCGGCGTGGCCTCGCAGACCGCGCTCGAGGACGCGAGCCAGCTTCTCGCCATCCGGCTCGCCGCGCGCGAGGCGGCGCGGTCGAACGTCGAGATGGCGACGAGCGCGCTGGCGCGGGCGAACGCGGTCCTGGTGCCTCCGTCGGTCGGCGGCGCGGCGCGCGAAAGCTGTTGCGTCACGCTCCGCGCGCCGATCAGCGGCACGGTCCTATCTGTCGATATCGTCAGCGAGACCCCGGTCGCCGCGGGCACACGGCTTCTGTCGCTCGGTCGCACCGACGATCTCGAGATCGTGGCCGACCTCCTCTCGGCCGACGCGGTCGGGCTCCGGCCCGGCACCCGCGCGATCGTCGAACGCTGGGGCGGCACACCGCCACTCGAGGCGCAACTGCGCAGTCTCGACCCTTCCGCGCGCACCAAGGTCTCGGCGCTCGGGATCGAGGAGCAGCGCGTCGACGCCGTCTTCGACATCCTCACCCCCGCCGGGGCGCGCGCGGGCCTCGGCGACGGCTACGCCGTCTATCTCCGCATCGTGAAATGGGAAGGCGCGGAGGTGATGCAGGTCCCGCTTTCGGCACTCTTCCGCCACGAGGGCGGCTGGGCGGTCTTCCGCGCCGCGGACGGCAAGGCGCGGCTCAGCCCCGTCGTCCTCGGCCAGCGCAACGCCGCCGCCGCCGAGGTGACCGAGGGGCTCCAGCCGGGCGACCGGGTGATCCTCCATCCCGCCGACGCCATCGCCGACGGCTCTCCGGTCGCCGAGCGCGGGGCCGGCTGACCGCGCCTGCCGTCAGTCCCGCGCCCGCAGGACACTCGCCGGCCGCGCCGCGAGCGGCCTGAGCGCGAAGACAAGGCCGGCCAGAAGCGTCGCCAGCGCCCCGCCGGTCACGATCGCCACGGCCGAGACCGGCTCGAAGCGAAAGGTGCCCTCCATGACGAAGGTCATGACCGCCCAGCCGGCCGCCGCGCCGAAGGCGACGGCGACGATCCCCGCCGCCGCCCCCATCAGCGCCGAGCGGAGCGCGAAGCTCGCGAGCACGGTCGCCCGCGTCGCGCCGAGCGTCTTCAGGACGGCCGCTTCGTAGACCCGCGCCCGCTCCCCCGCCGCCGCCGCGCCGATCAGCACGACGACCCCGGTCAGCAGCGTCACGCCCGCAGCGATGGCGGTGGCCTTCGCGATGGCGGCCAGCGCCTCGCTCACCCGGTCGATGGCGTCCTTCACCCGGATCGCGGTGATGTTCGGATAGGCGGTGGCGAGATCGCGCAGGATCGCCGCCTCGGCCTCGGGTGCGGCATAGACCGTGGCGATCCAGCTGTGCGGTGCGCCCTGAAGGGCCGCCGGGTTCATCGCCATGACGAAGCCGATTCCCGCGGTGCCGAAATCCACCTCGCGGAACGAGGTGATCCGGGCCTCGATGTCGCGGCCGAGGACATTGACCGTCACCCGGTCGCCGAGCTTCAGCCCCATCTCTTCGGCCTCCTCGCGGGCGAAGGACAGGAGCGGCGGCCCGGCGTAGTCCTCCGGCCACCATTCGCCGGCAACGATCTCTGTCCGCTCGGGCGGCAGGGCCGAATAGGTGAGCCCCCGGTCGCCGCGGACGACCCAGTGGTCGCCCGCCACCTCGCGCGCGTTGCGGCCGTTGATCTCTGTCAGCACCCCCCTGAGCATCGGCGCGGTATCGACGCGCGACACCGCGCTGTCGCCCTTGACGCGGGCCAGGAAGCCCTCGATCTGGTCGGGCTGGATATCGACAAAGAAATAGGAGGGCGCGACCTCCGGCAGGTCGCGGTCGATGGAAGCGCGCAGGTTGGTGTCGATCTGGCCCACGGCGGCCAGGACCGAAAGGCCGAGGCCGAGCGACAGGATGACGGCCGTCGCCTCCTCCTTCGGGGAACCGATGGCCGAGAGCGCGAGGCGCAGCGCCGGCCGGCCGCGGGCTCGATGGCCCATCCGGCGGGCGAACCACCTGAGCGCGAGCGCGGCGAGCGTGAGAACGACAAGCGCCGCGATGATGCCGCCGAGTGTCCCGAAGGCCAGTTCCGGCACACCGGAGACCCCGACGGCCACGGCGACAAGGGTGCCTGCGATCCCGGCCAGCACCGCCGACAGGCGCCAGCCTGGCCAGACCCGCCGCCCCGGTCCGAGGTCGCGGAAGAGGGCGGCCGCCTTCACCTCGCGCGTCCGGGCAAGGGGCCAGAGCGCGAAAAGCGCGGCGGTCAGCACGCCATAGGTCGCGGCCTCGGCGAGCGGGCGCACGGCAAGGCCGATCTCGACCGGGATCGGCAGCGCCCCGGCGATCAGCGGCGCGGCGAGGATCGGCGCGCCGGCGCCGAGGACGAGACCGGCGAGCACGCCGAGGAGCGCGAGCGTCGCTACCTGGATGAGATAGACGGCGAAGATCGTCCCGGATGTCGCGCCGAGCGCCTTCAGCGCGGCCATGGTCCCCACCTTGCCGTCGAGATAGGAGCGCACCGCCGCGCCGATGCCGACGCCGCCGACGGCGAGACCCGCGAGCCCGACGAGGATCAGGAAGGACCCCATCCGGTCGACGAAGCGCTGCATCCCCGGCGCGCCATAGCGCGCATCCTGCCACTGCATCCCGGTGTCGCGGAACGCGGCCACCGCCTCGCGGCCGAGCGGTGCCACCGCCGCGCCTTCGGGCAGGAGCAGCCGGTAGTTCGTGTCGAAGAGGCTGCCGGGCTCCAGAAGGCCCGAGCCCGCAAGGTCCTCCGTCCGCACCATCGTCCGCGGCCCCACGGTGAATCCGGTCGCCGCCGCGTCCGGTTCCCGGACGATCCGCGCGGCAAGGCGGAACTCCTTCGTGCCGAGCCGGAACCGGTCGCCGATGGCAAGCCCCATCCGGTCGGCGAGAACCGGGTCCATCGCGGCGCCGGGAATGCCGTCTGCCGGGGCGAAGACCTGGACGGGCGCAAGCGCGGGATCGAACACCATCTCGCCGGTCAGCGGATAGGCCGCATCGACCGCCTTTACCTGCGTCAGCGCGCGCTCCGCCGTCTCCCCGTCGCCCACCACCGCCATGGAGCGGAACTCGACGACCTCCGAGACCTTCGCGGCGCGCGCCGCCATGAAGGCCCGCTCCTCGTCCGTGGCGAAGCGGTAGGTGAAGGCCATCTCGGCATCGCCGCCCAGAAGCACCGCGCCCTGATCGCCGATGGCCGCCTCGATCGAGGTGCGCACCGTGCCCACCGCGGCGATCGCCGCGACGCCGAGCATGAGGCAGAGCAGGAAGACGACGAAGCCGCGCGTTCCGCCCCGGAGCTCGCGCCGGGCGATCCTGACCGCGACCGGAAGCGTCATTCCGCGACCTTCACGCGCCGCGCACGATCTTCACCGGCGATGCAGCCGTCGGCGAGCCGCACCACCCGGTCGCAGCGGGCCGCAAGCTCCGGCGCGTGGGTGACGAGGATCAGCGTCGCGCCGTGCCGGTCGCGCAGGCCGAAGAGAAGCTCCATGATCGCCTCGCCGGTCGCGGCGTCGAGGTTGCCGGTAGGCTCGTCGGCGAGGAAGATCGCGGGCCGGGGCGCTGCGGCACGGGCCAGCGCCACGCGCTGCTGTTCGCCGCCCGAAAGCTGCGCCGGATAATGGTCCATCCGCGCGCCAAGCCCCATCGCAACCAGCTCTGCCGCCGCGCGGCCGAAGGCGTTCGCCGCCCCGGCAAGCTCCAGCGGGACCGCGACATTCTCCAGCGCCGTCATGGTCGGAATCAGGTGGAACGACTGGAACACGATGCCCATATTGCCCCTGCGGAACCGCGCGAGCGCGTCCTCGTCGAGCGCCGTCAGGTCATGGCCCAAGGCTGTGATCCGGCCCGAGGTCGCGCGCTCGAGCCCGCCCATGAGCATGAGGAGCGACGACTTGCCCGACCCCGACGGACCGACGAGCCCGAGGCTTTCACCGCGAGCCACGTCGAGGCTGATGCCCTTGAGGATTTCGAGCGGGCCGGCATTGCCTTCGAGGACAAGCCGCGCGTCCTCAAGGCTCAGGATCGTCTCGTTCATGCCTACCGTCCGCTTCATCCGCCGCTTCAAGCCATATGGGGTCGGGCGGGCATTGCGCAACCTCGCGCTCGGTCTCCTGTTCTGCGCGGCCGCCGCCGCCCAGGCCGCGCCGCCGGTGCTCGTTGCCTTCGGCGACAGTCTGACCGCCGGCTACGGCCTGCCGCCCGAGGAAGGTTTCGTCCCGCAGCTCGAGGCCTGGCTTGCCGCGAGGGGCAGCGACGTGACGGTGCAGAACGCCGGCGTCTCCGGCGACACCACGGCGGGAGCCCTGGCGCGGATCGACTGGACGCTCTCGGCCCCGGTGGACGCGATGATCGTGACCCTCGGCGGCAACGACCTTCTCCGCGGGATCCCGCCCGAAGAGGCGCGCGCCAATCTCGACGCGATCCTGACGAAGGCGGACGAGAAGGGCATTCCCGTGCTCGTGGTGCCGATTTCCGCGCCCGGAAATTATGGCGTGGACTACAAGACCGCGTTCGACGCGATCTACGGTGAACTTGCAGCGAAGCACGGTGCGCTCCTGGCAGAGCCCTTCCTCGCCCCGATCCTCGCCCTGCCCAACCGGCAGCAGGCGCTGGCCGACTACATCCAGCCCGACGGGCTCCATCCCAACGCGAGGGGCGTGGCGCTGGTCGTGGAGGCGCTCGGGCCTAAGGTCCTGGACCTCCTCGCCCAGGCGGAGTAGCCCCGCGCCATCAGCCCACGCGGCCCCCGGCCCAGCGCGGATGCAGGTCGTCGATGACATAGGCGTGGCGATGCCGCCCCGCGTCGCCGTGATCCCTCAGGTGCGGATGGTCTGCGGGAAGCCCGGGATGGTCATGCGCCAGCTCGACCGGGTCGTGCGCCGGCCAGAGCCTGAGCGCGAGGACCACGCCCGCAAGCCCGACCAGCGCCATCACGAGGAACGCCAGCCCGAGGCCGATCCGCGCCCCGAGCCAGCCGGCGAGCGGGTAGCAGAGGAGCCAGCAGGCGTGCGAGAGCGCGAACTGCGCGGCAAAGATCGCGGGGCGGTCGGCCGACCCGGCCGAGCGGCGGAGGAGCCGGCCCGAGGGGGTCTGCGCGGCGCTGTAGCCCGCCCCGATGATCAGCCAGAGCGGCAGGAGCGCGGCATAGGTGTCGACAAGCGCACCGGCTGCGGTCGAGGCCACCAGCGTCGCGGCGCCGGCGATCATCACGGGCCGGTCCGCGAGCCTGTGAAGGAGTCGCGGCAGCGCCAGCGCGGCCGCCATGGAGCCGCAACCGAAGGCGGCCAGCGCCCAGGCCACCTCCGCCTCGCCGAGCCCGAACCGCGACTTCACGAGAACCACGGTGTTCACGATGACCATCGCCCCGGCCGCGGCGACGGCAAGGTTGACGGCGAAAAGCCCCCTGAGCCGCGGCGTTGCGAGATAGAAGCGAAGCCCCCGGGTCGTCCGGTCCCAGATGCCGCGGCGCGGGCCGCGCTCTGGCACCGGCAGGGTGACGCTGACGACGAGGGCGGCCGAAACGACGAAGCCCGCGACCGTCCCGGCGAAGAGGTTGTGGAACTCGATCACCGTCAGGAGCACCGCGGCGAGCATCGGCGAGACGAGGCTCTCGAGGTCGTAGGCCAGCCGCGACAGCGACAGGGCGCGGGTATAGTCCTCTTCCCCCGGAAGGATGTCGGGGATGGTGGCCTGGAAGGTGGGCGTGAATCCGGCCGAGGCCGCCTGCAGCACGAAGATCAGGACATAGACCTGCCAGACCTCGGTCACGAAGGGCAGGCAAAGCGCCACCGAGGCGCGCAGGAGGTCGAGCGTGACGAGCACCGCGCGGCGCGGCAACCGGTCGGAGAGCGCCTGTGCGACGGGGGCGAGGCCGACATAGGCGACCATCTTGATGGCGAGCGCGGTGCCGAGTACCGCCCCCGCCTCGGCCCCGGCGAGATGGAAGGCGAGAAGACCGAGCGCGACGGTCATCAGCCCGGTGCCGAGAAGCGCGATGACCTGCGCGGCAAAGAGATGCCGGTAGGTGCGGTTCCTGAGCGGG
Source organism: Albidovulum sp. (assembly GCF_008933605.1). GTDB lineage: Bacteria > Pseudomonadota > Alphaproteobacteria > Rhodobacterales > Rhodobacteraceae > Albidovulum. The sequence goes on from NZ_WBUS01000047.1 coordinate 7,510, forward strand.
CGAAGCATGACCGTCCTCCGGTTTGCCGTTCCGCTACGCCATCTGCCGGAGGCGCCGGGCACTGGCCCCGGCGAACCCGGCCGTCTCGTTCCGTGACCGGCCCGGCGGTGTCGTCTCAGCCGCGCCAGTCGAAGAAGCCGGCGGGCGCCTGGGAAAGCAGGTCCCGCGCCAGGTCGGCGCCCGCCGCGGCGGCGTCGGCGATGGCACAGTGCCGCTCGCCCGCGATCACCTCGGAGCCGTCCGGCCGCAGGATCTCGCCGCGGAGCCAGAGGCCCGCGCCATCATGCACCGCGAGCCCGGCGATGGGCGTCTCGCAGGAGCCGTCGAGCGCAGCGAGGAAGGCGCGTTCGGCCGCAAGCCTTTCGCCCGTCGCCCGGTCGTGGATCGCCGCGAGCAGGGCGGCCGCGCGCGGATCGGCGGCGCGGCGTTCGATGCCGATGGCACCCTGCGCCACCGCGGGCAGCATCTCCTCGGGCTCGATCGCGCTTTTGGCCACCTCTGCCATCCCAAGCCGGTTCAGCCCCGCCATCGCGAGGAAGGTCGCCGCCGCCACGCCGTCGTGCAGCTTCTTCAACCGCGTCTGGACGTTGCCGCGGAACTGGACGAGCCTGAGATCGGGCCGGCGGTGCGCGAGCTGCGCCCGGCGCCTGAGCGAGGAGGAACCGACGACCGCGCCCTCTGGCAGGTCGGCCAGCTGGGCGATGGCAGGCGAGACGAAGGCGTCGCGCACATCCTCGCGCGGCAGGTGGCAGTCGAGCACGAGGCCCGCGGGCTGCGCCACCGGCATGTCCTTCATCGAATGGACGGCGATGTCGATTCCGCCCGAAAGAAGCGCGTCCTCGATTTCCTTCGTGAAGAGCCCCTTGCCGCCGATCTCCTTCAGGGGCCGGTCGGCCGCGATCAGCGCACGGTCGTCGCCCGTCGTCTTGATCACGACGATCTCGAAGGCACCCTCGGGCAGTCCATGCATGGCCATAAGCCGCGCGCGGGTCTCGTGGGCCTGCGCCAGCGCCAGCGGCGAGCCGCGGGTGCCGATCTTCAGCGGGGTCTTTGCATCGGGCATCTGCATGGGCAGGGCATAGCCGCGACAGATTGCCCGCGCAATGGCCGCACGCGGCCGCTGCCTTGACATCCCGTCGCAGCCGGGGGTCAAAGGGGCGCAGGAGGCCCCATGAAGAAGACGATCCTCAGCGCCCTCGCCGGCGAAACCCTGCCCGTTCCGCCGATCTGGATGATGCGGCAGGCGGGACGCTACCTGCCGGAGTACCGGGCGACGCGCGAGAAGGCGGGGGATTTCCTGTCGCTCTGCTACACGCCGGATCTTGCCGCCGAGGTCACGCTCCAGCCGATCCGCCGCTACGGCTTCGATGCCGCGATCCTCTTCGCCGACATTCTCCTCCTGCCGCAGGCCCTTGGCGCCGATCTCTGGTTCGTCACCGGCGAGGGGCCGCGGCTGTCCACGCTCACCACGCCCGAAGGGCTGGCCGCGCTGAAGCCGGTGGAAGCGATCCACGAGACGCTGGCGCCGGTCTATGAAACCGTCCGTATTCTCGTGCGGGAGCTTCCGAGGGAAACCACGCTCATCGGCTTCGCCGGCGCACCCTGGACGGTGGCCACCTACATGATCGCGGGGCGCGGCACGCCGGACCAGGGCCCGGCCCATGCGCTGAAGGCAGCGGACCGCGCGACGTTCCAGCGGCTGATCGACCGGCTGACGGAGGCGACGATCGACTATCTCTCCGCGCAGGTGGACGCTGGCGCGGAGGTGGTGAAGCTCTTCGACAGCTGGGCGGGCTCCCTGAAGGGCCGGGATTTCGACGACTTCGCGCTGGAACCGGCCAAGCGGATCATTGCCGGTCTGAAGGCCCGCCATCCGGGCGTGCCGGTCATCGCCTTCCCACGCGAGGCGGGCGCGCGCTACGTCGGCTTTGCCAGGGCGACCGGGGCCGACGGCGTGGCGCTCGACAATTCGGTGACGGCGGAATGGGCGGCAGAGAACGTGCAGAAGGACGGCTGCGTGCAGGGAAACCTCGATCCCGCGCTGCTCGTGACGGGGGGCGAGCGGCTGGTCGCCGAGACGCGGCGGATCGTCCGAGCCTTCGCTAAGGGACCGCACATCTTCAACCTCGGCCACGGCATCACGCCCGACGCCGACCCCGACAACGTCAGCCGGATGATCGAGGCGGTGCGCGGCTGAGGTCGGCGCATGCGGCCGGAAACGTCCCTGACGCTGTCGGTTTCCGCCCGCCGCGAGCCGCGCCGGGGCCGTAGGTTTGGCGCGGCGCTCCCCGGGAACTGGCCCGGACAAGCCGCCGCGCCGGTCTTTTCCTTTGCGCCGCGATGCGCAATGGTGACACGAAAACGCGACTCCGCCGGTTGGTGCGGCGGGATGCATGGACGCCGGCATGGCCGGACCGGAGGATCGACGATGAGATACTTGGCTGCGACGACAGCCCGCGAGGCGGCCGAGGCGCTGGCCGCCGAGGCGGGCGTAACCCGGGTGCTGGCGGGCGGTACGGACGTGCTCGTCCAGATGAAGGCGGGGCTGGTGGAACCCGACCTTGTGGTGGACATCAAGAAGATCCCCGGCATCGCCACGATCACGCCCGAGGCGGGCGGCTTCCGGATCGGCGCAGCGGTGGCAAACGCGGTTCTCGGCGAACACGAGGGGGTCCGCGCGCTCTGGCCGGGCGTGGTGGAAGGCGCGAACCTCATCGGCTCGACGCAGGTGCAGGGCCGCTGCACCATGGCGGGCAACCTCTGCAACGCGTCGCCGGCCGGCGATGCCGCGCCCGGCCTGGTCGCAGCGAACGCCGTGGCGCGGATCGCCGGGCCGGAGGGCGAACGCGATTGCCCGGTGGCGGACATCCCCGCCGGCCCCGGCAAGACCACGCTGAAGAAAGGCGAGGTCATCACCTCGATCCTGCTTCCCGCCCGTCCGGCACGCGCCTCGGACGCCTACCTGCGCTTCATCCCGCGCACGGAGATGGATATTGCGGTGGCATCTGCCGCCGTCTCGCTGGAGCTGGATGCCGATGGCACCGTGAAGGCGGCCCGCGTTGTCCTCGGCGCGGTCGCCCCGACCGTCGTGGTGGCCGAGGACGCGGGCAGGACGCTCGTCGGCACGAAGCTTGACGAGGCGACGCTGGCGAAGATGGCGAAGGCCTGCGAGGCGGTCTGCAAGCCCATCGACGACAAGCGCGGCACTGTTGCCTTCCGCACGAAAACGGCCGGCACGCTGGCGAAGCGCGCCGCCCTCATCGCCTATGCCCGCGCCGGAGGTGCGAAATGAAATCCATCCCAGTATCGACCACGATCAACGGCGACGCCTGCGAGTTCCTCTGCGCGCCCGACGAGACGCTGCTTGACGCGCTGAGGAACCGCCTCGGCCTGACCGGCGCCAAGGAAGGCTGCGGCACCGGCGACTGCGGCGCCTGCTCGGTGACGCTGAATGGGCGGCTCGTCTGTTCCTGCCTCGTCCTCGGGGTCGAGGCCGAGGGGGCGGAGATCACGACCATCGAGGGCATGGCCGACGGCGACGAGCTTCACCCGCTGCAGCGGCACTTCATCGACCATGCGGCGCTGCAGTGCGGTGTCTGCACGCCCGGCATCCTCGTCGCCGCGAAGGCGCTTCTCGAGAAAAACCCGGAGCCTTCGGACGAGGAGGTGCGCTACTGGCTCGCTGGCAACCTCTGCCGCTGCACGGGCTACGACAAGATCATCCGCGCCGTCCAGGCGGCCGCGGCCGAGATGAGGGGGGCCTGAGATGTCCTTGGACGAATACCGCAAGCGCGAGTTCAAGCAGGTGGGCCAGAGGGTCCGCCGCCCGGACGGCGTGGACAAGGTCACCGGCCGGGCGATGTATGGCGCGGACGCGACCGCGCCGGGAATGCTGGTCGGCCGCATCCTGCGCTCGCCCCACGCCCATGCCCGCATACGCGGCATCGACACCTCGGCCGCCGAGGCGCTGAAGGGCGTGAAGGCGGTCCTCACCGGCGCCGACCTGCCGGCACAGGAGGACGACTTCATCCGCGACGTGCAGGACAACTGCATGGCCCGCGACAAGGCGCTTTATGACGGCCATGCCGTCGCCGCCGTCGCGGCTGTGGACGCCGCGACGGCGAGGGCCGCGCTGAAGCTCATCAAGGTCGACTACGAGGTGCTGCCCCACGTCACCGACGTCGATGTGGCGATCAAGCCCGGTGCTCCGGTCGTGCAGAAGGGCCGCAGCCTCGAAAACGTGCCCGCGGGGATGTCGGAGAACGTGACGAGCCATTGCGAGTTCGGCCACGGCGACCCCGCAGCCGGCTTTGCCAGGGCCGATCACGTCGTGGAGCGGCACTTCCGCACCGCCGCGACCCATCAGGGCTACATCGAGCCGCATGCCGCCCTCGCCTCGGTCACCTCCGACGGCAAGGCCGAGCTCTGGTGCTGCACGCAGGGCCAGTTCTTCGTCCGCACCCTCTGCGCGGCGATCATGGGAATGGAGGCGAGCCAGCTTCGCGTCACGGCGTCGGAAATCGGCGGCGGCTTCGGCGGCAAGACGACCGTCTTCATCGAGCCGGTGGCGCTGGCGCTGTCGAGGAAGGCCGGGCGGCCGGTGAAGATCGTCATGACCCGTGACGAGGTGTTCCGGGCCACGGGACCGACGGTCCACACCTCGACGGACGTGAAGATCGGCATGACGAAGGACGGCCGCATCACCGCGGCCGAGGCGCATCTGCGGTACTCGGGCGGGGCCTTCCCCTGCGGCACGGTGGACATGGGCGCGCAGGCGGCTTTTGCGGCCTATGATCTCGAGCATGTGCGCACCTATGGCTGGAACGTGCTCACCAACCGCCCGAAGGAGGCCGCGTACCGCGCACCGGGCGCGCCGCAGTCGATCTATGCGGTGGAAAGCGTCGTCGACGAGCTTTGCCAGCATTTCGGGCTCGATCCGATCGACGTGCGGCTGAAGAACGCCGCGCGGAAGGGCACGAAATCGTCCTACGGACCCACGTTCCCCGACATCGGCCTGATCGCCACTCTGGAGGCCGCGAAGAAGCATCCGCACTACTCGGCACCGCTGCAGCCCGGCCAGGGCCGGGGCATCTCCTGCGGCTTCTGGTTCAACTTCGGCGGCAATTCCTGCGTGAGTCTCAACATCAACACTGATGGCACCGTCGGCGTGACCGAGGGCAACCCCGACATCGGCGGTTCCCGCGCCTCGATCAGCCTTATGGCGGCGGAGGAACTCGGCATCGAGTATGACCGGGTGCGCACCATCGTCGCCGACACCTCCTCGCTCGGCTACAACGACGTGACCGACGGCAGCCGGGTGACCTTCGCGGTCGGGCTTGCCACGATCAAGGCGGCGCGGGAGGCGGTCCGGGTCATGTGCGGGCGCGCGGCGAAGATCTGGGGGATCGACGCGGAAGCGGTCGAATGGAAGGATGGCGCCGCGGTGCCGGCCGGCCCCAACGCCGGGAAGTTCCCGCCGATGAGCCTGGCCGAGATCGCCGCGGTCTCGTTCGAGACCGGCGGACCCATTGCCGGCCACCACGAGGTCAACGTCGACGGCGCGGGCGTTTCCTTCGGCGTCCACATCGTCGATGTCGAGGTGGACAAGGAGACCGGGCAGACGACGGTGCTGCGCTACACGGTCTTTCAGGACGCCGGCAAGGCGGTGCACCCATCCTACGTCGAGGGCCAGATGCAGGGCGGCGCGGTGCAGGGCATCGGCTGGGCTCTGAACGAGGAATACATCTACGGCGCCGACGGGCGCTTGCAGAACCCAGGCTTCCTCGACTACCGCGTGCCGGTCGCCTCGGACCTGCCGATGATCGACACGGTGATCCTGGAAATCCCGAACCCTGGCCACCCCTACGGAGTCCGGGGCGTGGGCGAGACCGGGATCGTGCCGCCCTTGGCCGCGATTTCCAACGCGGTGTCGCGCTCGGCCGGGATTCGGCTCTCCGAGCTGCCGATGTCGCCGCCGCGGGTCCTGAAGGCGCTCGGGGGCTGAGGTGGTCAAGGTCCGGCTCTGGGGTTCGCTCCGGCAGGCCGCGGACGGGCGGACCGAGGTGGAGGTGGAAGCGAGGACGTTCAAGGAACTCCTCGACCGACTCGGCGAGACCTATCCCGGCCTTGCCCCGCAGATCGCGCGCGGGGTTTCGCTGTCGCTCGACGGGGTCATATACCGCGAGGCCTGGTTCACCGAGATCGGCCCCGAGAGCGAGGTCGTTCTCATGCCCTACATGACGGGCGGCTGAGAAGCGGTGCGTGTCGGCGGAACCCGGGTCGCATTTCGATCAGTTAGCGCCGCTTTTTGTCCCTTTTCGACACAGGGTTCTGCGCAATGTCCGCGTCCAAGGCCCGCACCAAACAGCGGGTTGAAATCGGGGGTCGCTTCCGCTTTAGTCTGCTCAGCGGGTATAGAAGACTCATAAGAAAACACGGGGAGCCCGGATAGATGGATGCACGCACCGGCGGAGACGCCGCATTCGTTGCGTTTGAACACGTCCAGAAAAGCTATGACGGGGAAACCCTGGTCGTCAAAGACCTGAACCTGTCGATCGCCAAGGGCGAATTCCTGACGATGCTTGGGCCCTCCGGTTCCGGTAAGACAACCTGCCTGATGATGCTCGCCGGGTTCGAGACCGCCACCCATGGCGAGATCAAGCTGAACGGGCGGCCGATCAACCGCATTCCGCCGCACAAGCGCGGCATCGGGATGGTGTTCCAGAACTACGCGCTCTTCCCGCACATGACAGTGGCCGAAAACCTTGCCTTCCCGCTCGAAGTGCGCGGCATGGGCAAGTCGGAGCGCGAGCAGAAGATAAAACGTGCGCTCGACATGGTGCAGATGGGGAAGTTCGGCGGCCGGCGGCCGGCGCAGATGTCCGGCGGCCAGCAGCAGCGGATCGCGCTCGCCCGCGCGCTGGTGTTCGAACCCGAACTCGTGCTGATGGACGAACCCCTTGGCGCCCTCGACAAACAGTTGCGCGAACACATGCAGTTCGAGATCACGCGGCTTGCCCACCAGCTCGGCATCACCACGGTCTATGTCACGCACGACCAGACCGAGGCGCTGACGATGTCAGACAATATCGCGGTCTTCAACGACGGCCGTATCCAGCAGCTCGCTCCGCCTGCGGCGCTCTATGAAGAGCCGACGAACAGTTTCGTCGCGCAGTTCATCGGCGAGAACAATACGCTTCTCGGCACCGTGCAGGAGATCCGCAGCGACGTCGCCGTGATCAGGCTCGACGACGGCGGCCTGATCGACGCGAAGCCGGTGAATGTCTCCAGGGCCGGCGAGCGCACCCGGGTGTCGATCCGGCCCGAGCGGGTGGAGTTCAACAAGGCCCGCCTGCAGCCCGGTGCCCATACGCTCAACGCCGAGGTGTTGGAGTTCATATACATGGGCGACATCTTCCGCACCCGGCTGCGCGTCGCTGGAAACGACGATTTCATCGTCAAGACCCGAAACGCACCCGACCAGAAGCGCCTCCAGCCCGGACAGCAGATCGAAATCGGCTGGCTGCCCTCGGATTGCCGGGCGCTCGACGCCTGAGCCGACGGAACTTGGCCCGCCGCCTGTCCCGTGGCGCGGACCAACGATACGACACGGGAACAATAGGGAGTGACCTGATGAAAGTTCTTTCAGCCTTTGCTGCAACCACAGCTCTGACGCTGGCTGCCGGCACGGCGTCGGCCATCGACCTGACGTTCGTGTCCTGGGGCGGCGCCTACCAGAACTCGCAACTCAAGGCCTATGTCGAGCCCTACGTGGCCGAACATCCCGACGTTAATGTCGTCTGGGACGAAAGCTCGGACGCCGCCGTGGCCAAGCTCCGCGCGATGAACGAGGCGGGCAACCTGACCTGGGATCTCGTCGACGTCACCGTCGCCGACGCCATGCGCCTGTGCGACGAGGGCCTGGCCATGGAGATCGACTACGACACGATGCTCGCCCCCGCGCCGGACGGCACCCCGGCCAGCGAGGATTTCGGCGACTTCCTGCTGTCGGACTGCTTCATCCCGCAGATCGTCTATTCGATCACCTTCGGCTATCGCAACGACGTGGCCGAATGGAACGGCGCGACGCCGAGCTCGGTCTGCGACGTGTTCGACACGACGAAGTTCCCGGGCAAGCGCAGCATGTACAAGGGCCCGCTCTACAACATGGAATGGGCGCTTCTCTGCGATGGCGTCGCGAAGGAAGATATCTACAACGTGCTCGGCACCGACGAGGGCGTGGAGCGGGCATTCAAGAAGCTCGACACGATCAAGGACCAGGTCGTGTGGTGGACGGCCGGTGCCGAGACGCCGCAGCTTCTGGCCGACGGCGAGGTGGTGATCGGCAGCACCTATAACGGCCGCCTCTTCTCGGTCATCGCCGAGCAGAACCAGCCGGTGTCGATGCTGTGGGATGCCCAGATCTACGACCTCGACGGCTGGATCGTCCCGACCGGTCTTCCCGAGGATCGTCTCGCGGCGGTGAAGGACTTCCTGTATTTCGGCACCGACACCCAGCGGCTTGCCGACCAGGCCAAGTTCATCTCCTACGGCCCGGCGCGCAAGTCGTCGGCACCGCTCGTCGGCAAGCATGCCGAACTGGGCATCGAGATGGCCCCGCACATGCCGACCGATCCGGCGAACGCGACGAACATCATCATGATGGACTTCCCCTGGTGGGCCGACCACCGCGATGACCTCGACGCCAAGTTCCAGGCCTGGCTCGCGCAGTGATCCCTGACTGACCGGAAGGGGCCCGGAGGGGCCCCTTCCACCCCATTCGTTTATCACTTTGCACGGCATTCCGACCGCGACCTTCCGCAAGCACTGACGGGGGACAGATGAGCGACACCACCCAAGCCAGCCCGATGAAGGCCGCCGACGGGACACCGCTGAAGAAGAGCCTCACGCGCGCGCTGCGCCGGCAGAAGCTCCGGGCACTGGCGCTGATCGCGCCATTGCTGATCTTCGTGCTCGTCACCTTCATCACGCCGATCGCGGACATGCTGTTCCGTTCGGTCGAGAACCAGATCGTCCACGACACGCTGCCCAATACGGTGCGGGCCCTCAGGGACTGGGATCCGGCATCGGGCGAGGCGCCGGCCGAGCCGGTCTTCCGGGCCCTGTCCGTGGACCTGCAGGTGGCCACCGAACTGAAGCAGCACACCCGTCTTGGCACGCGCCTGAACTACGAGAACCCCGGTGTGTCGTCGCTGTTCCGCTCCAGCGGGCGCGGCGCCGACAAGATCGGGAAGGACTTTCAGGATCGGCTTGCCGGAATCGATCCGGCCTGGAAGGAGGGCGAAACCTGGGCGGCGATCTTCGGTTCTGACGAATGGCTTGCCGCCGATGCGGCCTGGGCCGCCGACAAGTCGGGCAGCCAGCCCGCCTTCCGGATGCGCGAGGGGATCGACGAAGCCCTGCCCCTTGCGGCGCATGCCTTTCTCATGTTCGCGAAGGACGCGGAGGGGGCGGGCAAGAGTCCGGCCACGACGAAGCCGTGGCCGGTGTTCTCCGATGCGCTGGCCCAGGACCTTGAAAGCAACCCCAACCCGGATCCCGCGGCCCTGCCCGCAGCCGAGGCGCCGCTCATCGCCGCGGCCTCGGCCGCCGTCGCGGGCGTCGAGCCCTTCTCCTACAGGGACGCGTTCCTTGCCATGAACAAGGGCTGGGGCGAGGTCGGCACCTGGGAAACGATCCAGGCCTACAGCAGTCCCTACACCGCCGGCTACTTCCTGAACGCCGTCGACCTCGAGAGAAGTCCGGACGGTATCGCGGTGCGTCCGCCGGAAGAGCGGATCTACATCAAGCTCTTCGCGCGCACGATGTGGATGTCCCTCCTCATCACCGTCTCGTGCCTTGTGCTCGGCTATCCGGTGGCCTGGCTCCTGGCGAACCTGCGCGCCTCGACGTCGAACCTTCTGATGATCCTCGTGCTCCTGCCGTTCTGGACCTCGCTTCTGGTGCGGACCTCGGCCTGGAAGGTGCTGCTGCAGCAGCAAGGCGTGATCAACGACATTCTCGTCTGGCTCAGGCTCGTCGACGACGCGGGACGGCTGGTCATGATCAACAACCAGACCGGCACCATGATCGCGATGACCCATATCCTCCTGCCGTTCATGATCCTGCCGCTCTACTCGGTCATGAAGACGGTGCCACCCACCTATCTGCGTGCGGCCAAGTCGCTGGGCGCGACGCCGTGGACGGCCTTCTGGCGGGTCTACTTCCCGCAGTCGATTCCCGGCATCGGCGCCGGCTCGATCCTCGTCTTCATCCTCGCGATCGGCTACTACATCACGCCGGAACTCGTCGGCGGCACGGAGGGCGTCTTCATCTCCAACCGGATCGCCTTCCACATCTCGTCGTCGCTGAACTGGGGTCTGGCCGCCGCGCTGGGGGCGATCCTCCTCGGGGTCGTTCTACTGCTCTACTACACCTACGACAAGATCGTCGGCATCGACAACGTGAAGCTCGGATGACGTCATGACCATAGCTCCGGATATCCCGAAACCGAGCCTGATGGGCTTCACCGTACCGATCATGGCGATCGCCGGGTCGCTCCTCGGCTACGTCGTGGGCACCGCAAAAGGCCACGTTCCGCTGGGGGTCGCCGGCGGTGCCGTCGCCGCCGCGATGCTGGCGGTCGTGCTCGCCGCGGCCGTGCCGCAGCGCGCCGCCGGACGCATCGGCGCCGCGGCCGTCTTCGCGGGACTGGGCGCGATCCTGGGCGGCGTGGCCGGCGCGGTCGCGGGCATTCTTGCCGGCCTCGTCCTGTCCTGGATCTCCTACTGGCTTTCGACCGGCGCCTATCGCGTGGGCGTGCCGGTCTATGCGACGGCGGGCGAGGTCCTCTGGCACAACGCCTTTCGCGTCATCTGCGGGCTGATCTTCTTCTTCCTGATCGCACCGATCGTCATCGTCCTGCCGCTCGCCTTCAACGCCGAGAACTTCTTCACCTTCACGCCGAAGATGCTTGCGCTCGACCCCGACGGCTATTCGCTGAAGCACTTCCAGGACTTCCTCAGCAACCCCGACTGGACACGGCCCCTGAAGAACTCCTTCATCATCGCGCCCTTGGCCACGATCATCTCGGTCTCGCTCGGCACGCTCGCCGCGATCGGCCTCAGCCAGAGCCACGTTCCCGGGCGCCGCGCGATCATGGCGATCCTGATCTCGCCGATGATCGTGCCGCTGATCATCTCGGCGACGGGGATGTTCTTCTTCTACTCCAAGCTCGGCATCTGGATGGAGGACAGCCTCGGCCTGTCGAAGGACTTCACGGGTTACGTAAAGGTCATCCTCGCCCATTCGGTGCTGGGGATCCCCTTCGTCATCATCACCGTCACGGCGACGCTCGTGGGCTTCGACCGGTCGCTGACGCGGGCGGCGGCGAACATGGGCGCGGGGCCGATCCGGTCGTTCTTCAAGGTCCAGATGCCGCTGATCATGCCGGGCGTGATCTCGGGGGCGCTCTTCGCCTTCATCACCTCGTTCGACGAGGTGGTGGTGGTGCTGTTCGTGGGTTCGGCCTCGCAGAAGACGCTGCCCTGGCAGATGTTCACCGGCCTGCGCGAACAGATCTCGCCCACGATCCTCGCCGTCGCCGCGGTGCTGGTCGCCTTCTCGATCATCCTGCTCACCACGGTCGAGCTTCTCCGCCGCCGGTCCGAACGGCTGCGCGGGATGAGCCCGACCTGACCGCGCACCCTCAGCCGAGCGCGGCGAGCCAGACCGATACGGTGAAAACGGAAAGCGCCGTCGCCACGAGGACGGAGGTCGCGGCGACCCGCTTGGCCACGCCATACATGTTGGCGAAGAGATAGGCATTGACCCCGGGCGCCATCGCGGCCGTCACCACGGCCGAGCGGAACGGAGCCTGGCCAAGATCCATCGCCTGGCCCATGCCCCAGGTGATCGCCGGGTGCAGGACGAGCGAGATGGCGCAGACGTAGAGCACCGTCAGGAGGTCGCCTTCGGGCCGGTAGCGGACGAGCACCCCGCCGAGTCCGAAGAGTGCCGCGGGAAGCGCCGCGCGGACCATGAGGTCAAGCGCCTCGGTCAGGACTGAGGGAAGCGCCGTGCCCGAGAGGTTGACGGCGAACCCCGCGCCGATGCCGATGATGAGCGGGTTACGGAGCATTCCCGAGAGTACCGCTCCCAAGGTCGAGACGATGCCGCGGCCAGAGTGGCGGATGACTTCCATCACCGTGATTCCGAGCGCGTAGCAATAGGGCGAATGCACCGCGATGATCGCGTAGTTCGCGTCGAGCGCATTCTGCCCGTAGGCGCGCTCGGTGATCGGCAGGCCGAGGAGGAGCGAGTTCGAGAAGAGGCCGCAGAAGCCGATCGCGACCGCGTCCTGCCAGGGCCGGCCGAATAGGAAGCGCGCGCCGAGGAGCCCCGCGAGGAACCCGGTCGTGGCGCCCGCATAGAAGGACAGGAGGAGCGGCCACTGGAATGTCTGGCCGAGATCGAGCGTGGAGATCGCGCGAAAGAGAAGGCAGGGGATCGCGAAGCCCTGCGAGAACTTCATCAGCCCCTCGACGCCGGCATCCGAGAAGAACCCGAGCCGCACGGCGACATAACCGAAGCCGAGCACCAGGAAGACCGGCAGGGTGACATCGAGAAGCGCCGAGAATGGCAGGCCCAAGGGATCAGACCTCGTAGCCCAGCACCATCCCGTCGTAGGCGGCGCTGATGTGAGCAGGGGTTTCTGCCTCCACCGTCGCGTGGTCGAGATCGACGTGCATGTTGGTGAGGATGCCGCGGCGGGGCTTCGCGCGGGCGATCCAGTCGAGCGTCAGGGCGAGATGCGCGTGCGTCGGGTGGGGCGTGCGGCGGAGCGCGTCGACGATCCAGCAGTCGAGCCCCGTCAGGTGGCTCTGCCAGACCGGCTCGGGAATCCTGAGTACGTCGGGCAGGTAGGCGACATCGCCGATCCGGAAGCCGAGCGCGTCGATGTCGCCGTGATCCACCTCGAACGGGTCGAGCGTGATCGCACCGCCCGCCCCGTCCACCGTGACCGGCCCCCGGATCGCGTGAAGATCGCAGATCGGCGGGTAGGAGGAGCCTTCGGGCTGCACGAAAGCATAGCCGAAACGGGAAATCAGCTCGTTCTGGGTGTCGCCGTCGGCCCAGACGGGCACGCGCCTGTGGGTCAGGAACACGATCTGGCGCAGGTCGTCGATGCCATTCACGTGGTCGGCGTGCGAATGGGTGTAGAAGACGGCGTCAAGCCCCGGCACGCCTTCGCGGATGAGCTGTTCGCGCATGTCCGGCGAGGTGTCGATCAGCACGCGGGTCGCGCCGTCGCCCTCGAACCGCTCGACGAGGAGTGAGCAGCGGGTGCGGCGGTTCTTCGGATTCGCCGGGTCGCAGGCGCCCCAGACGTTGCCGATGCGGGGCACCCCGCCGGACGACCCGCAGCCGAGAATGGTGAACCTGAGGCGCGCCATCTCACTCGCTCCGCGCCGCACGGGTGAAGAGCCGGTCGAAGTTCACCTCCGTCGCGGCGGCGAACTCCTCGTAGGACAGGCCGAAGAGTTCCGCACCGACGCGGGCGGTGTGGGCGGTATAGGCCGGTTCGTTGCGCCGGCCGCGGTGGGGAGGCGGCGCGAGATAGGGCGCGTCCGTCTCCAGCAGGATCCGGTCGAGCGGCGCCGCGGCGAAGATGTCGCGCAGGTCCTGGCTTTTCGGGAAGGCGGCGATACCCGACATGGAGAGATAGAAGCCGAGGTCGAGCGCCGCCCGCGCCAACCCCGCGCCCGAGGAAAAGCAGTGCATGACGCAGGAAAAGGCGCCGGCCCGGAATTCCTCGGTCAGGATGCGCGCCATGTCCTCGTCCGCGGCGCGGGCATGGACGATGAGCGGCAGGCCCGTCTCGCGCGCGGCGGCGACATGGACGCGGAGCGAGGCCTGCTGCAGCGCGGCGCTTTCCGCGGTGTAGTGATAGTCGAGCCCGGTTTCGCCGATGCCGACGAACTTCGGATGCCGGGAGAGGGCGAGAAGGTCATCCACGGTCACCGGCGGGTCTTCGGCGGCGCGCATCGGGTGGATGCCGGCGGCGTAGTAGATGCCCTCGTGCGCCTCGGCGATGCCGCGGACGAGGGACTCGTTCGCAAGCCGGGTGCAGATCGTCACCATGCGGTGCACGCCGGCGGCCCGTGCCCGCGCGACGATATCGGTCAACTCGCCCGAAAACTCGGGAAAATCGAGGTGGCAATGGCTGTCGGTGATCTTCGGCGGGCTCGTCATGGGCCTGCCTTAGCGTGTTTTCCCGGCAATGGAAATCGCCTCTGACCTCCGGGCACGCGGGGCGGTCAGAGCGCGCCGTCGCGCCCTGCCTCGTCGATCTTCAACACCATGTCGAGGATCAGCGCCGCCGGGTCGAGGTTCACCGCCCGGCCGTGGCGGGCCCGCGCGCCGAGGGCCTGGTGCAGTCCCGCCCAGCGCCGCCCGGCAACCGCGTCGGGGGAGAGCCGGGCCAGGAGCACGGCCTCTCCCGGCAC
>NZ_WBUS01000048.1 GCF_008933605.1 Albidovulum sp.
ATGCAGGTGCCCAAGATTCGCGAAAGGGTGAATGCCTGCTATGGCTACGACGCAATCTCGCGCGTGTCGGTGACGCAGACCGCGCCCTCGGGTTTCGCCGACGGGCAGGTGGCCTTTGCGCCGGCCTCGCGCCGCGTGGCGGGATCGGGCGGCGCGAGGCCGGGCGTCTGTCGGGCGATGTCCACGACCCGACCCTGCGGGCGGCGCTTGAAGCTTTGGGCGAAAAAGTGTTGTCTCGCCCTCGACAAACGAAAGGCTGATCTGATGTCGAAGACCTATCTCGTCGCCGGCGCGCTGGCGTTAGCCATTGCGGGTGGCGCCGCCTGGATCAGCCGTGGCGCGGTGAACTTGCCGCCGTCGCTGTCGGTGGCGGCGGAAGCCCAGGAGGCGACGGCCTCCTCCGACGTGGCGGCGGCGCCGGACATGATCCTCGGCAAGCTCGACGCGCCGGTGGAAGTGATCGAGTATGCTTCGTTCACCTGTCCGCACTGCGCGCGTTTCCACGAGACGGTCTTTGACGATCTCAGGAAGAACTACATCGACACCGGCAAGGTGAAGTTCGTCTACCGCGAAGTCTATTTCGACAAGTTCGGCCTCTGGGCCGGAATGGTTGCCCGCTGCGGCGGGCCGGAGAAGTACTTCCCGATCTCCGACATCATCTACGACACGCAGAAGCAGTGGATCGGCGACGGCCAGGCCAACACGATCGCCGACAACCTGCGTAAGATCGGGCTCAAGGCCGGGCTCACGAAAGAGGCGATCGACGCCTGCCTCAATGACAACGAGAAGGCCAAGGCGATGGTCGCGTCGTACCAGGCGAATGCGACGAAGGACGGGATCGACTCGACGCCCTCCTTCGTGATCGACGGGCAGAAGTATTCGAACATGTCGTACGAGGATTTCGCAAAGATCCTCGACGAAAAGCTGGCGAACTGACGCGATGACGCCGCTTGCCGGGTTGAAGGTCGTCGAGCTTGCCCGCATCCTCGCGGGCCCGTGGGCCGGGCAGACGCTTGCCGACCTCGGGGCCGAGGTGATCAAGGTCGAGGCGCCCGAGGGTGACGACACCCGCCGCTGGGGCCCCCCGTTCATCGAGCGCGAGGGCGACAGGTCCGCCGCCTATTTCCACGCCTGCAACCGCGGCAAGAAATCGGTGACCGCCGATTTCCGCGCGCCCGAGGGGCAGGCGTTCGTCCGCGACCTGGTGAAGGACGCCGACGTCCTGATCGAGAACTTCAAGGTGGGCGGACTGGCGAAATACGGGCTCGACTATCCGAGCCTGCGCAAGGTCAACCCGCGGCTCATCTATTGCTCGATCACCGGCTTCGGCCAGGACGGGCCCTATGCCCACCGCGCCGGTTACGATTACATCATCCAGGGGATGTCCGGGCTGATGAGCGTGACCGGGGAGCCGGACGGCCAGCCGCAGAAGGTGGGTGTGGCGGTCACCGATGTCTTCACCGGCGTCTATGCCGCGACGGCGATCCTGGCGGCCGTCCACCAGCGGGCGCGGACCGGCGAGGGGCAGCATGTCGACATGTCGCTCCTCGACGTTGCGACCTCGATCATGGCAAACCAGGCGATGAATTACCTCGCCTCCGGCAATCCACCGATGCGGATGGGCAATGCGCATCCGAACATCGTGCCCTATTCGGTCTTCGACTGCGCCGACGGCTGGATCATCATCGCCACCGGCAACGATGGCCAGTACCGCCGGTTTTGCGGCATCCTCGGGCTTCCCGCGCTGGCGGAGGCCCCGGAGTACCTGACGAATGCCGACCGCATCGCCAACCGGGCGGCACTGACGGCAACGATAACCGAACGGACCCGAACCTTCAGCAAGGCCGATCTGCTCGTCGCCTGCGAGGCCGAGGGCGTGCCCGCCGGGCCGATCAACGACATGGGCGAGGTCTTTGCCGACCCCCAGATCGTTGCACGGGGCATGCGTATCCAGCCGGGCGGGGTGCCGGGGGTCCGGTCGCCCTTCACCTTCTCGGGCGCCGAACTCGCGCTCGACCGGCCCTCGCCCAAGCTTGGCGAGCACGACGCCGGAGAGAAGCGGTAGAAAGGGTCAGAGCCCGAGGCGGCCGAGCGCTGCGTCGAGCGGGCCCCAGTCGTCGAGTTCCAGTCGGACGGGCACGCTCAACACCTTCGGGCGGAAGTCCTGCGGCAGGCGTACCGCGTCCTTCTCGGTGGTGACAAGCTGCGCGCCGAGGCTTGCCGCCTCCGTTTCCAGCCGGTGCAGGATCGCGGGTGTGAGCGGCTGATGGTCGTCCAGCGCGACGGTGCGGCAAAGCTCGGCGCCAAGGTTGCGGAGCGTGGCAAAGAACTTCTCGGGGTAGCCGATGCCGGCGAAGGCAAGCACCGGCAGCCCCTGCCAGTCCATGCCGGTCGCCAGGGGCTTCAGTTCGCCCGTCAGGTGCGGAACGGTCAGGGCATGTCCCCATGCCCGCGCGAACTCTGCCTGCTGCGGGGCGGGGCCGATCGACAGCACGAAGTCGGCACGCCGCAATCCTGCCGCGACCGGCTCGCGCAGGGGCCCGGCCGGCAGGCAAAGACCATTGCCGAAGCCACGCGCGGCATCGACGACGATGAGCGAAAGATCCTTGGCCACGGCCGGGTTCTGAAAGCCGTCATCGAGGAGGATCGCCCCTGCGCCTGCGGCGACCGCGGCGCGCGCGCCCGCGGCCCGGTCCCGCGCGACCCACGCGGGGGTGAAGCCCGCCAGGAGCAGGGGTTCGTCGCCGACATCCGCCGCGCTGTGCCGGCGCTCATCGACCCTGACCGGCCCGGAGAGGCGCCCGCCGAAGCCCCGGCTTACGACATGCGCCACGACCCCCCGCGCCGCCAGCCGCTGCGCAAGCGCGACGACCGTCGGTGTCTTCCCCGTACCGCCTGCATTCAGGTTGCCGACACAGATCACCGGCACGCCGACGCGCGCGCCTGCGGTGCCGGCCAGACGCCGGGCCGTCGCGCGCGCATAGGCCCGGCCGAGCGGTGCGAGAAGGCGTGCGGCCCAGCCGGGCCGACCGGGTGGTGTGAACCAGAATCGGGGCGCCTGCATCGCCATCACGCGGCCGCCTTCCCGTGCCGGCCGTCAAGCGTGGCGAGCACGATCTCGGCGACCCTGTCGGTGACTTCCGCGCCTCCGGAGGACACCGCCCAGGCATTGTGCGCGAGCAGGGCGGCCTTGTCGGGCGCGATCAGGTCAGCCACCGTATCCGCGAGCGCCTCGGCTCCCGCGACGATACGGGTCGCCCGGGCCTCGGCCAAGAGGGTGTAGGCATCGGGATAGGGCCCCGGGTGCGGGCCGTGAAGGATGGCCGAGCCGAGCGCGGCGGGTTCGAACGGGTTGCGCCCCGTGCCGCCCGGGGCGAGTGTCCCGCCCATGAATGTCACCGGGGCGAGTCGGTACCAGAGGCCGAGTTCCGCTTCGCCATCGGCGAGAAAGACCTGCACGTCCGCCTCCGGCTCCTCCTCGCGCGAACGGCGGGCGACGACCCACCCTTCGCGCCCCAGACGATCTGCCAGGGCATCGGCACGCTGGGGATCGGCAGGCACGAGGATCAGCAGCATCCGATGCGCCAGCCGCATCGCCCGCGCATGTGCCGCGATGACCGCCTCTTCTTCAGATTCGGGGCAGGCTACGGCGAGCCATACCGGTCGCGTCGCCAAGAGTTCGGCGAGCGCCGCGCGCTCCGCTTCGCTGCCCGGAAGGGGCTCCGATGTCTCCTCGATCCGTCCCGCGATCTCTACCGGAAGCTGCCGCCCGCCGATCGCCCGGAGCCGCGTGGCGGTTTCCGGATCCTGCGCGAGAACACGCGAGAACCGTGACAGGAGCGATGCCGCGAGTCCGCGTCGCCAGCGCCAATGGCCGAGCTCGTCGCTGCCGAGGCGGATATCGGCAAGGATGAGCGGGATGCCTCGGTCATGCGTGCCGGCGATCAGCGCAGGCGGCAGAGTCGCTCCGGCAATCAGCGAGAGGTCGGGCCGCCAATACTCCAGGAACGCGGCGACGGCCGGAACGCGCTCCGCGGGGGCCTGATCCGTCACCATCGCTGCGGGAAATCCCACCGCTGCCGCCGCCCCGCCGCCCTGCGCGGTGACGAGGAACGCGAGACCCGGACGCAGCTCGGACAGCCGGCGCGCGAGCTGGGCGAGCCGCTTCAGGTTCGATCCGGCGCCGAGATGCATCCAGACAAGCGTTCCGTCCGGTCGGGTGGCGCGCCCTTCGGCGGGCTCCCACCCGCCGCGGCGCGCGGCAAGAAGATAGAGCGCAAGGGCGAGCGAACGCGCCATTTCCCCTCTGGTTCAGCTGCCGAGTTCTTCGGTCGGAGCGGCCTCGGTCGCCTCGTCCCGGAGGCGGTGGATGTGGGCGATGAAGTAGCGCATGTGGGCGTCGTCCACCGTGCGCTGCGCCTCCGCCTTCCAGGCGCCATAGGCGCTGGCGTAGTCCGGGAAGATACCCACGACATGGATCGCGGCGGGGTCCTTGAAGACGGTCCTGTCCGGACTGACCAGTTCCCCGCCGAAGACGAGGTGAAGGCGCTGTGTCATGGGTTTCTCCCGCGTGAAGGAACGTCTCGGGCGCCAACCTAAGCGATGCATCGGGCCGCCTCAAGGCACCGGGCGGCGACGGCTTGACCCGGATCAATGTGCTTGCCGTTGCCGCTACTAGGGTCGCATGGTAGGGCGCCTCTGCCGGCAAGGGCTTGGAAACGGATGACAATGGAACGATCGCGAGGCTGGACGGGCGTCGCGCTTGGAGTGGCGGTGGCCGCCCTCGCGCTGAGACTATACGACCTCGACCTCCGTTCCATCAGCCATCCGGAAGTCTATGTCCCCGGCATTCCCCTGCCACCCGTTCATTCCGTCCCGCCGCCGAGGCTGACCTGGAGCGAGACATTGTGGATGCACTTCCACGATGAGCCGCATCCGATGGGCTGGTATCTTGCCATGTTTCTCTGGACCGGTCTTGCCGGTGTCTCCGAATGGGCACTGCGCCTGCCGTCTGCGGTGCTCGGGGCCGCGTCCGTCTGGCTCGCCTTCGCGCTCGGCAGGCGTTCCTACAGCGCGTCGGCCGGCGCCCTGGCGGCAAGCCTTCTAGCCCTGCATGGATTTCACCTGTTCCTCAGCCAGACTGCGCGGATGTACGCGGCGGGGACGTTCTTCGGCCTTCTGGCGACGGCACTCCTGATCGCCTTTGTCTACGGTTCGGGCCGTCGACGTCTCTCGGGTGCGGGATACGTCCTGTCCGTCCTGGCGACAGCCGGATCGGTCGAATTCGTCTGGCCGCTTCTCGGGATCCATATCCTCTGGGCGACGCTGGTGCTGCCGATGCGGCCTTTCCGCTGGAGCGATCTTCTTCGCGCGCGGTTTTCCGGCGCGCATCCGGCGATCCAGCTGCAGGCCCTCGCCGTCATGGTCTCGGCACCGGAGCTTCTCCATTCGGTCTATCGCGCGCGGCACGGCGCGGTGGAGCAGAGGGCTCTTGAGTTCCTGCGCGAATACCTCTCCTTCGGTTTTCTTTTCGCGACCGATCGCAGTGAGATGCCGTTCTTGTCGGTCCCCATGGCCGCGGCTGTCGTGCTTCTGGTCGTCGGGCTCGGTCTCATTGCCTGGGGGGGGCGTCACGCGCGCATGCAAGCCGCAGCCGTCCGACGGTGCCGGGGACCTGCCGCGCTGGCTTCCCCCTCTGGTGGCGCTGATCGCATCGGGTTTCATGGTCTGGCTCGCCAGCATCGCCCTCTATCGCAACGAAGCCCTCATGGTGGTCAGCACGGGGCCGGTTCTAGCCCTCTGGCTGCCCGCGCTCGCCAGGGCGATGGCGCATGTCCTGACACGCAGCCGGGCGTTCGTCCGCTGGCGCGCAAGGTCCGCGGGGCCGCGGCTCCTTGTTGTCCTGCTCGGCCTCGCTGCACCTCTTGCTCTTTTTGTCCTTTCGGCGAAGGTCGCCATCCTCGCGAACCGCGCATTCCTCATCTTCCTGCCCTACCTCGTGATCCTCGTCGCAGGGGCGGTTGCGGGTATCGGACCGAGATTACCGCGGCTGGGGGCGACCGTGGCGATGATCGGCGTCTTTGCCGCGAGCGTTCCCTATTCCTTTGCCAAGCCGGGCGCGGCGAACGACTACAAGTCTCTTGTGATGGCGATGATGCCGCATTACCGGCCGGACGACCTGATCCTGGTTCTCGACAAGGCCTGGGTGGAGGCTCCGTTCTTCTACTACCTGCCTGACGCGCACTACGCCTTCACCGACTACGACGCCGTGCTTCGGGACAATCCGGGTGCGCGAATCTGGCTGGTGACCTGGCCCTACGAAGACATGCCCGTCGTCAGCGATGCGCGGCGCGAGGCACTTGCAGCCTATAGGCGCGAACAGCATGTCACGGCCCGGAGAGCCTCGGCCGAACTTTTCCTGCCGCCCGGTGGCTGAGGTCGCGGAACCGGTCGGGTTCAGCGCGTCTCTCGCGCGGCACCGCCCGCCGCGGCCGCCGGCTAGCGCACGACGAATTCCGCGTGAAGCGCGCCGGCGGCATTGATGCTCTTGAGGATGTCGATCATGTCGCGCGGGGAGACTCCGAGGGCATTGAGGCCTGCAACGACCTCCGACAGCGATGAGGCGTCCGAGATCTCGGCCATGCCGATTCCGGGCTCCTCCTCGATCGCGGCGGAGGAGCGGGGTACGACCACCGTGTCGCCCTGGGCGAAGGGATTGGGCTGCACGACGAGCGGCGCCTCCTCGATCTTCAACGTGAGGTTGCCCTGGCTGACCGCGACGCGGCTGATGCGGACGTCCGCCCCCATGACGATGGTGCCGGACCGCTGGTCCACCACGACGCGGGCGCGCCGTTCGGGCTCGATGAGCAGGTTCTCGATGCGGCCGAGCGCATGGGCGGGCGACCCCATGCGGGTGGCGCCGATGTCGAGCGCGACGGTGCCCGAATCGGTCATGGTGGCGACCGGGCGCCCGAACTCGGCGTTGATAACCTCCTCGATCCGGCCGGCGGTGGTGAAATCCGGAGAGCGGAGCGCGAGGCGCACGGCATTCAGCCCGCCGAAATCGAAGGCGATCTCCCGCTCGACCCGCGCCCCCGCGGGGATCATGCCCGACGTCGGCACCCCCTGCGTCACGCTGGCTGCGGTCCCCTCGGCCGTGGCACCCCCGGCGATGATCGTTCCCTGCGCGACGGCGTAGATCTCACCGTCGGCGGCATTGAGGGGCGTCATCACGAGCGTCCCGCCCAAAAGGCTCTTTGCGTCGCCGATCGCAGAGACGGTGACGTCGATCTGGCCGCCGGCACGCGCGAAGGGCGGCAATGTGGCCGTGACGAAGACCGCGGCCACGTTCTTCGGGCGCATGTTCTCGCCCGTGACGTTCACACCGAGCCGTTCGAGGATGTTGGCCATGATTTCCTCGGTGAAGGGCGCGTTGCGCAAACCGTCGCCGGTGCCGTTGAGACCGACAACGAGCCCGTAGCCGACGAGGTCGTTGCCGCGCACGCCGTCGAACTCGACGAGGTCCTTGATCCGGACCGGGGCCGCCGCAGCGGCGGTGCCGGCAAGGACGAATGCAACGAGGGCGAGCAGGGTTCTCATCCGAGATAATCCGTAAGCGACAGGCGCGAGAGCCGCGCGGTGAGGGTGTAGAGCGTCTCGATCTGGGTCTGCACGGCCTGGAGTGCGCTTGCCGTGTCATAGGGATCGGCGGCGACGAGACCGTTGCGCGCGATCTGCAGCGCGGAGGCTTCGGCCGCGTTTCGGGCGCCGGCGCCGGCAATCCGCGCCTCGACGGAACCGACCCGGGCCCGCACCGCCGCCAGGTCGTTGCCGGACGCGAGCAGCGCCTCGCCGGAACGCTTCAACAGGAAGCTCCGCCCGGCGTCGTCGCCCTGGAGCGTGCCCTGGGCCACGAGCGCACCAAGTGCGAAGCCCTCGAGCAGGTCGCGGAGAGCCGGGTCCGCGGCCGTCAGGTCCATCGTGGCCGACTCGCCCGCACCGATGCCGAAGGGGGCGAGCGGCACGGTTGCGCCGCCATAGGCCACATCGAGGAACCCGCCGCCGCCGGGCGGGGCGTCGAACCAGGCGGCGACGGCGGAGGCAACCCCCGCGGCGGTGACCTGGCCCGCGGTCGCGGCGTCGAGCGCCGAAAGGATCGCGTCGGCGTCGGCCAGCGGCGTCCGGTCGGTCGCGGTACCGGACAGGAGATAGCGGTCGGCCACCTGAGTATTCAGCGCCGAGACGACGGAGGCGAACTTCTGTCGCGCGTCCCCGGCCGTGGTGGCCACCAGCGTCGGGCTTCCGGACGTCGCGGCGGAGAGGAGTCCGGGGCCGAGGTCGGTCGCCAGGTCCTGCACCGTTTCCAGGGCAAACTGCACCGTCTGGGTCAGGAGCGCGGCCTCGTCGGTGGCGGTCTTGTACGCCGCGAGCGTCGCGAGCGAGCGATCGAGCCCGGCGAGCCCGCGGAAATCACCGGACACCGCCTCGGAGAGGTCGGCGCGGATGCCGGTTGTCATCTCTTCCGTGAGCCGCACGAGATGGGTCTGGAGCGCCGCGTTGTGGCGGCGCATCTGGAAGGCCTGGGCCATGTCGCCGACGGAAAGGTAATACATCGTTCAGAGCCCGATCAGTTGCTGGATAAGGTCGTCGATCACCTTGATGACGCGCGCGTTGGCGGCGTAGGCCTGCTCGACCATCAGAAGGGTCTGCATCTCCGCATCGGTGTCGACGCCCTGGGCAAGGTGCATTTCCTTCAGCGCATCGTGGCGGGCGGTGGCGAAGCCTTCGTGTTCCTCGGCGGATTGGCGCAGACCGGCGAACCCCGACAGGACGTCGGCGGCAAGGCCGGACGCGGATCGGGCCGCGCCGGTGAAATTGCCGGACGCCGGCGAACGGGCGGTCGACAGCGCGACCCCGAGGTTTTGGAGGAGCGTGGCATCGCCCACGTTGCCCGGCGCCGCGGCGCCGAGCCCGTCGCGGAGCCTCCAGAGCTGGCCGCCCTGGCGCGGATCTACAAGCGCGTTCAGCGCGATGCGTCCGGCGAGGCCTTCCTCGATCGAGGGGTCGAGGATCGCACCATCGTCGGTGAACAGACCCGGTTGCCCGGGTGCGCGCGTCGGGTCGATGGCGGGGTTCTCGAATCGCTCCACGAGATCCCGGGCGACCGCGTCGAGCTGGGCCTGCGCCGCTGGGGCGAGGTCATCCCGGATCGCGATGAGAGCGCCGAGCGCCCCGCCACCGAGGGGGCCGGAATCCGATGGGGGAACCGCCAGGCCATTGATCGTGAACCCCGAGAGGGCACCCGATCCGATCGACATGTCCGCGGTGATCACGCCGGTGGCGGTGAAGCCGATGACGGCGGGATTGCCTTCGAGGAGGATCGCCCCTCCGGTGGTATAGAGCGAGATCTGGTCATGATCGCGCGCGACCTCGCGCACCGGAACGATTGTAGCCACCCGGTCCACGAGTGTCTGCCGCTGGTCCATCAGCGCGGTCGCGTCGTGACCCGAGGCAGCCGCCGCAAGGATTTCGGCGTTGAGCCGGTCGATGTTCGCAAGCGAGTCGTTCAGCGTGCGAATCTGTGCGGCGATCCCGGCGTCGGCATCCATCCGCTCCTGCCCGAGGGCGTCGGACAACGTGTTGAGATGGCCGGCGAGTCCCGTCGCGGCGTCGACGACGCCCTGCAGCCGGGCCTGGCTGTCCGGCCGGCTCGCGGCCTGGATGAGTGCCGACTCCAGCGAGGCGATGCGTGCCGAGAGAGAGCCCTCGTTCTCCGGCGTGCCGGTCAGATCCTCGATCCGGGCGAGAAAACCGCTTCTGAGCCGGGCGTTTCCCGCCTCGCCATCGGCGAGCCGCCGGTCCGTCACGAGCGCGCGGTCCACGACGCGGGTCACGCTGTCGACCTTCACGCCGGCGCCGGTCCCGCCGACGGATTGCGGCGACAGGTGGAGTTCGCGCCGTGCATAGCCTTCGGTCAGCGCGTTCGAGACGTTGGACGAGACGACGGAGGCGGCCCGGGCGGAGGCGGTCAGCCCGGTGAGTGCGTTCGCGAGCGATGCGGACAGGCTCATGCCTCAGCCTCCCGGAAACGGCCCACCCTGCCGGTCCTCAGCGCTTGATATTGGTGGTTTCCTGAAGCATCTCGTCCACGGTCTGGATAACCTTGGCGTTCGAGGAATAGGCCCGCTGGGTCTGGATCAGCGCGGTCAGTTCGGCCGCAACGTCGGTGGTGGACCCTTCGCGCGCATAGCCGACAATCCCTCCGGTCGGGCCATCGCCCGCATTCCACAGGTAGAAGGAACCGGAATCGGGCGAGACCCGAAAGGTCTGGTTGTTCATCGCGATCAAGCCGTTCGGGTTCGGAACGTCGACCACGGGGATGTGGTAGATCCGGCGCGTGAAGCCCGTGTCGTAGGTGGCGGTGATGTAGCCCTTGTCATCCACCTCTACGGCGGTGAGGTTTCCGACCGGGGATCCGTCCTTGGTGATCGACGTCGGTGCGAAGCTGTCCGAGAGCTGGGTCAGACCGTTGACGTCGCCGAGCTTTCCGATCGTCGCCGACAGCGGTCCGCCGGCGACCGTGAGATTGAGGGTTCCGGTCAGGGGATCATATGGGCCGCCGGTCAGCGTGGTGACCGAAGCCAAGGTGCCGCCACTCGCCCGCGTGTCGTCAAAGGTCATTGAGTACTGGCCGATCACGGCGCCACCCTGGGCGGAATCGCGGATCTCCATCGTCCAGGTGTTTGAACTGCCCGAAGCCGGCACGGTCGGCGTGAAGGTGATGTCGAGCGTTTCGGATGTGCCCAGGTTTCCGAAATACTCTATCGAGAGGGGAAGCGGCGTGCCGGAGCTGCCCCATTCGGTTTCGGTTGCGGGCAGATTGACGCCGAGGCTCATCGTGGTGGTCGGATCGCCCGCCGTCTGGTTGGCGTTGATTACCACCGGTCGCAGCCCTGCAACGGTGTCGCGCGGAAGGATCGGGATGCTGCCGTCCGCATTGGCGGGCCAGCCGAGCAGGACGAGTCCGGATTCGGTCTTAAGAACGCCGTCGGCATCGGGACGGAAGGCACCCGTCGTGGTCATCATGAGGGCACGTTCGCCGGCCGTGGCGTCCAGCGCGGTCGTCACCGGCAACATGCCTCGGCCGGCGACGGCGAGGTCGAGCGCATTCGACGTCGCCACGAGTGCGCCGTGTTCGTCGATCAGGCGCGAGGAAGAGGCGCGTACGCCCCCCGCCGAATAGGTGCCGGCGCTGCGCGCCTGGTTGATCACGAAGTTCTCGAAATCCGCCGAGGCGCGCTTGTAGCCGTAGGTACCGGAGTTGGCGATGTTGTCGGAAATCGTCGCAAGCCGCGTCGCATTGGCACTGAGACCAGCGACGCCGGCATTGAGCGATGACGAAATGGACATGGGTGCCGCCTTTCTGCTGCTGTGTCCCGTCGTTCGGCCCACCCTGCAGTGCGGCTGCTTAACATCGCCCTAACGGATCAAATCCCGCGGATATTAGCGGTCGGACCGCAGAAGAATGACTTCGAGGCGGTTGTTGCGATCGGACATCGGGTTCTTCACGGCGGAGGCGCGGTCGCCATGTCCGGTGACGCGCCGCACCCGCTCCGGCGCGAAGCCCTCGGCCTCCAGGAGTCTTCGCATCCGCATAGCGCGGGCGGCGGAAAGGTCCCAGGCAGGATTGTCGCGCAGGACGGCCGGAAGCGACCGGATATGGCCCTCGACGGCGACACCGTTCTTCACGAGGGCAAAGACCGTCACGAGCATGCCGGCCATTTCCATGGTGATCGGCGCGGGATTGTCTGTGTCGCCCTCGAAGAGCGGCTCGTCCTCAAGGTCGAAGAGTTCGACGATGAGTCCCTCGTCGGTCACGCGTGTAACGATATGCCGGGCCGCCTGCTCGCTGACCATACTTTCGCCGCCGATGCCCATGAGAGCCTCTTCGATTCTGCGCGCTTCCTCGGCAAAGGCGGCAGTCGCATCCGGTTTCTCGGCGCTGTCGGTGCCGGTCTGGCCGAGCGCCTGACGCTCGGCCGTGGGCCGAAGGTTCGACGCGCCGGTGCCGTTCTGGGCAATCAGATCCTCGGAAAAGACGCTGTCGCCCCCGAACGATCCGTCTCCGCCGCCCGATATGCGGCTGAGCGGGATAGTCGGGCTGAAATAGTCCGCGATTCCCTTCCGCTGTTTTTCCGTCGTCGCGTTCAGCAGCCACATCAGCATGAAGAAGGCCATCATGGCGGTCACGAAGTCGGCAT
This sequence comes from Albidovulum sp., assembly GCF_008933605.1. Taxonomy (GTDB): domain Bacteria; phylum Pseudomonadota; class Alphaproteobacteria; order Rhodobacterales; family Rhodobacteraceae; genus Albidovulum. The sequence continues at coordinate 12,261 of NZ_WBUS01000048.1, forward strand.
AGGCAACCTTCCACGCCCCGCCGTGGTGCCCGTCGCCGCCGACGACCTTCTTGCGCTTGATGATGACTGGCGCGGCATTCTTCTGCCTGGCCATTCCACCACCCGTTCCTTTCACCCGGGAACAGGTCTAGCGCGCGGGGTTTAAGGCCGTCCTAATCCTGGCCGCCAGAGGTCACGGCGAGGCTCAGCCGGCGCACCGTTTCTTCGCCTCGTCGAGCGCGGCGCTGACGCCAAGGAGCGAGAAGGTGTCCTTCGTCTGGGTCCCGCGGCCGGAGCGCCCGGTCAGAACGGCCGAGGCACCGGATTTCAGGGCGGCGATGATCTTGGTGTCGTCGTCCTTCGACCCCGACCAGGCCCATTCGCCCTCGGTGAAGAGCTCGAACGTCGTCCCGCCGATGTCAAGCGAGACCGTGGAGCCGCTGGCAAAGGGATAGCCACCCGAGAAGGAGACCTCGCCTTCGGCGGCGCCCGGACGATAGGTAACGAAGAGGAGGATGTCGCCGCGCCGGACCGACACGGCCTGGCCGTCCTTGGTGTTCACGGTTTCCTTTGGCGCCGTGACGCCCCAGCATTCCTTGGGGTTTTCCTCGACGAAAACGCTCCAGTCGGTATTCGCGGCCACGCGGTTGGTGGAAACCTGGGCAAGGGCGCCCGTCGTCGTCGCAAGCGCAAGAACAAGAGCGCCCGTCGCGCGCAAGATCGGTGAAGTCATGTCGTAACCTGCCTCCGCTGTCGTCGCCCCGTCGTTCCCGCCCGCGATGACGGCCCGTCGCGGGCCGGCGCCGCTTCGCGCGGCCGATTTGGGCATGGCGGGAAACCCGTCAACTCGATATGCCGGTCTTAGCGCGAATCCCCGAGGCGGGAAAAGCCCCGGAGGCGGAATTTCGCGCAAAGGTGAGGGAAGATGCCGGCGATACCGATGGTTGAACTCTGGCGCGGCGGAATGCTGGAAAGCATCCACTCGGGACATGCCGTCGTCTGCGACGAGCGGGGCGATGTGATAGAGGCTTGGGGCGACCCCTTTGCCGTCATCTTCCCGCGCTCGTCCTGCAAGATGATCCAGGCCTTGCCACTCCTGGAGAGCGGTGCGGCAGACGCTGCCGGTGTTGGCAGCGCGCAGCTTGCGCTTGCCTGCGCGAGCCACAACGCGGCGCATGTTCATACCGAGGCGGTCGGACGCTGGCTGGGTGAGCTTGGCCTTGGCGAGGCCGACCTGCGCTGCGGGCCGCAGATGCCCGACGACCCCGACGCCCGGAAGGAGATCGTCTGCTCCGGTGGTGCGGCCTGCCAGATCCACAACAACTGTTCGGGCAAGCATGCAGGCTTTCTCACCCTGGCGCGGCATCTCGGTGCCGGACCGGAATATGTCGAGCCCGACCATCCGGTGCAGCGGGCCGTGAAATTGGCCTTCGAGGAAGTGACAGGCGAGACCTCGCCCGGCTACGGCATCGACGGATGCTCCGCGCCGAACTTCGCGACGACCGTGCATGGCCTTGCGCGCGCCATGGCACGGTTTGCCGCTGCCGATCCGGAAGGGACCACGCGGGAACGGGCCGCGGCGCGGCTCTGGCGGGCGATGGTGGCGCATCCCGATCTTGTCGCCGGCGAGGGGCGGGCTTGCACCAGCCTCATGCGCGCGATGGGCGGACGGGTCGCGGTCAAGACCGGGGCCGAGGCAGTCTTCGTCGCCATCCTGCCCGAGCAGAAGCGGGGCATCGCATTGAAGATCGTCGACGGCGGCACGCGCGCCTCCGAGGCGGCAGTCACCGCGCTTCTCGTTCGGACGGGCGTGCTGGACGCGGGTCACACGGTCGTCGGGCAGTACCTGACCGACCCTATCCGCAACCGCCGCGGCCTCGCCGTGGGCGAGATGCGGCTCGCGTCCGGCTTCGCCGCCTGATCCCGTTGCGCGCCCGCCCCGGGCGCATGCCATGCACTCACGCCCGCCGTTCCGGCGGCAGAGACCCGCGGCCTTCGGCGGGGCTTTCTCGGGCGACGATGCAGCCGTTCAGGCGAAGTCCTCTGCCGCATAGCCCTGGATATAGAGCAGCGCGGTCAGGTCGCCGTGATTGATGCGGATGTCGCACTGGGCCGCGACCGACGGTTTGGCGTGGAGTGCGACGCCCGCGCCCGCGAGGTGCAGCATGCCGAGGTCGTTCGCGCCGTCGCCGACCGCGAGGACGTCGGCGTGGGCGATGCCGAGACGAGCGGAAATCTCCCTCAGTGCCGCGATCTTCGCTTCGCGTCCGAGGATGGGCCGGGCAACGTCACCGGTGAGGTGGCCACCCTCGGCCAGTAGGGTGTTGGCGCGGTGCTCGTCGAAGCCGAGGTGCGCCGCGACGGCGGTGGTGAAGGCGGTGAAACCGCCCGAGACAAGCGCCGCGTAGCCGCCGTTTGCCTTCATCGTGGCGATGAGCGTGGACCCGCCGGGCGTGAAGGTGATGCGCTCGGCGAGCACCTGTCCGATCACGCTTTCGGGCATGCCCCGCAGAAGGCCGACCCGTTCGAGCAGCGCGCCCTCGAAATCCAGCTCACCGTTCATCGCCCGGGCGGTGATCGCAGCGACGCGCGGACCCACCCCTGCCATGTTGGCAAGCTCGTCGATGCATTCCTGCCCGATCATTGTCGAATCCATGTCGGCGAGCAGCATCTTCTTCCGGCGCCCCTCCGCCGGCTGCACCACCAGGTCGACACCAAGGCCCTGAAGTCCGTGCCAGACCTCCCAACGATTGGCCGGAATCTCCGCGACCTCGAACTCTGCGGCGATGCCGGGGTTGAGCCAGCGCGCTGCGCCGCCGCCCCAGGCGTCGCGCAAGGCCTCGACCGCCGCACGGTCGAGGTCGGAGCGGCTCGGATCGACAAGGAGCGTGGCGACGTGCATGGAGTACGGTCCTCGGCGTGAAGTTTCCGATAGTGGAATTGGGTGTCGGTTTTGCTTCGTCAAGCGGCGCTTTAGAGCACATTTCCGGCTTGTGCCAGCCTGCGCCGCATTCTAATCCCGGCAGCGGGACACCCCTCCCCAACGAGGGGCGTATATCTGGAAGGATACCAGCAATGGTCAAGACGACTCCGGCCGCGCGCCCGGCAAATCCGCGCTTCTCTTCGGGCCCCTGCACGAAGATCCCCGGCTTCTCCCTCGACATGCTCGCAGACGCACCCCTCGGCCGGTCGCACCGCGCCGCCATCGGCAAGGCGAAGCTGAAGGAGGCGATCGTCCTCACCCGCGAGGTTCTCGGCGTGCCGACGGATTACCGCATCGGCATCGTGCCCGCCTCCGACACCGGGGCCGTGGAGATGGCGATGTGGTCGCTTCTCGGCGCGCGGCCGGTCGAGATGCTGGCCTGGGAGTCGTTCGGCGAGGGATGGGTGACGGATGTCGTCAAGCAACTCAAGCTCGATGCGACCGTGAAGAAGGCCCCCTATGGCCAGATCGTGGATTTCGCGACGGTCGATTTCGACAAGGATGTCGTATTCACCTGGAACGGCACGACGAGCGGCGTGCGTGTGCCGGACGGTGACGCGATCCCGGCCGATCGCAAGGGACTCACCATCTGCGACGCGACGAGCGCCGCCTTCGCGATGGATCTGCCCTGGGACAGGCTCGATGTGGTTACCTTCTCTTGGCAGAAAGCGCTCGGCGGCGAGGGCGGGCATGGCGTCCTGATCCTGTCGCCACGTGCGGTGGAGCGGCTGGAAACCTACACCCCGGCCTGGCCGCTGCCGAAGATCTTCCGCCTGACCAAGGGCGGCAAGCTGATCGAGGGCATCTTCGAGGGCGAGACCATCAACACGCCCTCCATGCTCTGTGTCGAGGATTACATCGTCGCGCTGAATTGGGCCAGGTCCATGGGGGGGCTCAAGACGCTGATCGCGCGGGCGGACGCGAATGCGAAGGTCATTGCGGACTTCGTCGCGACACGCGACTGGATCGCCAACCTTGCCGCCGACCCGGTGACCGCCTCCACCACGAGCATCTGCCTGAAGTTCACAGACGAGCGGATCAGGGACGGGGCGGCTTTCGCCAAGGCGGTCGCGAAGCGGCTGGAGAAGGAAGGCGTGGCTCTCGACGCCGGGGCCTACCGCGACGCGCCTCCGGGCCTGCGCATCTGGTGCGGCTCGACGGTTGAGGTGTCCGATGTACACGCTCTCATGCCCTGGATCGAATGGGCCTTCGAGTCCGAGATCGCAGCGCAGGCGGTGGCGGCCTGAAGGCCGCCACAGATCATCCCGAATCTTCTGAAAATCAAGGAGCCTGTTGAAATGGCACCAAAAGTTCTCGTCTCCGACAAGCTGTCGGAAACCGCCGTCCAGATATTCCGTGACCGGGGGGTGGAGGTCGATTACCTCCCCGAGCTCGGCAAGGACAAGGACCGGCTTCTGGAGGTGATCGGCCAGTATGACGGCCTTGCCATCCGCTCGGCAACCAAGGTCACCGAGAAGCTGCTGGCCGCCGCGACCCGACTGAGGGTGATCGGCCGTGCCGGGATCGGCGTCGACAACGTGGACATCCCCGCGGCGTCCAGGAAGGGCGTGATCGTGATGAACACGCCCTTCGGCAACTCCGTCACGACCGCCGAACACGCCATCGCGATGATGTTCGCAGTTGCCCGGCAACTGCCGGAGGCGTCGGAATCGACCCATGCCGGAAAGTGGGAGAAGAACCGCTTCATGGGGGTGGAACTTTTCAACAAGACGCTGGGCGTGATCGGGGCGGGCAATATCGGCGGCATCGTCTGCGACCGGGCGCTGGGGCTGCACATGAAGGTCATCGCCTATGACCCCTATCTCAGCGATGAGCGCGCGAAGTCGATGGGCGTGACCAAGGTTGACCTCGACGAGCTGCTGCACCGCGCCGATTTCATCACCCTGCACGTCCCCCTGACCGACAAGACCCGCAATATCCTGTCGAAGGAGAACATCGCGAAGACGAAGAAGGGCGTTCGCATCATCAACTGCGCCCGCGGCGGCCTTGTGGACGAGGCGGCGCTGGCCGAGGCGCTGGAATCGGGCCACGTCGCTGGCGCCGCCTTCGACGTCTTCGAAGTCGAACCGGCGACGGGCAGCCCGCTCTTCCACCTGCCCAACGTGGTCGTGACCCCGCATCTCGGCGCTTCGACGACCGAGGCACAGGAGAACGTGGCGCTTCAGGTGGCCGAGCAGATGTCGGACTACCTGCTGACCGGGGCGGTGCAGAACGCGCTCAACATGCCGTCGGTCACCGCCGAGGAGGCCGCCGTCATGGGGCCCTGGATGAAGCTCGCCCAGCATCTCGGCGCCTTCGCCGGCCAGATGACCGACGAGCCGGTAAAGGCGATCAATATCCTCTACGATGGCACGGCCGCGAAGCTGAACCTGCAGGCGCTCAATTGCGGCGCCATCGCCGGGATCATGGCGGCGACGAACCCGGACGTGAACATGGTCTCGGCCCCCGTCGTGGCAAAGGAGCGCGGCATCCAGATCTCCACCACCAGCCAGGAGAAGGCGGGCGTCTTCGACGGCTACATGAAGCTGACCGTGGTGACCGACAGGCGCGAACGCTCTATCGCCGGGACGGTCTTCTCGGACGGAAAGCCCCGCTTCATCCAGATCAAGGGCATCAACATCGACGCAGAGATCGGGGCGCACATGCTATACACCACGAACGACGACGTTCCGGGGATCATTGGCACGCTCGGCCAGACGCTTGGGGATGCGGGCGTCAACATCGCCAACTTCACCCTCGGCAGGTCGGGCGTGGGGCGGGATGCGATCGCGCTTCTCTATCTCGACGAGGCGCCGAAGCCTGAGGTCATCCGCGCGCTCCAGGCCACGGGCAAGTTCACCCAGGTCCGGCCGCTCGTCTTCGACATCGGCTGAGAAGGGCGCGCTGCCCGCCGGTTGCCGCAGACCGGCGGGCAGGGTAGCGTCCGCCCCGGAACGGGCAGGGATCGGCATGAGAACCTACGCCATAGGCGACATCCACGGCGCACGCGACAAGCTGGAAGAGGTGCACGACCGCATTGCGGCGGACAAGGGGCGGGCGGGCGACCGCAGGGCGCCCGTTGTCCATATCGGCGATCTCGTCGACCGCGGGCCGGACAGTCGCGGCGTGATCGACTTCCTTCTGGCCGGTGTCGATCGGGGAGAGCCGTGGATCGTGCTGAAGGGCAACCACGACCGGATGTTCACCGGGTTTCTCGCCGATCCCGACAGCCACGATCCCGGGCTGCGCGAGGGTCTGCACTGGATCGAGCCGCGCCTCGGCGGGGATACGACGCTAGCCTCTTACGGTGTCGGGGGCGCGGGGGAGCGGATGCTGTTCGATCTGCACGCCGATGCTCTCCTGGCCGTCCCTAGGACGCACGTCACATTCCTGACCCACCTTCCCGTCAGCTATCGCCGGGGGAAGGCGGTATTCGTCCATGCCGGCATCCGGCCCGGCGTGCCCTTGGCCGCGCAGGCCGAGGACGATCTCCTCTGGATCCGGCGGCCCTTCCTCGACGATCCGCGCGAACATGGTGCCCTGGTCGTGCACGGCCACACGCCGGTCGATCGTGTCGCCCACTATGGCAATCGTCTCAACATAGATACCGGTGCGGGATACGGCCGCGCCCTTTCGGTCGTGGTGATCGAGGGCGATCGGGTCTGGCTGCTCGGGCCCGGCGGGCGGCAGCCCGTCCTGCCGGGCGGATGACCATGGCTGGGAAGGCGCGCTTTCGTCCGCTGACGATGTTCAGCCGCCCCCGGATCGTGCGGCACGAGATCGCGGACCCGCGCTGGACGCTTCCCGATCTGACGATCGCCGTGCTCGCAGACCTTCATGCCTGCACGCCCTGGACGCCGCTTTCCGCCCTCGCGCGCATCGTCGCGGCGACGAATGAACTCCGGCCCGATCTCGTCCTCATCCCTGGCGATTTCATCGCGGACCGGAACCTTCCCGCCCGCGCCATCCCGGCGGCGGCCGTCGTCGAGACCCTTGCACCGCTATCCGCGCCCCTTGGCGTCGCGGCGGTGATGGGCAATCACGACTGGTGGGACTGCCGGCTGTCGCGCGCGACCGGGTTCGCACGCAACTCGGTTGTCGAGGCGTTGGAGCAGGGTCCGATCCGGCTTCTGACGAATCGTGCGGAATGCCTGCCGCACGGGACCGGTTTCTGGCTCGTGGGGATGGACAGCCAGCGGGCGCTCAGGCGGCTGGGACGTCCCGGCCTGCACGATCCGGATGCGGCCTTCGCTTCGGTGCCGGCGGGAGCGCCGGCGATCCTGATGGCCCATGAGCCCGACTATTTCGCCGAAGGCGACGCGCGCGCCTTCCTGCAGATCTCGGGCCATACTCATGGCGGGCAGGTGAACCTCGCGGGATGGCGGCCCCTGACACCCTCGCGTTTCCGTTCGCGCTACGGCTGGGGCCATATCCGCGAAGCGGGGCGCCATCTGATCGTCTCGGGCGGGATCGGCTATTCGGGCGTGCCTCTGCGCATCTTCCAGCCGCCCGAAATCACGCTGGTTTCGCTGCGGCGCGGCGGCTAGAGTTCCAGCGGTTCTTTCCACAGGAGGTCTGCATGAGCGACGATATCGTGATCCTGTCCGGCGCGCGCACCGCGATCGGCACCTTCGGCGGGGCGCTTGCCGGGATGGCGCCCATCGACACGGCGACGGTCGCAGCGAAGGCAGCGCTGGAGCGTGCAGGCGTCGAGGGCGGGCAGATCGGCCATGTCGTCTTCGGCCACGTGATCAACACCGAGCCCCGCGACATGTACCTGAGCCGGGTCGCGGCGATCCAGGCCGGCATCCCGAACGGCACGCCGGCGATGAACGTGAACCGCCTTTGCGGTTCGGGCGCACAGGCCATCGTCTCGGCGGCACAGAGCCTGATGCTCGGTGACGCCGACTTCGCGCTCGCCGGCGGGGCGGAAAGCATGAGCCGCGCGCCCTACGTCCTTCAGGCCGCGCGCTTTGGCCAGAAGATGGGCGACACGAAGGCGCTCGACATGATGACCGGGGCGCTTACCTGCCCGTTCGGCACCGGACACATGGGCGTGACGGCCGAGAATGTCGCGAAGGAAAATGGCGTCAGTCGCGCCGACCAGGATGCCTTCGCCATGGAAAGCCAGATCCGCGCCGCCCGTGCGATCGCCGAGGGCCGGTTCAGGGACCAGATCGTTCCGGTGGAGATCGTCGGCCGGAAGGGCACCGTGGTCTTCGACACCGACGAACATCCGAAGGCCACCAGCCTTGAGGCGCTCGCCGGTCTGAAGGCGGTGTTCCAGAAGGACGGCAGCGTGACGGCGGGCAATGCGAGCGGGATCAACGATGGCGCCGCAGCACTGGTGCTCGCCACCGCTGGGGCCGCGTCGAGATCGGGTCTGAAGCCACGGGCGCGGCTTCTCGGCTATGCCCACGCCGGCGTGCGGCCGGAGGTCATGGGGATCGGCCCGGTGCCCGCCGTGACCGAGCTTCTGAAGCGGACCGGGCTTTCGGTGGGCGACTTCGACGTGATCGAATCCAACGAGGCCTTCGCGGCCCAGGCGCTCGCGGTGTCGAAGGAACTCGGGTTCGATCCGGCACGGGTGAACCCCAACGGCGGCGCCATCGCACTCGGCCATCCGGTCGGCGCGACGGGCGCGATCCTGATGGTGAAGGCGCTCCACGAACTGGAGCGCACCGGCGGCCGCCGCGCGCTCGTCACCATGTGCATCGGCGGCGGCCAGGGCATCGCGCTCGCCATCGAGCGGAGCTGAGAGGCGCCGGTTGGGGGCGGGGCGCGCTGATTCGCGCGGCCCGCCTCCGCCGATGGTCCTTGGGCACCGAAGAAGCCTAGGGGGCGAGCGTGATCGTGGCGCTCGCGCTGGCACCGCGGGCGTCGATGACCGAGAGCGTGACGTAGCCCGGGCCGGGAGCGTACAGCGACGATTCCCGGTTGCGGTCGGCGAGGACGACCGGCGCGCCGTTGGCGAGCCAGGTGAACGGCGGCATTCCGCCCCGGACCTTGAGCGCGAGCGCCGCGCCGGCTTCGACCCGCGCGCCATCGGGCGGGAAGGCGACCTCGGGACCGACGGCTCCGCCGGCGAGGACGGCGCCCCTCGGGCGAAAGCGCTGGAGCGGCTGGGGCAGGCGCGCATTCGGCAGGATCAGTGTCGATGGTGGCGGAGGCGGCAGCGGTGCGCGCTCGGGGCCGATCCGCGCGAACGCGTCAAAGAGTATCGGGGCGGCGAGTTCGCCGCCGAAGGCGCCGGGTAGCGCGGCGCCGTCGGGCCGGCCCAGCCAGACGCCGACCACATGGGCACCGTCGAACCCGACCGCCCAGGCATCGCGATGGCCATAGCTCGTTCCGGTCTTGTAGGCGATGCGGTGCGCGGGCGCATTGGCAGGGGGCGGGAGGCCGGCAAGGATGTCGGCAACGAGCCAGGCGGCCTCGGGCGAGATGAGGCGCGGGCCCCCAAGCTGCGCAGCGCCTGGCCGCGTGGCAAGCCGTACCGGCGCGCCCAGCCGGGCGAGCGCGGCATAGGCGCCCACGAGATCCTCGAGCGTGATCCCGACGCCGCCGAGCGCGACGGCAAGGCCGGGTTCACCGCCGGGTAGCAC
>NZ_WBUS01000049.1 GCF_008933605.1 Albidovulum sp.
ACGCAGCCGCCCAGCCTCCAGAGCTCGCCGTTGCGCCCGTCTTGCCCGCCCTGCGCCCGCCGGCACGGCCCGAGACGCTCGCCGGGGCGCCGCAACCGGACGAGACCACCGAGCCGGTTCCCGCGGAGACGGTGGTGGCCGAAGCGACACTCCTGCCCGCGCCGGAACCCGCAGCACCGGCGACCGAGTCCGCACCTGACCTGGCAACCGACGCCGAGCTTCCCGCCGAGGCGGTCGAGGTCCAGCTTGCGGCCGAGGAGACCGCTCCCGACACGCCCGCCCCGAAGACGCGGCCCGAGCAGATCGTGCTCGCCGTCTTCACGCCCGCGGAACCGGAAGCGGAAGAACTGGAAGTCGTTACCCGCGTCTCCACTTCGGGCGGACGGCAATGGGCGATCAACGTCGGCCACTACGGCTCGCGCTACGACGCCGAACGGCAGCTCCTGCAGGTCGCGCTGGTGGAAATGGCAACGCTTGACGAGGCACTGCGCAAGGTCGTGTCGCGCCGCGGCGGCTTCGACGCGAACTTCGTGGGCCTGACCGAGGAGATGGCGCAGCTCGCCTGCCGCAGGCTTCAGGCACGACAGGCCGAATGCAGCGTCGTCGGGCCCTGACCCGGGCAGCGCTCCGCCCCGGGGCCGTCTCAGGGCTTCGGTCGGTCGTCCCAGTCCTTGCCGAGGATGCGGTTTGCGTCACCCTCGGGGTCGTCATACTGCCGGTGCTTCAGCGACCAGAGAAAGGCCGCGAGCCCGACCGCGCCTAGGAAGAGCGAGACCGGGATCAGGTAGACGAGGATTTCCACCGCGGGGCCCTCACTTCAACCGGAGCGCGTTCAGGGACACGGTGATCGACGAGGTCGACATCGCCAGCGCCGCGACAAGCGGCGTGGCGAGCCCGACGAGCGCGACCGGCACCGCCACGACGTTGTAGGCGAGCGACAGCGCAAAGTTCTGCTTGATCCGTCGCCGCGACACGACCGCCATCCGCACCGCGTCGGCGAGCGGCGCGAGATCCTGACCGAGCAGCACGATGTCGGACGCCGTCCGCGCCGCGTCCAGCGCCGAGGCGGGTGAAATCGAGACATGCGCTCCGGCGAGCGCGGCGGTGTCATTCAGCCCGTCGCCCACCATCAGCACGCGGCGGCCCTCGGCCGTCAACTCGGCGATGCGCGCGGCCTTTTCCTCCGGCCGCATCGCCGAGCGCCATTCGGGGATGCCGAGCGTGCCGGCCAGCGTCGCTACCGGCACCTCGTTGTCGCCCGACAGGAGGATCACGCGCTTGCCGCCGGCGATCAGGCCCCGCACGGCCTCCGCTGCGCCGGGACGCGGCCGGTCGGCAAAGGCGAACTCCACCGCCGGTCTGCCGGCACGCGAGAACCAGGTTGCGGTCCGTTGGCCCGGTTCGGCGCCCAGCCACTCCGCGCGGCCAAGCCGCACCCTTTCGCCCGCCAGGCGGCCCTCGACCCCCGACCCCGGCACCTCGACGAGATCCCCGACCGCCGCCGGGCGGATGCCCTCTGCCTCCAGCGCCAGCGCAAGCGCCCGGCTCAGGGGGTGCGACGAGGCGCCCGCCAGTGCCGCGACGATCTCAAGCTGCTCCCGCGGGTAGTCCACCAGACCCAGCGCCTCGGGCTCGCCCAGCGTCAGCGTCCCGGTCTTGTCGAACACCACGGTATCGACCTCGGCCAGACGTTCGAGCGCGGTGCCGTCCTTGATCAGGAAGCCCTTGCGGAAGAGCTTGCCCGAGGCGGCCGTCACCACCGCCGGCACGGCGAGCGCGAGCGCGCAGGGGCAGGTGATGATGAGAACCGCCGCCGCGACATTGACCGACAGCCGGACGTCCTTCGTCAGGTAGAGCCAGACCGAGAACGAGGCGAGCGCCATCAGGTGGACCACCGGCGAATAGGCCCTTGCCATGCGGTCGGCGAGCGAGGTGTAGCGTGTGCGCGCGTTCTCGGCCACAGCCACCAGATCGGCCATGCGGTGCAGCGAGGACTCCTTGCCGGCAGCCGTCACGCGGACGGTGAGCGGCCCCGTCAGGTTGACCTCTCCGGCGCTGACCGCGACGCCCTCACGCGCCACCACGGGTAGCGTCTCTCCGGTCAGGAGCGAGCGGTCGATCTCCGACGCGCCGTCGGTCACCACGCCGTCGACGGGCATCCGTGCGCCCGGACGGACGCGCACGAGATCGCCAGCGCGAAGCTCGGCGATGGGAACGACCCGCTCCTCGCCGGCCTCCAGCCTCGTCGCCCGCGGCACTTCGAGCGCGGCGAGTTCCTCCGCCGCCGACCGCGCTGCGGCGCGGCTCCGGTAGTCGAGGTAGCGCCCGGCCAGCAGGAAGAAGCAGAGCGACACGGCCGCGTCGAAATAGGCGTGTTCGCCCCCGTTGAAGGTCTCGAAGAGCGAGATCGCCGATGCCAGGATGAGCGCGAGCGAGATCGGCACGTCCATCCCGAGCCGCCGCGCCTTCAGCGACACCCAGGCCGACCTGAAGAAGGGCTGGCCCGAAAATGCCAGCGTCGGAAGGGCGATCGCCGCCGAGATCCAGTGGAACATGTCGCGCGTCGCCGCCTCGGCGCCCGACCAGACGGCGACGGAGAGGAGCATGATGTTCATCATCGAGAAGCCGGCCACGCCGAGCCGCATCAGAAGGTCGCGGCTGCGCTTGTCGGTCTCCGTCACGGAGAGGAGACCGGGGTCGAGTTCATGCGCCGGGTAGCCGATGGCGTCGAGCCGCCGGATCAGCCGCTCGGCCGTCACCTGCGGCTCTGCCGCGACCGAGACGCGCTTCAGCGTCAGGTTCACCCGCGCCGAGGTGACGCCCGGCATGGAGGAAAGCGCCCGTTCCACGTCCGAGATGCAGACGGCGCAATGGGCTGTCGGCAGCGACAGGACGATTCCTGCATGGACCCCTGCCGCGCGGGCGGCGATATCCTCTGCCGCGGGCGCGGCAACGCAGGCGGGGCAGGCGGAAATCGAGGGGGCTGCGGCCGACATGGATCAGCCCGTGACGAAGAGGTCGAGCCGCTGGTGAAACCGTGTTCCGTCAGGGGCAAAGGCTTCCATCAGGATCATCCATTTGCCCGGCGCCAGCGTCTCGGCCGCCACGTAGTCGGCGCCGGTCCAGTCGAAGGCGGGGCGGCGGTCATCCGATGCCTCCGTCGTCCGCCCGACGATGGCCGACAGCCTCTCCACCTGCACCGGCCGGCCATCGCGGTCGCGGAAGCTGAGCGTCAGGGTGCCGTCGGAGTATTCGTGCGACAAGGTCCAGCCCAGAGCTTCCTGCGCCTTCCTCTCGGCGTCGAAGACCTGGCTTGCGACATAGGAGTTCTTCACCTCCAGCCCCGGGAAGGTGCTGATCGCCTTGACGGCCATCAGCACATTCACCCCGATGATGACTCCGAAGGCCGCGACCGCGATGATCAGGACCTTCCGACCCGTGAGCGGCGCCGCCATCTCAGTCGTCCTTTCCGTTGAAGACCGTGCCGTGCACAACCCGCTCGCCGTTGGTCATGTCCTCGACCACGATCGCGATCTCGGTCCGGGGCACGCCGGCGGCGGGGCTGCCGGCCGGGGCGGTGACATAGACCCGCTGCATCTTCGTCTCGTCCGCCGGCACGTCCACCACCTTCTGGTCGGTCCCTTCGAGCGTCAGCTCGAGCGGGGCGTCGGACTGCAAGGATATCGTGAAGGGGAGCGTTTCGCCATGCTTGTTCCTCAGCCGAACCTCGTAGGTATTGCGGATCGCGCCGTCGGCGAGCGTGACGAACAGCGGATTGCGCACCGGCGTGACGTCGACCCCGATGGGCGACCGCAGGAACAACGCGACAAGCATCGCGAGCCCGATGGACGACCAGAGGACGGAGTAGAGGATCGTCCGCGGACGGAAGATGTGCTTCCAGACGTTCTTCGGATGCCCGCCTGCCCGCTCGGCCACTTCGTCCTTCAGCGCCATGTAGGCGATGAGCCCGCGCGGCTTGCCGATCCGGTCCATTACCTCGTCGCAGGCGTCGATGCAGAGCGCGCAGGTGATGCATTCGAGCTGCTGGCCGTTCCGGATGTCGATGCCCATCGGGCAGACGTTGACGCAGGCCATGCAGTCGATGCAGTCGCCCTTGGCGGGGTCCGGCTCCCCCTTGTGCAGTTTTCCGCGCGGCTCGCCGCGCCACTCGCGGTAGGCGACGACAAGCGTGTCCTCGTCGATCATCGCGGCCTGGATGCGGGGCCAGGGACAGGCGTAGATGCATATCTGCTCCCGCGCGAAACCGCCGAAGAAGAAGGTCGTCGCGGTCAAGATTGCCATCGTCAGGTAGGCGATGGGATGGGCCGTGCCGTGGACCAGATCCTGAAGCAGTGTCGGCGCGTCGGTGAAGTAGAATATCCAGGCGCCCCCTGTGGCCAGCCCGATCAGGAGCCAGAGCACCCACTTCGTCATCCGAAGACGGAACTTGCGAAAATCCCACGCCTGGTTCCAGAGCCGCACCCGCGCGTTGCGGTCGCCCTCCACCCAGCGCTCGACGAGGATGTAGAGATCGGTCCAGACGGTCTGCGGGCAGGCATAGCCGCACCACACCCGACCCAGCGCCGAGGTGAAGAGGAAGAGCCCCAGCCCCGCCATGATGAGAAGTCCCGCGATGAAGTAAAACTCATCGGGCCAGATCTCGATCATGAAAAAGTAGAAGCGGCGGTTGGCGAGATCGACCAGCACCGCCTGGTCGGGCAGGCTCTGCCCCCGGTCCCAGCGCAACCAGGGCGTGATGTAGTAGATGCCGAGGGTGATGGCCATGATCACCCATTTGAGGTTGCGGAACTGACCCTTCACGCGACGCGGAAAAACGGGTTCCCGGGCGGCGTAAAGCGCCGGAGGATTCTCGCTGGAGCTCATGATACGGTCCCGGATCTCACTGTTCGCGCGGCCTGACTACGCTGACATGGCCTGTCGGAACCTTGATACAGGTCAAAATCGCGCCCGGACATGCGGCGAAACCGCCGTCCGGCCTTCACGCTCTGGTGAATTCGCACTTGGCGGGAGGGGTGATCACGACGTCAAATCGGCGCGCGGCCCGCAGCGAGGGAGGGGACCATGGCTGAACGACGCAGCGCGATCGACTGCACCGAATTCACGGCGGCAGAGATCGGCGCCATCGCGCATCTCTACCGGGCGGAGGTCTACCGCTCGACGATCTGGCGGACGCGGCTCGACACCACGACCAACTGGGCGGTGGTGACGCTGGGTGTCGCGCTCTCGATCACCTTTGCCTCGCCCGGAGCCTCGCCATTACCGCTCCTCCTGGTCGGCGTCCTCATACTCGTGTTCCTGACCCTCGAGTCGCGGCGCTACCGCTACTTCAACGTCTGGCGGGCGCGCTCGCGGTGGCTGGAAAGGAACTTCTACGCCCCGATGCTGACATCCGGCGACCTGCGGACCGAGACCGCCTGGCACCAGGTACTGGCCGACGACTACCTGCATCCCACCTACCACATCTCCTTTCTGACCGCGCTCGGCCGACGGATCCGGCGCAACTACCTCTGGATTCTCGGGATCCAGGGCATGGCCTACGTTGGCAAGCTGATGATCCATCCCCTGCCGGTGACGAGCTGGGCCGGCTTCGTCGAACGTGCCGACGTGGGCCCGCTGCCGGGTGAGGCAGTGCTGGGCTTCGGCGTTCTCTACATCGCGTCGGGCGTGGTGCTGGCGAACCTGGTCGCCAGAAGCGATGCGCGCCGCGCCGAAGAACGCGGTGGCAAAGGCGTCGCCATGGGGTAGAAGGAGAAGGGCACCGGTGACCCCAGGAAACGCGCGAACAGGACGGGGCGCCGGTGCTCTCTATCCGGGGGGGCGGCTGCCCCCCCGAATTCCGTTCTTCGACGCCACCGCGCGGATGTCGGCCTCGCTCAGGCGTCCTGTCCAGGACGGCATCACGCCGAAGCGGGCATTCGTGACGGTCTCGGTCAGGGCCGCCTGATCGCCGCCGAAGAGCCAGATCGCGTCGGTCAGGTTCGGCGCGCCCTGCGCCCGATCGCCGGTGCCGTCTTCCATGTGGCAGGCCGCGCAGTTGTCGGTGAAGACAACCGCGCCCTCGCCGGCGAGGGCGGCGTCATGCTCCTGGCCCGAGATCTGCAGGACGTACTGCACCACCTGGTCGATCTGCTCCGGCTCCAGGAGACCGTCGGCGCCGAACTTCGGCATTTCCGAATAGCGCGCGTCGGCGTCCGTGGTGTTGCGGATACCGTGGGTAATGGTGGTGTGGATGTCCTCCATCGTGCCGCCCCAGAGCCAGTCGTTGTCGAGAAGGTTGGGGTAGCCCATCGCGCCAGTCGCGCCGGAACCGTGGCACTGCGCGCACCAGGTGCGGAAAACGGCGCCGCCGGCGTTCTGGGTATAGTTGGCGAGTTCCTGAGCCAAAGATGGAAAGACGGTACCCGCACCGGCAGTGCCTTGTTCCAGATGATAAGGGACCGCGGATATCAGGGCAGTCTGGTACATCTGCACCGCCAGCCGGCCGAGAGGGCGGTGGCGAGGAAGGGGGTCAGCATCGCGCTGGCATGCCGGGCTTTAAGCGTCAGCGAGACCTGCTTCCACTACAGCCCGAAGCGCGACGCGAAGAACGAACTGATCGCCGACCTGCTGGTCGGCCTGACCAATGTCCACAACACCTGGGGTTTTGGCCTGTGTTTCCTGCATATGCGCAACGTGAAGGGGAATGTCTGGAACGACAAGCGGGTCCACAGGATCTACTGCGAGCTGGAGCTGAACCTGCGGATCAAGCCGCGGCGGCGGCTGAAGCGCGACAAGCCGGAGGAGCTGGCCGTTCCGGAGGCGCCGAACCTGGTCTGGTCGATGGATTTCATGGCCGACCGCTGCGCGATTTGATGGCTTCGCGCGCGGCCACAACCGTTAACAACGCATCACTCCCAACATGCTACGGCCCCGAATACGTCAGTTCGACGCTCATGAACTGCGCCGAGAAGCAGGGCATCACCCTGACCTACCTCCAGCCCTGCAAGCCGCAGCAGAATGCCTATGTCGAGCGCCACAACCGGACCGTCCGGCACGAATGGCCGGACCTCTACATCTTTGAAACCATCGAGGAGGTGCAGCAGATCGCCACCGAATGGCTATGGACCTACAACAACGAACGCCCCAACATGGGCATCGGCGGGCTCACCCCCGCCATGAAGCTGAAAATGGCCGCGCAGAGTCTACGCCCGAGCCCCGCCAAAACGGGAAGGAGTACCGTGACGATGCCGATCGACGGGTTCTTCATCGGTCATGCCATCCGCGAGATGGTGTGGGACACCTGCGCAGGCCAGCAGCTGGAAAGTATCCCGGAGGATGAGGATGCATGTATTGGTGGCGCGCCCAAACATGAGCGGGGCGAGAAGACCGGAGAGGCAAGCGTATGACGAAGGCGCCCGTGCTTCCCGCTGCCGATGCGGCCGCGCGCGCCGGGCGAACGGGATCGGGGCGGGCGCATCCGCGGCGCGCGACGGACACCGACGCCACGCGCATCCCGGGTGGTGCCAACATGCGGACCAACCCACCCCGCATCGCCGGCCGGTGTCAGACGACGGCGCTGGTCACGCCCCGGTTCACGCCGAGGCGCATGCCGAGCGTGAAAGCTCGGCCGCGATGATCATGCGCTGGATGTCGCTGGTGCCTTCGTAGATCCGGCAGATGCGCGCGTCGCGATAGATCCGTTCGGCCGCGAAGTCCTTGAGGTAGCCGTAGCCGCCATGCACCTGGATCGCCTCCGAGGCGACCCATTCGGCCATCTCGGACGCGTAGAGCTTGGCCATCGCCGCCTCGGTCTTGCACGTCTGCCCGGCATCGCGCAGCCGTGCCGCATGATGCAGGTAGCAGCGCGCGGTCTCGACCTTCATGCGCATGTCGGCCAGCCGGAAGCCCACCGCCTGATGCTCGATCAGCGCCTTGCCGAAGGTGCGGCGTTCCAGCGCGTAAGCATGGGCGAGATCGAAGGCCGCGCGCGCCAGGCCCACCGACTGCGCCG
Organism: Albidovulum sp.; assembly: GCF_008933605.1. Taxonomy (GTDB): domain Bacteria; phylum Pseudomonadota; class Alphaproteobacteria; order Rhodobacterales; family Rhodobacteraceae; genus Albidovulum. Next base: position 8,012 of record NZ_WBUS01000049.1, read on the forward strand.
CGATGCCGAGCCGGCCTAGTTCGAGCGTGCCCATCGCCAGCGCGTAGCCGCCGCCGACGGCGCCGAGGACATGGTCTTCCGGCACGAAGACATCGTCGAGGCCCACCTGGCAGGTCTCCGACGCGGAGAGGCCAAGCTTGTCCTCGACCCTGAGGACGGCATAGCCCGGCGACGAAGGCGGCACCAGGAAGGCGGTGATGCGACGGCGCGGGTCGTCGCTGTCGACGGCGGCGAAGACGATGGCGATGTCGGCGGACTTGCCGTTCGACATGAACTGCTTGGTGCCGCTGATCCGGTAGCCGCCGTCGCAGCGCCGGGCTTTCGTCGCGATGGCGAAGGCGTTCGATCCGGCTTCCGGCTCGGTCAGGCCGAAGGCGCCGTTGATCTTCCCCTCGGCGAGCGGCCGGAGGTAACGGCGCTTCTGCATTTCCGAGCCGTGGCGGAGGAGCGGGCTCGACACCAGCCCGTTGTGCAGCGCCATCATCGCGCCGATGCTGCCATCCGCCGCGGCGACCTCCTCCACCGCCATGACATAGCTGACATGGTCGGCACCGACGCCGCCCAGGGCTTCCGGCACCAGCATGCCGAGGAAGCCGAGCGCGCCCAATTCGGCCATCTCGTCGCGCGGAAAGTCCTTGCCGCGGTCGCGATCCGCCGCGGTGGGCGCGAGGCGTTCCTGCGCGAAGGCGCGGGCACTGTCGCGGATCATGCGCTGGTCGTCGGTCAGCAAGCTGTCGTGCATGTCAGGCCCTCTCAGGGTTGCGGGTTGCGTCGTGCAGAACACCGTCGTCGATCAACCGGGCGATCTCTTGCTCCGAAAGGCCGAGCCGGTCTGCGAGAATGGCAGGCCCATCGGCACCGAGGCCGGGCGCAGCCGCCACCGGCTGCGCTGGCATCGCGGAGAAGCGGACAGGCTGCGACATCACGCGCTCTGCCCGGCCGCTGGCGGCCGGGACCATCGGCAGCAGGTTTCGCGCGGCAACCTGCGGCCCGGCGACGGCCTCCGGCAGGGTCAGGATCGGCGAGGTCGGAACGTCGTGGGCGCGCAGCCGCTCCAACACCTCGGCGGCCGGCAGAGGGCGGCTCCACGCCTCGATCTGCTCCTTCAGCGCCGCGTGGTTGTCGTGGCGCGGCCCGTTCGACGCGAAGCGCGGGTCCTCGGCAAGCTCGGGTCGGCCCATCGCCGCGGCCAGTTTGGCGAACTGGCGTGGATTCAGCACCGCGATCGTGTAATGGCCATCGCCGGCGCGGAAGACCCCGAAGGGCGCGCCGAGCGGGTGGCGGTTGCCCACCCGCATCGGCCGCTGATCGCCGTGCAGATGCTGGGCAAGGCCGGCGGGCATCAGGTTGAACAGACAGTCGTACATCGCCACGTCGACGAGCTGCCCCTTGCCGGTCCCCGCGCGCGCGATCAGCGCCGCGAGCGCCGCCCAGGAGGCGAAGAGGCCGGATGCGAGGTCGGCGACCGATTCCCCCGTCATCGTCGGCGGCCCGTCGGGCTCGCCCGTCAGGTCCATGAAGCCCGTCATGGCCTGGATCACGAGGTCGTAGGCCGGCAGGTCCCCCATCGGACTTTGCCTGCCGAAGCCCGAGATGGAGACCTGGATGAGCCCCGGATTGGCTTCGGAAAGCGCAGCGTAGCCGAGCCCCATGCTGTCCATCACGCCGGGCCGGAAGTTCTCCACCAGGATGTCGCTGGACCGCGCCAACCGGCCGACAATCTCGCGCCCGCGATCCGACCGCAGGTCGAGCGCCACGCTCTTCTTGCCGCGGTTGAGCAGCCGGAAGAGCCCGCCGGTGCCGTCGGCCACGGGCGGAACGTGGCGATAGTCGTCGCCGCCGGGTGTCTCGATCTTGATCACCTCTGCGCCAAGATCGGCAAGAAGCGCGGTGCAGAACGGCCCGGCAAGCACGCGGGTCAGGTCCAGCACGCGGGTGCCTGTCAGACAAGGATTGGTCATGGTCCGCTCCCGAGAGATTTGCCGGAGACAGGATCGCAGGGCGAGGCTATAGAAGAAAGAACTGTATTCGAGCAGCCGGAATAGGAAATTCCGATAATGACGACCCTGCGCCAGTTGAGATACTTCGCCGCGGTCGCCCAGACTGGCAGTGCCACCCGCGCGGCGGCGCTACTGAACGTGTCGCAGCCGTCGATCTCTGCGGCCATACGCGAACTGGAGGCGGATTTCGGCCAGACCCTGTTCTTTCGGCGGCAGGCGCAGGGCCTGGAACTGACGCCATTCGGCACCGAGAAGGTGCGCGAGGCGCGCGAAATCCTTGCCCGGGTCGAGGCGATGTCACACCGCGACGGCAAGGGGCCGCGCAACCGGCTGGTCCTGGGGTACTTCGCCACCCTGGGTCCCACGTGGGTCCCCGGCATCGCGGCGCATCTGGGCGCAAGGCTTCCCGATACCGAGCTTGATCTGCGCGAATCCGATCTGGAAGGGATCGCGCGGTTCCTTGCCGCCGGGGTGATCGACTGCGCGCTGAGCTACGATGTCGGCCTTCCCCCGGGGACGGACCGCGCCGTGCTGACGGAGCTTTCGCCGCAGGCGATTCTGCCGGCGGGCCATCCGCTTGCCGCGCGCGAGGCGGTCAGTCTCGCCGAGCTGGCGGCGTGCGATTTCATCCTCATCGACCTTCCGCTCAGCCGCGAGTTCCTGATGGTGCCGTTCTGGCAAAGGGGCCTGTCGCCACGGGTGCGGCTCAAGACCCGGTCGATCGAGATGGCGCGGCGGATGGTCGCCGCCGGGCTGGGCGTCTCGCTTCTGGTCACACCCGCCGACGGCGAGGACGCCGCCCACAATCGGTTGATCGTGCACAGGCCCTTGCGGGACGAAATGCCAAGCCAGAGGCTGGTTTTCGCCCACGTGTCGGCGCCGCCCCCCAATCCGGCGCTGACGGCGGCGGCAGTGGCAATCAGGGATTATTTCGCGATCGGCGCGACCGGCCGTTGAACGATGGAAATGCGGATCGCTTCGCCCCCCGCCGGCAGGACGAGGTCCCCCGCCGCGTCGAGGACGGTGTCGCCGGGTCCGAGGTCGGCACCGTTCAGGGTCGCGCCGACCGCGACGACGTGGACGACGAGGGTTTCTCCCGGGCCCGGCCTCATCCCCTGCCGCGCTTCGCCCCGCATTGGTTGCACCGAACCAGCCAAGGTATCCGAGCGGAACATGAGGTTCAGGTCGCTTACCGGGCCGGCGGACAGACGCGCGGTGACCGGGGTGGTGCCAGCAAAGCGACAGGAATCCATCCGGTCGAGCCGGGGGGACCGGTTCGGCATTTCCAGAACGAGCCCGCTGCCGGCGATGACGGTCAGGATTCGTTCAAGGCCGGCAAAGTCGGAGAATGGGCCGTCGCGTTCGATCTCGGCCAGGCTCAGGCGCCAGAGAAGGCCGCGATCGTCGGAAAGGCGCGCGATCTCGCGCGTAATGCCGCCGCCGTTCTTCCAGGGGGCAGGGGTCAGGTCGGCAGCGCGGATGATTCGCATGGCGCTCGGGGCCTCAGTCGAAAAGCGTGGCCGCGGCCGTGCGGTAGGCGGCGCGGATCGCTTCTTCGTCCGGGTGGCGGCCGTCGCGGATGACCCAGCGTCCGGCGACCATGACGTCGCGCACCGGGTTCTGCGTTCCGCCGAGGATCCAGGCATCCAGCACCGTGTCGGGACCGTGGCCGAGCAGGACATGGGACACCGGGTCGAGCATCACCAGATCGGCCCGACGCCCGGCGACCAGCGCGCCGCCGCCCCGGCCCGACGCCTGTTCGCCCCCCGCCAGCGCGGTGTCGAACAGCACCCGTCCGCTGTGGACCGGCGCGCCGCCATCGGGCCGGGCGATCACGTTCCGGCGGCGAAGCTCCAGCCGCTTGCCGCATTCGAGGATGCGCAGTTCCTCGGCGATGGAGGTCGAATAGTGGCTGTCGGTGCCGATGCCCCAGGCACCGCCCGCACCGTGGTATTCCGGCAGGGCGAAGAAGCCGTCGCCCATCGTCGCCTCGGTCAGCGGGCAGATGCCGGCGACCGCGCCGCTGGCCGCCGCGCCGGCGATCTCGGCGGCGTCGAGATGCGTGGCGTGGACCAGGCACCAGCGGTCGTCGAGCCCGAGGTTGTCGAGGAGCCATTGCACGGGGCGCGCGCCGAGGCCCGCCTTCACCTCCGCGACCTCGTGTGTGGTCTCCGAAACATGGATGTGGAGCCGCGCGGCCGGGTCCATCGCATCCATCCCCGCCAGCGCGGCCCGCGCCTCGTCCGGGGTGACCGCGCGCAGCGAGTGCAGCGCAAGGCCGACGCGGAGGTTGGGATGCGCCGCCCTGCGCCCGCGCAGGGTGTCGATCAGCGTCAGGTAATCCTCCACCGAATGCACAAAACGCTTCTGCGTTTCCTCCACCGGCTTGCCGATACCGCCATGCGCATAAAGCACCGGCAGGAGCGTCAGGCCCAGGCCGGTGCGGTCGGCCGCCGCGATCAGCCGGTCGGACATCTCGGCCGCGTTGGCATGCGCGTGCCCGCCGGACAGGTGGTGCACATAGTGGAACTCGCAGACCGCGGTCATGCCGAACTGGAGCATCTCCAGATAGACCAGCGCCGCGATGGCCTCGTAGGCCTCGGGCGTCAGCCGGTCGACGAGGCGGTACATCTCCTTCCGCCAGGTCCAGAGGTTGTCCTCGCTCCGCGTGGCAGTGACGAACTCGGTCCGGCCGGCCAGCGCCCGCTGGAAGGCGTGGGAATGCAGGTTCGACAGCCCCGGCACGCCAAAGCCCCGGAGCCGCTCCACCGGCCGCCCGGCGGGCTTCGCGGCCGAGACCGACCCGATGACACCTTCGTCCCCCACCTCGACATAGCCGGGCGAGAGCCAGCCGCCGGGTTGGTGCAGGTGCTCGACTTCATAGATCGTGGTCATGGGTCACTCCTTCAGGCGGCCAGCGCGCCCGACCGCGCAAGGCTGTCAAGGCCGGTCAGGATCGGCCCCAGAACCGCGCGCAGGCGGTCGGCACGGGTCCTGTCGAAGGCCCAGGGCGCGGCCTCGGCCGCAAGATAGGCGCGCTGTGCCAGCTCCATCTGGATCGCGTGGACACCCTCGCCGGGGCGGCCGTAATGGCGTGTGGTCCAGCCACCCTTGAAACGCCCGTTGAGCACGGTCGGATAGTCCGAGCCCTGGCAGGCCGCGAGCACCAGCTCGGACAGGGCAGGGGAGCAGGTCGTGCCGCCATCGGTGCCGATGCTGAACACCGGCAGCGTGCCGGAGAAGAGAAACGGGATCTCCGAGCGGATCGAGTGGCAGTCATAGACCACCGCCACACCGTGGCGCGCCTGGACCCGCCGCACCTCGGCCGCGAGCGCGGCGTGATAGGGCGCGTGGAAGGCGGCGCGGCGCGCGGCGATCTCTTCCGCGTCGGGTTCCTCGCCGTCCATCCAGATCGGTCGGCCGTCGAAATCTGTCACCGGGCAGAGCGCGGTGGTGTTCTGGCCGGGGTAGAGCGAGCTTCCCGTGGGGTCGCGGTTCGCGTCGATCAGATAGCGGTGGAAGGTCGCCCGCACGACCGTCGCGCCGGGCAGGAGGCCGTCGTAGAGCCGGCCGATGTGCCAATCCGTGTCGGCCAGCGCGCGGCCGGTCGGATTCAGCCGGTCGGCCACATCGGCCGGCAGCCAGGTGCCGCCATGCGGTTGCCCGAGGATGACCGGGCTGTCGCCCGCGACGATCTCGACAGGTTGCATCACGCCCCCTCGGTGTTGCGGTAGACGACCTTCCCCGCCTTCATCACCAGCCGCGCCCGGCCCCGGCCAAGGCGATAGGCCATGTCCTCGTAGCGCCCATAGGGGAAGATCGCGATGTCGGCATCCTTGCCCGGTTCGAGCGAGCCGAGCCGGTCGCCCCGGTCCAGCGCCATCGCGGCGTGGAGCGTGCCCGCGAGGATCGCCTCGGCCGGGCTGAACTTGTAAAGCCGGCAGGCGAGTTGCACGACGAAGGGCATCGATTCCAGCCAGCAGCCGGGGCACATGTCGGTGGCAAGCGCCACGGTGACGCCAGCATCCATCAGCGCGCGGGCGTCGAAGGGGCGGGAATGTCCGACCGCGAAATCGAGCGCCGGCATCACCACGCAAGTGACGCCCGCATCGCGCAGGCCGGCATATTCCGACGGATCGGTGAAGTTCATGTGATCGGCCGAAACCGCCCTCAACTGCGCCGCAAGGGCCGAGCCGCCGATATGCGAATAGGCGTCGGTATGGATCTTCACCTTCAGCCCGTACTCCAGCCCGCGTGCCAGGATGGCGCGGGACTCCGCTACCGTATAGTAACCGTCGTCGCAGTAGACATCGTTGAACTCGGCGAGGCCCCGCCGCGCCACCTCGGGGATCATCTCGTCCATGATCTCGCGGATGTACTCGTCGCGCGGCTTGTCGTCGGGAAACTCGTGCGCGCCGAGGAAGGTCGAGACGATCTCGATCGGCTGGCGGCGCGCCAGTTCGCGGTTGACCTCGAGCATCTTGATCTCGGTCGCGGTGTTCAGCCCGTAGCCACTCTTGCTTTCGACGGTCGTCGTGCCGAAGGCCAGCATGTGTTCCAACCGCTCGGCGGCGCTGGCGACCAGGTCCTCCATCGACGCCTCGCGCATCATCCGGGCGGTCGCGGTGATGCCCACGGGTATACCCATCGCCTTGATTTCGGCAGAGGTGCGGCCCTGCACCTTCTGGGCGTATTCCTCGACCCGCGATTGGTGGAACACCAGATGCGTGTGGCAATCGACGAAGCCGGGCATGACCAGCCCGCCCCCGGCATCGATCCGTTCCGCCCCCGAAAGGTCGTGCCCCGCGGCAATCTCGCCGGGGCTGCCGATGGCGGCGATCACGTTTCCGCTGACCGCCACCACCGTGTTCGTGCGGGCACCGACCAGATCGGGCGCGTCTGGCGCGCAGGTCAGGACCTGGCCTGCGTTCTCGATGAGTGCCGTGATCCGTGCCATGCCGGTGCCTCCTGTTGCTTACTTCGACTTCTTGCGCGGCGCCGCGGCGTCGTCGGGCCCGAAGGTCGCCTCGCGCGTCCACCACAGCGGCACCTGCACCCCGTCCTTGGCGAAGCGTTCCGCCGCCGCCTTGCGGGCGATGTCGTAGCCGGCCTGGGCATGGCGCACCACGCCGATGCCTGAGTCGGTGGTCAGGCAGGCCGCCAGACGCACATCCGCCTCGGCCGAGCCGTCGGCGATCATGGTGACGCCGGTGTGCACGGCCTCGCCCATCGAGTAGTTCTCCTGGATCGCCACGAGATCGGCCCCGGCGGCGGTGTTCAGGAGCGCGTTCAGGTAGGGCCAGTCCGAGATCAGGTCGGAGCCGTCGAGCATGCGTTCGGATTCGAAGGTCGGGTTGACGATCGAGCCGGAGTCGAGGTTGTCGCGCGAGAAGGCGACCGGGCCTTTCAGTTCGCCGTTCCGCACCATCTCGTTCACACGCATGCCGAAGGCCTTGCGCTGGCCGAAGCCCAGATAGCAGATGCGCGCCGGCAGGCCCTCGATCGGGATGTGCTTGCGGGCAAGCTGGATCCAGCCGCGCACGAGGTCGTCATCGGCGAACATCTCCTCGACGAGGTCATCGAGCTTGCGCAGGTCTTCCGGGTCGCGCGACACGCAGGTCCAGCGGAAGGGCCCGCGGCCTTCGCAGAAGAGCGGGCGGATGTAGGCGGCGACGAAGCCCGGGATCTGCATCGCCTTGTTCACCGGCATGCCGGCGTCGCGCGCTTCCTTGCGCAGCGAATTGCCGTACTCGAAGACCTGCACGCCCCTGTCGTGGAACTCGTTCATCAGGGTCAGGTGGTCGATCATCGCCTTGCCGGCGAGCTTGAAGTAGCGGTCGCGGTCCGCCTTGCGAAGATCGCGCGCCTCGTCGACGGTCAGGCCCTCGGGAACGTAGGACAGCGGGTCGTGCGCCGGCGTCATGTCGGTGATGATGTCGGGCATGAAGCCCGTCTCCTTCGCCTTGCGCAGCACCTCGACCGCGTTGCCGAAGAGCGCGATGCCCAGGGGCTTGCCCGCCGCCGCCGCGGCCTTGGCCTTGGCCACTGCCTCGTCGAAGTCGTAGCAGATCTCGTCGCAGTAGCCGACCTCGAGCCGGTGCTTCATCACCTTCTCGTCCACGTCGGCGCAGATGCAGACGCCGCCGAGCATCGCCATCGCCCGGGTCTGGTTGCCGCCCATGCCGCCCATCCCGGCCGTGAGCAGGATGCGGCCCTTGAGGCTGCCGCCGAAATGCTGGTCCTTGATCGCGACAAGGGTCTGGAAGGTGCCCTGGATCACGCCCTGCGTGCCGATGTATTCCCACGGCGCGGCGGTGTACTGGGCATAGATCGTCAGGTTCTTGTCCTGAAGGTCGTAGAAGATCGGCCAGGTCGCCTTCATGATGTTGGTCGTGGCCATGACGACGCGCGGCGCCAGCGTGCTGGTCCTGAAGATCGCCACCGGCATCCCCGACTGGACCACCAGCGTCTCGTCGTTCTCGATCTCCTGAAGCGACTTGACGATGGCGTGGTAGCTTTCCCAGTTGCGGGCGCATTTGCCGATGCCGCCGTAGATCACCAGTTCTTCGGGATGCTCGGCGTTCTCCATGTTGTTCTCGAGCATCCGCAGTATCGTCTCCTGCTTCCAGCCCTTGCAGCGCAGGTTGTTTCCGCCCATGGCGCGGACGGAAAATAGAATCTCGGGTTTTCCCATCGTGTCCTCCTCGGCAAATTGTTGTTCGTCGCCGACACCATGCGGCGGCAGTAGTTGCATATACAAGTTTATACAACCGGCAACAGCGATTCTGTCAAGCGCCAAGACCGCGATTCCCGGGTTTTGTTTCTGGCGCTCGCTTGCAACTTGTCATAGCTTGTTGCCATCAGGAAAGCGGGACAGCGAACAACGATGCCCATGAGCCGGCGCAGGAGAAGTGGTGCTCGAGAGGGCCGACCCGACACCGACGGGGAGCCGGCGCTGTCGCTAGGCCAGATGGTCCGCAACCACGTCCTGTCGAAGATCGAAGCCGGTGAATGGGCGGAGGGCGCGCGCATCCCCTCCGAGACGCAGCTGGTCGATCTCCTCGGCGTGTCGAGGATGACGGTGCATATCGCCCTGCGCGACCTCTCGGCAGAAGGCGTCCTGGTGCGGCGGCAGGGCGCGGGAACCTTCGTCGCGCCGCGGCGAAGTCAGTCCACCTTTCTCGAACTGCGCAACATCCATGACGAGATCGAAGCGCGCGGAAACCGCCATTCCACGGAGGTTCTGAAGCTCGAGACCGTGTTTTGCGACCTCGCGCTTGCTACCGAACTGAATGTTCCGCCCGGCTCGGCGGTGTTTCATTCGGTGCTCCTGCACCGCGAGAACGATCGTCCGCTGCAGATCGAGGACCGCTTTGTCAACCCGCGGTTTTCGCCGGACTACTTGGAACAGGACTATACCCGGATCACGCCGAACGTGCATCTGATGGCGGCGGGCCCGCTTGAGGAGGTCGAGCATGTGATCCAGGCGGTCCCGGCCGACGACACGACGCGCGCGCTGCTCGACATGGCGACGGGCGATCCCGTCCTGCTGCTGCGCAGGCGGACCTGGTCGCGCGGCATGATCGCATCGAGTGCGCGGCTCTTGCATCCGGGCACCCGCTTCAGCCTTGCCGGACGGATGCGCGTCGCCCGTTGAACCCTGCGTCTACATTCTACTTGACAGGTTCCCGATTCGCGTCGAATTCTTAAGTTGCATATACAATCACATGCAACTGGGAGACTCGAATGCACAGACGGAAGTTTCTTGGCGCAACTGCGGCCGCCGCGACGGGGGCGGGCCTTGCCGCGCCGGCCCTGGCACAGGACCGGATCACCTGGGACATGGTCACATCGTGGCCGACCGGGGCACCGGGACTCGACGACAGCGCCCGCCGCATTGCCCAGCGGATCACGGACCTGTCGGGCGGCCGCCTGGTGATCAACGTGCACGGCGCCGGCGAGATCGTGCCGGCCTTCGGCGTCTTCGATGCCGTCTCGCAAGGCGTGGCGCAGATGTATCACTCTGTCCCCGCCTACTGGATTTCCAAGAACAAGGCGATCGGGATGTTCGGCTCCTTCCCCTTCGGCCTCACCATGTTCGAGCATCTGGGCTGGATGTACTGGGGTGGCGGCCAGGAACTCTACGACAAGATCTACGACGGCTTCGGCCTCAAGGGCTACCTCGCGGGCGGCACCGGCCCGCAGTGGTTCGGCTGGTTCCGCAACGAGATCAACACGCTCGACGACCTGCGCGGGCTGCGCATCCGCACCACCGGCTTCGCCGGCGAGATGCTGAACAAGGTGGGGGTCGCGGTGGTTACGCTGCCGGGCGGCGAGGTGTTCCAGGCGCTTCAGTCGGGGACGATCGACGCGGCAGAGTTCGTGGGTCCGTGGAACGACTTCGCCTTCGGGTTCCACCAGGTGGCGAAGAACTACTATGCTCCCGGCGTGGGCGAGCCGTCCTCGACCGAGGAGGTCGTCATGAACGCCTCCGCCTACAACGCGCTGCCCGACGATCTGAAGCTCATCGTCAAGACCGTGGCGATGTCGGCCGCCGTCGAGACCACGATGGACTACGAGATCAACAACGCAAAGACCGTGCGCCTGCTCACGTCCGAGCACGGCGTCACCGTCCGCACGGTGCCGCAGGCCATCGTCGACGGCCTCGCTGCGGCGACGGGCGAGCTTGTCCAGGAGCTGCATGCCGATTCCGATCCGGTGGTGCGCGAGGTCATCGGCAGCTACGCCAAGTATCGTAACCTGATGGCGGAGTACGCGCCCTACGCCTTCGCCGGAGAAATGAACGCCCGCACGCAGCCCTTCGCGGAAGGCTGAGCGGGGACGCGATGCATAACCTGGTCGCCATCAGCCGCGTTCTGGACTGGCCCTCCCGGGTACTCGGGCGCTGGCTGCCGTGGCTGGTGGCGACCGTGGTTCTGCTCAAGTTCTCGACGGTGGCGCTGCGCTACCTGTTCTCCTCCACCAGCATCAAGCTGCAGGATTCGGTGACGTATGCCCATGCCTCGCTCTTCATGCTGCTGGTGGGCTATGCCTACCTGCGCGACGACCATGTGCGGGTAGACATGTTCTACGCCAACATGAGCGCCCGCGGCCGGGCGCTCATCGACCTGCTCTGCGTCATGCTCTGCGTCCTGCCGTTCTGCGCGATCCTGGGCTGGTTCTCCTGGCCCTACGTCTCGGCGGCCTGGGCGATCCGCGAGGGCGCGCTCTTCTTCGGCGGAATGCCCTACACCTACCTGTTCAAGACCGTCATCCTCGCCTTCACCGCGCTCCTGGCGGTACAGGCGGTCGCCGTCGCGCTGCGCTGCATCGCGGTCCTGGGCGGCGAGAGGGTGGACGTCTTCGAGACGACCGGAGAGGCCGACTGACATGGAGACGCTCCCCCTCGACCTCCTGATGTTTGCCGGACTCTGCGTCCTTGTGCTGAGCGGCGCCCCCATCGCCTTCGTTCTCGCCGGGACAGCGGTGATCTTCGCCCTGATCGGCTGGGCCGCGGGCGCGCTGAACTTCAACCTGATCGGCGCGCTGCCGACACGGGTGTTCAACACGATGAACGCGGAGTCGCTGATCGCGATCCCGCTCTTCGTCTTCATGGGCCTGATCCTCGAACGGGCGCGCATCGCCGAGGAACTTCTGCGGACCATGGGCGCGCTGTTCGGCAGCCTGCGCGGCGGACTCGGGGTCTCGGTCACGCTTGTCGGCGCGCTGCTCGCGGCCTCGACCGGAATCGTCGGTGCGACGACAATAACGATGGGGCTGATGGCGCTGCCGGTGATGCTCCGCTACGGCTACGGGCCGGCCATCTCGAGCGGGATCATCTGCGCGGCGGGTACGCTGGGCCAGATCATCCCGCCCTCGACGGTGCTCATCATCATGGGCGAGGTGCTGGCCTCGGCCTATCAGCAGGCGCAGCACCAGGCGGGCAACTTCGCCGCCCGGACGATCAGCGTTGGCGAGCTCTTCGCCGGGTCGCTGATCCCCGGCCTCCTGCTGGTGGGGCTCTATATCGTCTTTCAACTCCTCGCGGCCTTCCTGCGGCCGGGCATGGCGCCCGCGCTGCCGCGCGAGGCTCTGGTGACAACCGATGGCGCCCGTGCTGGCGAGGTTTCAGTGCGGGACGTCCTGCGGGTGCTGTTCCCGCCGCTGGCACTGATCGTAGCGGTGCTGGGCTCGATCCTGGGCGGCATCGCCACCGCCACCGAGGGCGCCGCCGTGGGCGCAGTGGGCGCGACGCTGCTGGCCGGGATGCGGACGGGCCGCAACCGCTGGGCGCTGTGGGTGGCGGTCTTCGGCACCCTGGCGCTGATGGCGATGGCCGGGGGCTTCGACCTGCGGCTCGGGCGCCCCGACGCCCCGGCCGGCGAGCGGGCGGTGCTTGGCTTCGCGCTGGCGCTCGCCGGGCTGGTGCTTCTGGCCGTCGCCGTGATCTGGCGCGATCTGGGGCGCGACCGGATTCTCGGCCCAGCGATGAAGGCGACGGCGCGCACCACCACAATGATCTTCACCATCGTCATCGGCGCGCTGCTCTTTTCGCTGGTGTTCCGTGCATTGGGCGGAGACCTGCGCATCCAGGCGCTGCTGGAGTCCGCGCCGGGCGGCGTCCATGGCGCCATGATCCTCGTCATGGTGATGATGTTCTTCCTCGGCATGTTCCTCGACTACGTCGAGATCACGATCATCGCGATCCCGGTGGTCGGGCCGCCGATCCTCGCGGCCGGGGTCGACCCGATCTGGTTCGGCGTGCTGATCGCACTGGTGATGCAGACCTCGTTCCTGACTCCCCCAGTCGGCTACACGCTCGCCTATCTGCGCTCGGTCGCGCCGGCCTCGGTGTCGACGCAGGCGATCTGGGCCGGTGCGGTGCCGTTCATCCTGCTGCAACTCCTTGCCGTGGTGATCGTATACTTCCTGCCGGGCATCGCCACCTGGCTTCCCGCGCACCTGTTCTGAGCCCGGTCATGGATGCCCGTTCTCCCCTTCCCAAGCCGAGCCCCCGGCTCGACGACCTGCCAGGCTACGGCCGCGGTCGCGCCAGGCAGACCGTGCCCTTCCGCCACCGTCTCGGCTCGAACGAGGCGCCGGACGGGCCGCACCCCTCCGTCCGGGCGGCGGTCGCCGCGGCCTTCGCGGGGGCCAACCGCTATCCCGATCTGAGGGGCGAGACGCTTGCCGAAGCGCTGGCACGCAGGCACGGCCTCCCGCCCGAGGCGGTGGCGGTCGGGGCGGGGTCCATCGTCCTCCTCGACCAGCTGATCCGGGCCTGGTGCGACCCCAGCGACGAGGTGGTGACACCCTGGCGATCCTACGAGGCCTATCCGATCCTGACCGGGCTGGCGGGAGCCCGGATGGTCGAGGTGCCGCTCGACGCCGCGGCGCGGCTCGATCCGGCGCGGCTTCTGGCGTCGGTGGGGCCGCGCGCCCGGGTGGTGCTGATCTGCAACCCGAACAACCCGACCGGGACCGCGCTGTCCGAGGGCGCTGTTGACGGGCTGCTGGCGGCGCTGCCGCAGGACGTGCTGGTCATCCTTGACGAAGCCTATGCCGACTATGCGGGCGATGCCGCCGACGTGGCCTCGGCTCCGGCACGGCGACTGGCGCGGCACGCCAATCTCGCGGTTCTGCGCACGTTCTCCAAGGCCTGGGG
>NZ_WBUS01000239.1 GCF_008933605.1 Albidovulum sp.
GCATGAGCGCGCCGCCGGACAGCCGCCGGGCGGAAACGCCCTGCCGTTCGGGAAGTCGCTGCGACCCCGTTGCATTCCCCTCCGCGCCATGCGCGAATGCGCCATCCCGGGGGGAGGGAGCCGATGCGCAGCTACCGCAATTCTGACACGCCGCCACCGATCATGGAGGGTGCGCCGCCGCCCGCCGACATGCGCGTCCCCTTCATCGACTGGGACCGGCCGCCGTGGAACCGCTGGGCCTTCCAGCGCGTCCGCCAGATCCTGCCCACCGCGCCGATCCGCCGGGGTGCGCGGGTCTCGCCGCTGCCGGCGGCCGAGGGCAGTCTCGACGACTTCGCCTATCGCCGTGGCGACGGGACGAGCACGACCTTCGCCGAGATGCTCGACACGACCTACACCGACGGCATGTGGGTCTGGAAGGACGGCCGCGTCCTGCACGAGAGCTATCACAACGGCATGGACGCGCGGACGCTGCACCTGTTGCAGTCGGTCTCGAAGTCGATCACCGCGACGGCGGGGGCGACCCTGATCGCCGACGGCCTCCTCGACCCGGCCGCCCCGGTGACGGAGTATCTGCCGGAGCTTGCCCGGACCGCGTGGGCCGGGGCCACGGTTCGGCAGGTGCTCGACATGACAACCGGCGTGCGCTTCACAGAAACCTACGACCAGCGCGATAGCGACATCGGCAAGATGGATTACTGCAGCGGCTGGAAGCCCGCCCCGCCGGATACCGACGTGTCCGACTGGCCGAGCTGCATCTGGGAGCAGATCCTCGGGCTCTCGCACAAGGATGCCGAACACGGCGCGCGCTTCGCCTATCGTTCGATCGAGACCGATGTCTTCGCGCATGTGATGCAGCGCGTCAGCGGCAGGCGCTTGCCCGACCTCATCTCGGAGCGGCTGTGGCAGCCCCTCGGCGCCGAGGAGGATGCCGAGATCACGGTGGACCGGGTGGGCTACGGGCTCGCCTGTGGCGGGATCAGTGCCGCATTGCGCGATCTGGGGCGCTTCGGGCTGGCCTACCTGAATGACGGGCAGGTGGAGGGCCGACAGGTCATCCCGCGGGCCTGGGTCGAGGACGTGCGGGCCGGGGCCCACGGGCTCTTCGACGATGCGTCCCGGGCGGAGTTTCCCAACGGCTGCTACCGCAACCAGTTCTGGATCGAGGACAAGGACCGGCCGCGCCACCTCTGCCTCGGGATCTTCGGCCAGATGATCTACGTCGCCCCTGACGCGGGCCTCGTGGCTGCCAAGGTCTCCACCTGGCCCGATGCGCTGGACAGCGGGCACATGATGGCGGCGGTTGAGGCACTGCGGGCGGTGTCTGAAGCCTGAGCGCGGCCGGCGGCGGGTGCGATCAGGTACGGCCCGCGAGATTCCTATGTGCGCCATGCGTCCTGTCCACATGGCCCCGGGGGCGCGTGATCCCCGGGCTCGCTCTCATCGCGCGGCGGCGCGCTCCGCCGGATATTCGGAGGGCAGGGACTTCGACAGTTTCATGTCAGCCGCGCGATTGCTGGCCATGTAGTGCATGAAGCGATCGCGGAACTGTCGCGTGTGGGCATGGGCGAGGTCGTCCGCCCGCTCGGCGTCGCGGTCTATGATGGCCTGCAGGATCTGGTCGTGCTCGTCGGTCAGGAGGAATTCATCCTGCGAGCGCGCAAGATAGTCGAAGTGCAGATGGAGCATCCGGCGCCCCTCGCCGAGCAGGCGTTCGTACTGCGCGGTGAGATAGGGATTGCGGCCGGCCCGCGCGACCGCGACGTGGAATTGCAGGTTGGTCTGCGACATTTCCAGGTAGTCATTGTGCTTCACCGCGACCTCGAAGGCCATCATCTCCCGGCGGATCGCCGTGATGTCGGCGTCGGTCCGGTAGTGCGCGGCCAGCCGCGTGTTCGCGCGCTGCAGCAAGTCCAGCGCCTCGATGTACTTCGGGAAGGCGACGAGATCGAGCGGCGCGACCTGCGTCGATCTGTTGGACAAGGTCACGAGCAGCCCCTCCGCAGCCAGACGGATGATCGCCTCGCGAATCGGCGACCGTGACATCCGGAACCGGGCCGCGAGATCCGTCTCGTCCAGATGCTGTCCGGGCGCCAGGTCCAGCGTCAGGATCTCCGCCTTCAGGCGCTCGTAGACGATCCGCGCCCCGTCGCCCTTCAGGCGTGGAACCGGGGTCGGATCGGGCAAGTCGTCAGTCTTGTTCATGTTCTCGGCGTCCATCGGTCGGGTGGCCAGGTATCAGGTGCCAGACTGCCATGCGCGGGGGCGGCAAGCCCATCCCGTTCTTGTCAATGCTGTCGATAATGTGTAGACAGGCGGCTTAATAGTCAACACGGTGTCGACACAATTCTGAATGGGAGGGTTCGCTAATGGGTCCGATGGTCCCGTCAGCCCAAAAGTCCGACCGGGGGGTGCGTGGCCCTCGGGCGCGGGTTCGTCCGTCCCGTGGTGGCCCGCGCGGCGCGCCGGTCGTCCGGCCGAAGAGTGCGGGCCGACATCTCCGCGACAGGTTCCGGGGCGCGCGCGGAAGCGCCGGGACCGATCGGCAATCAGCCTGACCGAGAGGAAGAAAACATGAAGCTTTCCGGAGTGATGCCCGCCCTTGTCACCCCTTTCGATGTCAAGGGTGCGATCGACTTTGCCGCCCTTGGGCTGCACCTTGCCAACCTGCGCGCGGCCGGCGTTTCGGGCTGGGTGCCCTGCGGGTCATCGGGGGAATACAACCTGATGAGCGACGACGAGCGCGACCAGGTGCTGCGTTTCGTCAAGGATTTCGCCAGGCCGGGCGAGACGCTGATCGCCGGGACCAACGCGCCCTCGACCGCCGGGGTGATCGCCAACACCAAGCGCGCGAAGGACATGGGCTATCATGCCGTCCTGCTGGCCGTGCCCTTCTACACCAAACCAACGCAGGCCGAGATCATCCGCCACTTCAACGCAGTGATCGAGGCGACCGACATGAACATCGTCCTCTACTCCTACCCCGGCAAGGACGGGGTCGAGATCGGGTACGAGGCACTGGATGCGCTCGCGGACAATCCGCGTGTGATCGGCATCAAGGAATCCTCGGGCGTGATGCAGCGGGCGATCGGCATTTCCACCCGTTATCGGGGGCGGATCCAGCTGGTCTCCGGCTCGGACGACATCGCCTGGGA
>NZ_WBUS01000240.1 GCF_008933605.1 Albidovulum sp.
CCCCCCAATCCTTTGCCATAAGCGGCCTGAGCCGGGGACCGGGGGCCTTCATGACATTCCGCGCGCGCCACCTTCTGGGGATCGAACATCTGGCCCCGGAGGAGATTCGCAGCGTCCTCGACCTCTCCGAGAAATATGTCGAACTGAACCGGCGCACGGTCAAGCACGCCGACGCGCTGGCGGGCATGACCCAGATCAACATGTTCTTCGAGGCCTCCACCCGGACGCAGGCGAGCTTCGAACTTGCCGGCAAGCGGCTTGGGGCGGACGTGATGAACATGTCGGTCGCCCATTCCTCGGTGAAGAAGGGCGAGACGCTGATCGACACCGCGCTCACTCTGAACGCCATGCACCCGGACCTCCTCGTCGTGCGCCACCCGGCGAGCGGAGCGGTCGACCTCTTGGCGCAGAAGGTCAACTGCGCCGTGCTGAACGCCGGCGACGGGCGGCACGAGCACCCGACGCAGGCTCTGCTCGACGCGCTGACCATCCGCCGCGCCAAGGGCCGCATCCAGCGCCTGACCGTGGCCATCTGCGGCGACATCGCGCATTCGCGCGTGGCGCGGTCGAACCTGATCCTGCTCGGCAAGATGGAAAACCGAATCCGCCTGATCGGCCCACCGACGCTGATGCCCGCCGGCATCGGAGAGTTCGGCTGCGAGGTCTTCGAGGACATGAAGGCCGGGCTTGAGGGCGCCGACGTGGTGATGATGCTGCGGCTTCAGAAGGAACGGATGGACGGCGGCTTCATCCCGTCCGAGCGGGAGTATTACCACCGCTACGGCCTCGACGCCGAGAAGCTCGGCTTGGCGAAGGACGATGCCATCGTCATGCACCCCGGACCGATGAACCGGGGGGTGGAGATCGACGGGGAACTGGCGGACGACATCAACCGGAGCGTCATCCAGGACCAGGTGGAGATGGGCGTCGCGGTGCGCATGGCCTGCATGGACCTGCTGGCGCGGAACCTGCGGGCGGAGCGGGGGGCGAAGGCGGTGGGGGTGATGGTGTGAAGCCATCTGAACGCGCAGTACGTCACATGACCGGGCGCGGGGGATGACCATGGGCGAGAAAGGCATCTGGTTCTCAAGACTTATGCCGGGCGAACGGCTCCTGTGGGAGGGGCGGGCGGAGAACGCTCGGCTCATCGTCGGGCTTGGCGTGGTGGTAGCCGTCACTGCCCAGATACATCCTCTGATGTCGGCGCCGGTCGCGGCGTTCCTGGTCTGGGCGGTCCGAATTCGGCGCGAGCGCTACGCCTTGACGGACCGCCGCGTTCTCGCGCTTCAGGCGCCGCTTCTCGGTCCGCTCGAAATGCGCGCGCTTGAACGTGCCGGAACCACACTGATGCCCGGATATGCCGCGAGCAACAAATCCCTCATGTTCACCGCAGCAGACGGCCGGCGCATTCGATTCAATTCACAGCCCGCCGATATCAGGCGCTGGTTCATCGAAACCTACGCCAAGGCGGGGACCGAACCGTTTCCAGCCACCGATCAGACTGTGCCGACATGATCCCCCTCCTCACCAACGCCCGCCTGCTCAACCCCGAGGCGCTGATCGAGACCCTCGGCGCGCTTACGAACTCCATCGACCTTCCGGCGCGGAACCTGTGGGCGGAGCGCGGGGCAAGGGCCGTGGGGGTGATGGCGTGACATATCGAAACCGTAGGTTGGGCAATATTGCCCATCCTACCAATATCAAACGACAGGACGCGGCCCAATGACCACCCTCCTCACCAATGCCCGCCTGATCGACCCCGAGGCGCTGACCGAGACCCTCGGCACGCTTGTCGTCGCCGACGGAAAGATTACCGAAATCTTAACGCAACCCGTTGAAAAGGCTGACACCTTCCCCGCAGGAAAGGTCGTGGACTGCGAGGGCCGCTGCCTCGCCCCCGGCATCGTGGACCTCGGCGTGAAGATCGGCGAACCGGGGGAGCGGCACAAGGAATCGTTCCGCTCCGCCGGTCTCGCCGCCGCCGCCGGGGGTGTGACCACGATCATCGCCCGGCCCGACACCAACCCCGCCATCGACACGCCCGAGGTGCTGGAATTCGTCACCCGCCGCGCGGCCGAGGCGAGCCCCGTTCGCATCCGCCACATGGCCGCGCTGACCAAGGGGCGGCAGGGGCGCGAGATGACCGAGATCGGCTTCCTCCTTGACGCCGGCGCCATCGCCTTTACGGATTGCGACCATGTTGTCTGTGACACCAAGGTTCTCAGCCGCGCGCTCACCTACGCGAAATCGCTGGGCGCCCTCGTCATGGGCCATCCGCAGGAGCCGGGCCTGTCGCAGGGCGCGGCAACGACCTCCGGCAAGTTCGCGAGCCTCCGCGGACTGCCCGCCGTCTCCCCCATGGCCGAGCGCATCGGTTTCGACCGCGACATGGGCCTGATCGAGATGACCGGGGTCAGGTACCACTTCGATCAGATCACCACGGCCCGCGCCCTGCCGCCCCTGGAGCGCGCCAAGCGGAACGGTTTCGACGTGACGGCCGGGACTTCGATCCACCACCTCACGCTCAACGAGTTCGACGTCGGCGACTACCGCACCTTCTTCAAGGTCAAGCCGCCGCTACGGAGCGAGGACGACCGTCTGGCCACGGTGGAGGCGGTGGCCTCGGGCCTGATCGACATCATCAGTTCCATGCACACGCCGCAGGACGAGGAATCGAAGCGCCTGCCCTATGAGGAAGCCGCCTCGGGGGCGGTGGCCCTGGAGACCTTCCTGCCGGCAGCGCTGCGGCTTCACCACGCGGGCCACATGACCCTGCCGCAGCTTTTTCGTGCGATGGCGCTCAACCCCGCAAGGCGGCTCGGCCTGCCGCAGGGGCGGCTCGCGGTCGGCGCGCCCGCCGACCTCGTGCTCTTCGATCCCGACGCGCCCTTCGTGCTCGACCGCTTCAAGCTGCGCTCCAAGTCGAAGAACACGCCCTTCGACGGGCAGCGGATGGAGGGGCGCGTCATCGGCACCTGGGTCGGCGGCGTCCGGGTTTTCGGCGGGGAGGCTTGACGTGCCCGAAATCACAACCGGCGCGGCGGCGCTGCTCCTGACGGCGGTGCTGGGCTACCTGCTGGGCTCGATCCCCTTCGGGGTCGTCGTGACGAGACTCATGGGTCTCGGCGACCTCAGGCAGATCGGTTCCGGCA